>CAYWSH010000093.1:0-13734 GCA_964460655.1 uncultured Terriglobales bacterium | reverse complement strand
TTCCGCAAGTGCATCGAGTGCTTCCTGTGCCAGAACGTCTGCCACGTGCTGCGCGACCACAGTAAGAAGGAGCAGTTCGGCGGACCGCGCTTCTTTGTGCGCGTTGCCGGGCTCGAGATGCATCCCCTCGACGGCGCGTCGCGCACCGCTCTGCTCAAGGACCACCTCGGCATCGGCCTGTGCAACATCACGAAATGCTGCACCGAGGTTTGCCCCGAAGGCATCCGTATCACCGACAACGCCATCATCCCGCTGAAGGAGCGCGTGGTCGACGAGTTTTACGATCCGGTGCTGCGCCTGGTGCGCGCCATTCGCGGCGCCAAATAATGAATCATGGAGCCCGGTCGCCCTCGACCGGGCAAGACGGAGTCAGCGATGGAATTCAAACTCAAAGTCATCTCGCCCGACGGCATCGCCGAAGCCAATGCGAAGGCGGAGCTCTATCGCCTGCTCAACGAGCCGGAGGAAGCGGAGTCGATCTGCCACGACGTCCTCGCGGTCGATCCCGAGAATCAGACGGCACTCCGGCTGCTCGGTCTCGCCATAACCGACCAGTTCACCGGCGCTGCCTCCGATCGCGCCACCGAAGCCGAGGCCGCCTTCGACCGCCTGCAGGACGAGTACGAACGCCAGTATTACCGCGGCCTCGTGCTCGAACGCTCTGCCAAAGCGCAACTTCAGGTCGGCCGCCCGGCTCACTCCGTACTCGTGCTGCTGGAGGAAGCGATGAAGCTCTTCCAATCCGCCGAGAAGATCCGGCCCCACGGCAACGACGACGCCATCCTGCGCTGGAACCGCTGCGCCCGCCTGCTGCAGAGTCGTCCCGAGTCCGACTGGCGGCCCGAATCAGAGATGGTTGACATCGGCGAGATGTAGCCGTTCAGGAACTCGCCCTGACTCAATGCTCCGCTCATCCTGAGCGCAGCGCTTGTCCCGATTTGCGGGACAAGCGCGGAGTCGAAGGACCCCACGAGTGCTGGCGCTAGCTGCGCCGCTCGTTGATCTCTCCAAGCAAGACTCCTGACTCTTTGAAGGGGCGCGGCTTTAGCCGCGCCGTTTGAGCGCCATTCCAAATACGGCTTTAGCCGCCGAGGGACGGTTTTATTGCGAGCCGCACCTGCTGTTGACCCAGCACCGCGTGCGTCGCCGTCACCGTGACGTCGCCCGCCTGCCGCTTGGCTTTGATCCACACCGCGCCGCAGCCTGCCACCAGCGCGAACGGATTGTCGCCCACGATCTCCGCTGGTCCCTCGACCTTGAACGTCACCACTCCGCTCGTATAACGCCGCTGGTTGCCGAATTCATCGGTCACGCGAAAGACGAGCCGCGTCGCATCCGCGCCGTCAGCGCGCAACTCGCTGTCGTCAGCCCGCAACTCGAAGCGCTCATCAACGCCTTTGCTCGAGAGCATCTTCTCCGCGACCTTCTTCCCACCGATGTAGCCCTCGATCCGCATGTCGCGAAAGCGCACGCGCCGCAGCGTCACCTTGAACGGCGGATGAGTGAGGTTCGGGAAGCCCGCGCGATCCGCGTCTGCTTCTGCCGCGAGTTCATCACCCACGAATACCTTCACGTGCTCGCAATTCGACCAGATGATCGGGTTGCGGTGCTCGCCATCGAGCGGTCCTGACCAATCGCCCTGCGCGCTCCAATCGAATGCCGGCTCCAGGATGATCTCGTCCGCCGGATCGCACTGCGACCGATAGAACGACGCCGCCGGCTTGGCGATGCGGAAGATGTCGCTCACGCCGTGGTAGCACACGCGCTCGCCAGAACCGAAGTTGTTGTGCGTGTCGTAATCGAACGCGCACCATCCCAGTCCGCCCGCATAGCGGGCGTCGCTCGCCAATTGGTCGTGGATGCGCGCGTGCCGCAACCCGTGTTCCGTCAGCCGCTCGCCCGGATCGTTCGGTTTCGTCGGATACGTGTGCCCCACGAACTCCGTGTTCAGGTACAGCGGATGGTTCGGCGGCCGCAGCGGAAAACCGAAATCGTTCATCGTGAACACGTCTTCCAGCAGCTCCGAGCTGTAGTTGTAGCGGATGCCGCCCGTCTGCCGGCTCGGGTCGAGAGCGCGCGCCACTTCGTTCGTGCGCGTGTAAAAGTTGTGGTCATCACGCGACTCGTTGATGCGCACGCCCCACAAGATGATCGCCGGATGGTTCCAATCGCGCCGCACCATGCGACGCACATTGTCCACCGCGCGCTCCTGCCATTCTTCGTTGCCGACATGCTGCCACCCGGGGATCTCTTCCAGCACGAGCAGCCCGAGTTCGTCGCACGCGTCCAGGAAATGTCGCGACTGCGGATAGTGCGACGTGCGCACGATATTGATCTTCAGCTCTTTCTTCAGTATCCACGCATCGCGCCGCTGCCCGCGCGCCGCCATCGCCTGTCCCACCCACGGGAACGTTTGGTGACGATTCAGCCCGCGCAGCTTCACGACTTTGCCGTTCAACTGGAACCCGCGTTCGGTGAACTTCGCATCGCGGAACCCGATGCGCGTCTCGTACTCGTCGATCGTCGTCGTGCCCTGTTGCAGCCGCACACTCACGGTGTACAGATTCGGCGCATTCAAATCCCACAACTTGATCCCCTGCAGCTTCGCCAACACCACCCGTGTGGCGACAGCCGTCTCCCCAGCCTGTGTGGCAACAGCCGCCCCGGCTGTCGCTTGGGTGGGCACGGGCGAGTCGCCCGTGCCGATCACCCTTTGCCCGTCACGCAATTCCACGATTGCGCGCAAGCGCTCGGCACCACCCGCAACGAACACCTCTACTTCCAGCCCCGGCGCTCCGCTCAGCACATCTTTCGCCTGCGTCCGCACATTCTCGATGTATGTCTGCGGCACAGCGCGCAGCCACACCTCGCGATAGATCCCGCCGAACGTCAGGTAGTCGATCGCCCCGCCGAACGGCGGCGTATCTGCCAACTCGGAAGAATCCAGTTCCACCGCCAACACGTTCTCGCCAGTCGTGCTCAGGTGCGGCGTCAATTCGAAGCTGAATGGCGTGTAGCCGCCTTTGTATTCGCCGAGCCGCTGCCCATTCAGCCACACCGTCGACGCCGTCATTGCGCCTTCAAAGTCCACGAAGACGCGCCTTCCCGCTGTCGCCGCCACAGGGAGGGTGAAGTGCTTCCGATAGATGGATTTGAACTGGTACGACTTCTCGTCGAAGCTGTGCCACGGCAGCAACTTATTGGTGTGCGGCAATGTGACGAGCTCGAACTTCCGGTCGTCGAACGCGGCGCTTGTGTCGCCCGCGCTGCGCGTGGGGCTGAAGCGCCAGTCCTGGCTCAGCGGCACCACCGTGCGCTGGGTGCCCCGCCCTTGTCCCGCCCGCTCTTGGCGGGACAGGGTGGGATCGAGCGGCACTGCCTCACCGAGCGCGCTCGCCGCCAGCACCGCCCCGCTTGCTTTCACAAACTCTCTTCGATCCATGGCGGCAGAAGGTACCGCACCGCGTTTACTTGCGCAAACTCGGACCTCCCCGACTACACTGGCACGCTCTTGCCTTGAAGGGGCGCGGCTCGGTAGGTCAGGGCTTAAGCCCTGACTCGCGCTTCAGCGCGACCGCGCCGTTAGCGCCGGAATGAACCTGGGCTTTAGCCCCTGAGGGACGGTTTGTGAGACTCGCTGCACAAGTCTTCATGCTCATGCTCGTCGGATGTATAGCGACAGCCCAGCCCGTCGCACCGCCTCCACCGCCGCCCAATCCCTACCAACCCACTCTCGATCGCCTCGACGCCATGACCTCCGTGCGCCTTACCGACTGGCGCCAGCACGCCGCCGATCTGCCGCATCCCGAAGATCCCGCCCTCGACGACTCGGCATGGGAACGCGCCCCGCTCGCCGGCAATCAAGGCGCTGGCAACGACATGCACTGGTATCGCTCGGCCATCGTTATTCCGACGGCGGCAGGAGGCAAAGATCTCCGCGGCACGCGTGTCGAACTCGCGCTGCGCACGCAGTCGCCCACGGTGCGCGTCTTCCTGAATGGCTCGCAGGTCGCACGCGATGTCGGCCGCCTGCTCCAGCCCATCCTCGTGACGCAAAACGCCACGCCCGGCGAGCGCATGGTCGTCGCGGTGAACGCCACGCGACTCCAGGACGCTCGCCTCGTCATCCATTACGCTGACCCCGATCCCGGCGCCATTCGCGCCGCCATCGCCACGACGTTCGCCCTACTCGGCGCCGACAAAGAGAATAGCGAGCAACATCGTCACCAACTCGATGCCGCCGTCGCCGCCCTCGATTTCGCTGCGCTCGAACGCGGCGACCAGCAAGCGTTCACGCGCTCCCTCGCCGCTGCGCAGGAAAAGTTCGCGCCGCTACGGGCCTGGATGCAGCAGTTCACCGTCTATGCCGTCGGCAACTCGCACATTGACATGGCGTGGCTCTGGCCCTGGACCGAGACCGTCGAGGTCGTGCGCGACACCTTCACCACCGCTACACAACTCGGCCGCGAGTACCCCGATTTCACCTACGCGGCGAGCACCGCGCAGGCATTCCTCTGGCTGGAAGAAAAATATCCCGCGCTCTTCCGGCAGCTGCAGCAGCGCGTGAAAGAGGGCAAGTGGGAACTTGTCGGCGGAATGTGGGTCGAGCCTGACCTGAATCTGCCCGACGGCGAATCGCTGGTTCGCCAGTTGCTCTACGGCACGCGCTACTTCAAGGGCCGCTTCGGCGTTGACGTCAACCTCGGTTGGAATCCCGACTCGTTCGGCTACAACTGGCAGTTGCCGCAGATCTACAAGCGCTCCGGTTTCGATCGCTTCGTCACGCAAAAAATGTCGTGGAACGAGACGACCGTCTTCCCGCACAAGCTTTTCTGGTGGCAAGCGCCCGACGGCAGCCGCGTCCTCACCTACTTCCCGCATCGCTACAACGAGGGTGTGGATCCGGTCGAGATCGCTGGCGACATCGCTGCCTGGGCGCCCGCCACCGGCTTTCCCGGCGTCCTGCATCTCTACGGCGTCGGCGACCACGGCGGCGGCCCGACGCGCGCCATGCTCGACGAACTGGAGCGCCTGCGCGCCCCCAACGCCATCTTTCCCAGGATCCAGTACAGCACTGCCGGCAGGTTTTTCGACGAACTCGAAAAACAAGTGAAGTCCGGCGCCCTCAAACCGCCCGTGTGGAACAACGAGCTCTACCTCGAATACCACCGCGGTTGCTACACCACGCAGTCGGAGACGAAGAAGCTCATCCGCGAATCCGAAGTGCAGCTGCAGAACGCCGAGAAGTTCTCCTCACTCGCCTTCCTGCATCACCTTCCGTATCCAGGCGCGCAGCTCGAACGGTCCTGGCGCCGCGTGCTCTTCGACCATTTCCACGACATCATGCCCGGCTCCGGCATCGCAGTGAATTACAAAGACGCCGCCGAGAACCTGAACACCGCGAAGCTCGAGGACGGCGCCGTGTTGCGCGATTCACTGCACGCGCTCGCCGCGCAGGTCAACACCCTGGGCGAAGGCACTCCGTTCGTCATCTTTAATTCCCTGTCGTGGCCGCGCGCTGCCTCGGTGGTGCTCGAAGTTCCATCACCGGCGACGAGCGTCAAGCTCGAGGTCCGCGACGCAGCGAACCGAGTGCTGCTTTCGCAGCCGGCGGGCGATGCCGCCGGCATGACCAGATTGCGCGTGGAGGTGTTGCTGCCTGCGCTTGGCTACGCAACCGTTCACGTGGTTCCGGTTGCCGCAGCCCGTGCCGCTGAGTCATCGCTTAAGGTCACCGGCAACACGCTCGAGAACGGATTCCTCCGCATGACGCTCGATCCCAAAACCGGCTGCATCACGAGCTTGATTGCGAAGACGGCGAATGCAAGCGATCCGGGTGTGTCTCGCCCGTCGGGTGCCCCACCCTTGTCTCGCCCGCCCTTGGCGAGACAGGGTGGGATCGAAACTCTCGCGCCCAACTCCTGTGGCAATCTCTTGCAGACGTTCGTGGACAAGCCCGCGCGCCAGGACGCTTGGGAGATCAAATTCGACGAGCAGCATTGGGAGCTCACGCATCCGGAAGAAGTCACGCTCAGCGAACGCGGCCCGCTGCGCGCCGCGTTTCGCATCCGCCACAGGTTCCAGAACTCGACCATCACGCAGCTTGTCAGCCTCGAAGCCGGCTCGCCGCGCGTCGAGATCGAGACCGCAGTCGACTGGCACGAGCACCACATCCTGCTCAAGGCCGGCGTCACCTCCGACGCGAAAGCCGAGCGCGCGACCTTCGAGATCCCCTACGGCACCATCCAGCGCCCGACTACGCGCAACACGCCCGCCGAGCGCGCGATGTTCGAGGTCCCTGCCCTGCGTTGGGGCGACCTCAGCGACAACGCGCACGGCGTCAGCCTGCTCAACGCGAGTAAGTACGGTTACGACGCTGTCGGCAGCGTCCTGCGTGTCTCGCTGCTCCGCTCGGCTACATATCCCAACGGGCGCGAAGACGATCCCGACGCAGTCACCGACCAGGGCCACCACGAATTCACCTACGCGCTCCTGCCGCACGCCGGCGATTGGAAGACCGGAGGCACGATGCGCCAGGGCTACGAGCTGAACTATCCTGCGCTCGTCTTCGCGGGGCAAACGCATGCTGGCCCACTGCCTGCGCGCCACTCCTTCGCGCAGCTCGAGCCTGCCAACGTCATCCTCACCGTCATGAAAAAGGCCGAAGACGACGACGCGCTCCTCTTCCGCTTCTACGAATTCGCGGGCAAACCCGCCGACGTCAAGCTCCAGCTCCCTGCCTCTGCGGCCGAGGCCTTCGAGACCAACCTGATGGAGAAGAAGGAGAGCGCTCTGCCGCTCAGCGCCGATAAGCGCTCGGTCACCGTCGCCATCCGCCCCTACGAGATCCGCACCCTGGCCGTGCGCTTTACGAGCCCTTAGCGCCGTCATCCTGAGCCCGCTCCCGAAGCTTCGGGATGGCCGAAGTATCTACGGGTTTGTCTTCTTGTGCTGTCTCCCTACCTTCCGGCAGCCGCGTCGAGCGGTTGGGGCGGAAGCCACAGAAACAAGGTAAATCCCTTACTCACGGCCCATTTCCGGCTATTCCGCCCTTACATTCCATGATATAAACCGACTTGCAAACCCCAGAGTCAGGGGCAAGGCGCAACTCCCCCAAGACGCCGGCAGGCCGGCGTGTGGAGGCAGGGGTGTCCGAGACAAGAAGCGGGCAGCGGTTTCCGCTGCAGCTGCCGATCAAGATTGACGGCCGGAAGCGCTCGTTCACGCACGACATGAGCGCGGCCGGCGTGTTCATCTCGGGCGAGAGTTCGCTCGCGGTCGGTTCGCGGCTGAAGTTCCAGCTCACGTTGCCCAAGGCGTTGCTCGGCGTGAAGCGCGACGTCACGGTCAAGTGTGAAGGCCGCGTGGTGCGCGTGGATAAGGGCGCGAAAGCGCGCCGTGGGCGCCCGACGAGCCTGGGGATCGCTTGCATCATCGATGATTACAAGTTCGTTCGGGCCGAATAGAGAGTCGCAATGCTGAAGATCATTCTCGCGGAAAACCAGGCTATCTTTCGCGCCGGCGCCGCCAAGGTGCTGGCGGTGGAAGATGATCTGCGCGTGGTCGCGCAGGTCCAGGTAGAGGACCAGCTCCTTCCTTCGGTAGACAAGTTCCGCCCGGCGGTCCTGCTCCTCAGCTCCGATTTTCACGCTGAGCCCAAGAAGATCATCGACGCGGCCAGTAAGGCCAAGGCGCGCACCGTCATCGTGGCCGAGAACGGCGACGACTGTCGCAAGTACACCGAGCTCGGCGCCGGCGGCGTCGTCTTCCGCAGCGTGACCGGCTCGGAGCTCGTGCAGTGCGTCCGCAAAGTCGCCAAGGGCGAGACCTACCTGCCGCCGACGGCCGCCGCGAAGGAGAACGCCGATAACGACCTGGTCGGCGCGCGCGTCCGCGACCGCCTTACCCAGAAAGAACTCAAGATCGTCGCCCTCATCGTGCAGGGCTACAAGAACAAGGACATCGCCAGCGAGCTCGGCACCACCGAGCAGGTCATCAAGAATTATTTGCGCAACATCTACGACAAGATCGGCGTCTCCGACCGGCTCGAGCTGGCGCTCTTCACCATCCACCACCGCATCCTGGCCGAGGCTGCCGCCGCTGTCGCTAGTGGCCAAAACTGATTTTGACCGGTTTCTAGAAACTGGAAACTTGAAACTCTCCTTGAAACTTTCCCTCACGCTGCTCGCGGGACTTCGCCCGCGCCGTTGCCATTGCCGTTGTGATTCGGCTGGTGGTTGCGCTCCAGCATCGCCGGTAACTCGACGGTGAAGCGCGCGCCGTGGCCTTCGGCGCTTTCCAGGCGCACGTCGCCACCGTGGGCGTGCACGATGCGCAGCGCGCCGCTCAGCCCCAGGCCCGTGCCCGACGCTTTCGTCGTGAAGTACGGATAGAAGATCTGCTTCTGGATGTGCGGTGGCACGCCGCGGCCCGTGTCCTGCACGACCGCGAAGACCGA
Source organism: uncultured Terriglobales bacterium (assembly GCA_964460655.1). Taxonomy (GTDB): domain Bacteria; phylum Acidobacteriota; class Terriglobia; order Terriglobales; family Acidobacteriaceae; genus CAVUAF01. The sequence goes on along the minus strand of CAYWSH010000093.1, from coordinate 5,276 downwards.
AGACCCGCGCGCGTTGCAGCGCACGCGGATCTCGCCACCCGCCGGCGTCGCTTCCACGGCGTTGATGAGCAGGTTGGCGAAGACGCGCCGCAAGTCGGTGGCGCGTCCGCGCACCGGCGGCACGCGCTCGATGTGCGTCCGCAGGTGCAGTCCGGCTCCCTCCCACAGCGGACGCGTCAGCTCGATCGTGTCGCGCAGCATCTCATCGATCCGCATCGGCGCGGGCTTCGGTCCTCCCTCGCGCAGGTACAGCCGCAGCGTGTGCATGATCTCGGCGCCGCGGCGCACCCCTTCGCGGATCAGCTGCAGGTACTCGTGCCGCTGCTCAGTGCTCACTAGCGGCTGCATCTCCAGCAGCGCCGCCGCTTTGTCGATAGCGTCGAGTACGTTGTTGAAGTCGTGTGCCAGGCCCGCGGCCAGATGCCCGACGGTGCTATGCCGCTCACTCTCGTCGAGGCTGCGCCGCAACTGCCGCGTCTCGGTGACATCGCGCATCACCAGCACGGCGCCCACGATCGTGTCGCCGCGCTGGAGCGGGTTCGCCGAGAGCAGCACCTCGACTTCATCGCCGGCGCTGTTGTGGAACACCTTCAGTTGGTCCCTGATGTGCTCGCCCTGCAGCGCGCGCACGACCAGCATTTCCTCGATCGGTGTCTGGCCGGACTCGGAGGTGCCGGGCTGTCCCGCGATCTGCGCCAGCGACGCGCCGCGCAGGGGCTCGCTCTCGTACTCGAGCAGGCGCTTGGCCGCGCTGTTCACCTCGCGGATCACGCCGTGCTCGTCGACGATCAGCACGCCATCGGGCAGGCTTTCCACCAGCGTGGCCAGCTCGAGTCCACGATCGATCTCGGCGTTCTTTCGCGGATTGGCGCGCACGTCAAACATGACGTCACTTCGCAAGGCGTCTCTGGGGCTGCCAACAAGCGCGGCTTTAACGAGCTTGCGGCGTAGCTCCAGGGCTGCCGGGAGCATTTCGGGGAACACCCTCTAGGATGTATGGCACAAGTTGGCGGATGCCGCGCGCAGCCCCAAAAAAAGCCCTTAGGCCTCAGGACGCTCGGTCTTGAGCAACTCGTTCACGATGGTGACGAGTTCTTCCGGGTTCACCGGCTTCTCCAGATACAGGTCGGCCAGCGGCTCGGCGGCCTGGAAAGCCTCGGAGACGTAACCCGACACCACGACCACCGGCATCGCCGAGTGCGACTTCGCGGCTTGCACGATGGCGCGGCCATTAGCGTCGCCTAGGCGCCAGTCGGTGACGACGGCGTCGTAGGTATCCTTCTTCAGCTTTTCGATCGCGTCCTTCGCGGACGTGGACGCGGTCACGTTGTGCCCGGCCGCTTCGAGGATGGCACACTTCAGCGTGACTACGTGGGGCTCGTCGTCAACACACAGGATCTTGGCCATCGCTCGATCCCCTTCAGGCCGCTAATTCTGCGGCAGCGGTGAAAACAATGTCAAACCTGATGCTTACTTAGTCCGTCTAGCCTGAGGCCGCGCTTGCTCCGGCGGAAGAGCCTACGGGCTTGGCTTTTCTGCCGTCATCCTGAGGCCCGCCTTTGGCCGAAGGATCTACGGGTTCCCTGAACTCCCAAACGACATCGTCGTACCAGCCGTCGCTTAAGTCCTTCCACTCGGGATTCATGCTGACGATCAACTGTATCTTCTTCGCGCGTGTAAGGCCCTTGATCTGCTTCTCGCGTGCGATGGCTCGTTTGGGCGATTGCCAGTGCTCGCAGTAGACGAGGACGTTCATTCTGTAGCGCGACGTGTACTCGCACTTGATGCCGTTCTTGTGCTCCCACAAGCGCTTCCGGACACTCTTTGCAACACCGGTGTAGAACGGATGCTGCGACTTGTTGGTCAGGATATAGACGTACATAAAACCCGTAGATCCTTCGGCCAAAGGCAGGCCTCAGGATGACACGTCAAAAACCAAACCCGTAGATCCTTCGGCCAAAGGCAGGCCTCAGGATGACGATCGAAAAACCAAACCCGTAGATCCTTCGGCCAAGAGCAGGCCTCAGGATGACGTCTTAAATCATTTTCTCGCCGATGCTCTTCGCCTGCGTGAACAGGTACAGGTAGTCCGGCCCGCCGGCCTTGGAATCCGTCCCGCTCATGTTGAAGCCGCCGAACGGATGCGCGCCCACGATCGCGCCCGTGCACTTGCGGTTCAGGTACAGATTGCCGACGTGGAAATCGGTGCGCGCACGTTCGAGCTTGTCGGGCGAGCCCGAATAGAGCGCGCCGGTCAGGCCGAACTCGGTATCGTTGGCGATGCGCAACGCGTCTTCGAAGCCGCGTGACTTGATGACCGCCAGCACCGGCCCGAAGATCTCTTCCTGCTCGATCCGCGCACCCGGCTTGATGTCGGCAAGGATGGTCGGCTGGATGAAGAAACCGTCGCCGGCTTCCGTCGCACGTCCCCCGCCCGTCAGCAAGCGGCCTTCGCCTTTACCGACCTCGATGTACTCCAGGATCTTCTTCATCGCGCTCTCGCTCACCACCGGGCCCATGGGGAAATTCTCTTCCGGGTCGCCGACCGCGATCTTCTTGGTGCGCTCGACGAGACGCGCGAGGAACACGTCATACACCTTTTCGTCGAGGATGAGGCGCGAGCACGCCGAGCATTTTTGCCCGTTGAAGCCAAAAGCGGCAGCCGCGACGCCTTCGACCGCCGCGTCGAGATCGGCGTCCGCGTCAACGATGATGGCGTCCTTGCCGCCCATTTCGAGCACGGTGCGCTTGATCCATATCTGGCCGGGCTTCGCCTGTGCCGCGCTCTGATGGATCTGCAGCCCGACCTCACGCGAGCCGGTGAAGGCGATGAAGCGCGTCTTGGGATGGTCCACCACCTTCTGGCCGAAATCGGCGCCGCCGCCGGGACAGAAGTTCACCACGCCATCGGGCATGCCCGCTTCCTGCAACAGCTCGAAGAAGCGCGCTGCGATGGTCGGCGACTCCGTCGAAGGCTTGAGGATGACGGTGTTGCCGCACACGATCGCCGCCATCGTCATGCCGGCCATGATGGCGCAGGGGAAATTCCACGGCGGAATGACCGCGCCCACGCCGAGAGGAATGTAGGAGAGCCGGTCGCGCTCGCCGGGCAGCTGTACCGGCGGCTCGGCTTTGGCCATGCGCAGCGCCTCGTGCGCGTAGAACTCGGCGAAGTCGATGGTCTCGGCCAGGTCCGCGTCGGCCTCGGCGTAATTCTTGCCGACCTCGAACGTCATCCACGCGCACAGCTCGAACTTGCGCTGGCGCAGCAGCTCAGCCACGCGGAACAGCAGCGCCGCGCGCTCTTCCCACGGCGTGCGCTTCCACGTCTCAAAGGCCTGGAGCGCCGCGTCCATCGCCGGCTGGACCTCGAACGCGCCGGCGCACTGATGCAGCCCGACAAGCTCCGACGGCCGCGCCGGATTGATGCTGCGGATCTTCTTCTCCGTGCGCAGGCGCTTGCCGCCGATCACCAGGTCGTATTCGCGCCCCAACTCGGCGCGCACGCGCTCGATAGCGTCGCGCATCCGGCGAACGTTCTCCGGCTTGGTGAAATCGACCATGGGCTCGTTGCGGAACGTCTTGGCGGGACTGGGCGCGTGGACCGTGGCCATAAACAAAGTCTCCTGAGCGGTGACGAACCTTCCATTTTACTCTCGCGCTGCCGTACCATGCCGCGCATGAACAGCGTAATGATCGCGTGCGTACTACTGCTGGCCGCTGTGATGCTGGGTGAACCCTCCGCTGACGATAAAGTGCGGCCGGCGATCGACCACTCCGCTCTCTACGTCCGCGATCTCCCGAAAAGCGCCGACTTCTACGAGAAGGTCATGCGCCTCGAGCGCATGCCCGACCCCTTCAAGGACGACCGCCACGTCTGGTTCCGCCTCGGCCCTACGCAACAACTCCACGTCATCGGCGGCGCCACCACGCCGCGCGAGAACGAGATCAATGTGCACCTGGCGTTCCGTGTCGCCGATCTCGCCGCGTTCATGCAGCATCTCGACCAGATGCACGTGGACTACCGTGGCCTGCGCACCGCGGGCAAAGCCCCGAACGTACGGACCGATGGCGTGAAGCAGATCTACTTCCAGGACCCCGATGGATACTGGATCGAGGTCAACGACGCGCATTATTGATGGCACAGCCGAGGCGGGCTGTGCCACACGAGCACCGCACTGCCTACGCCTTCGCGACGAGCGGATGACCGTTGCCGTTCGTTCCTGAAACCTCCGGCAGGGCCGCTGCGTCAGCCGACGCGACGGGCTTCCGTTGAGTCGAGCGACGACGCGGCGAGACGGCTTGGCCGTCGAAGTCGCGACGCAGGTTGTGCAGGTTCGAGGCAGCCGTCTGTAAGGCATAAAGCATGGAGTTAGCGATCTTGATGTTCATGAGGCCGGTATCGAGGCCTTCAAGGACGCGGTTGATGGCGCACTGGATGGCGAGACCGTCTTCGAGTGGCGGGAATTGCGGGCCGCCGGGTCGATCGACCTGGTCGCGGTAGTGGAAGTGGAAATGGCAGAGCGACTCGCCCTGAAGCGCGGGAGAGCCGCACGGCTGGCCATTCAGACGGACGTGAGCGCAGCGTGGTGCAGCGTGTGCCGCGGCCATACTCGTTGATTTGATTGACTTTGTTGCGTTTGCCATATACCCCTCCCCCTCCCTGGTGGTCAGTGCGATCTAAAGGAGTTTAACGGAAAATCAGTTATTCAAAGGACTTAGCGCTTTTCATCGCTGTGGCGATGAAAAGGCGAAACGATACGCGAGGAAGGCCCGTCTGTCAAGCGCTATAGTTGTGGTGTTTTCAGTATTATAAGCTTAAAGATATAGTATGCGGACCATTGAAACGGTGGGTTGCAGCATCGCTCTGCGGGCTTAAGCGCCACCCCAGAAAATCCGCCACACCGAATAATCCAGCCTCAGGCTTGTTCGGTGCGGCGGATTTTCTGGGGTGGCGGGGTTTCCGGTGTGCGAATGTTTAGGTGTCGTCCCTACGGGACTCGGGCACCTATTCCGCTGACCCGCCGCTAAAGCGGCGGGCTATCACATTACGCGCCTACGGCGCTGGACATCGTGGAAAAGAGCTACCGGAGCCATCGTTAGCGCCTGGCAGGCGTGGGGTCCTTCGACTCGCCCTCGCGCCTCAGCGCTCGGGACTCGCTCAGGATGAGCGGACGCAAGAAAGAGACCCAGACGAGCAGGAAGCTCGTCTGGGGCACCCAGCGGCGGGCTATCACATTACGCGCCTACGGCGCTGGACATCGTGGAAAAGAGCT
>CAYWSH010000092.1:0-13779 GCA_964460655.1 uncultured Terriglobales bacterium | reverse complement strand
AACCTGCCGACGCCGACCGGCGCTCGTTCCGCCGTGGCTGCGCCGGCGAGCGTGGCTACGACGGGAAGCGGCGGCCAGCGCTTCCTCGCGCTCGGGCTCGATCCGGTCGTGCCGAATGGTCCGATCGAGATGCCGGGCGGAAGCCGCGCGGGCGAATTCGCGCTGTCACCGCGAGGCAAGGCTGATGCGCCGGGAACACCGAACATCAGCGGCGATGCTTCCGGCGCGCCTGCACCAGCAGGTGGCGCATCCGGAAACGGTGCGAGCGGCAGCAATACAGCCAGCGCGGCGAACATCAGCATCTCGCCGCCACCAGAGGCTCACGAAGCGACGAACGCAGCGCTGCCGGTCGCGGCAGGACCGTCAGCGCCGGCAGCTTTGCGCGCTGCCGTGCCGGCAAATGCGTTCACGCTGCCGCGCAGCGTCACGGATGCAGCGGCGCGCGCGGCGAATGCTGCACCGAGCCGACCGCAGCCGGCGATCGATGATCCGGTCTTCGGCACGCGCAAGTACTACTCGATGCAGCTGAACATGCCGAATCTCGGTTCGGTCGGCGGCAGCTGCGTGATCCGTTTCGCCGAGATGAAAGAGACCAGTGCCGGCGAACTGATCGCGCCCATCGCGACGTTCAAGGTCGATCCGAAGTATCCAGCGGAACTGTTGCGCCAGCGCGTCGAGGGCGTGGTGACGCTGTACGCGATCATCCGCGCCAATGGCAGCGTGGCCGAGGTGCGCGTGCTGCAAGGCATCGAGGCGCGACTCGACGAAAATGCGCGCGTCGCTTTCGAGCGCTGGCGCTTCACGCCGGCACGGAAGAACGGCGCGGCGGTCGACCTCGAAGCCGTGGTGCAGATCCCATTCCGCAGCCAGCGCTTGCCGTTTTAGGGGTACCCGGGTTACCCCCTCCCCCCACTTTTCTCAAAGTCTTGAAAACCTAAAGACTTGGGACCAGCGCAAGTCGTGAGTTTACAATACTTAGCCAAAGTATTGAAAATGCGCTACTTGGCTATCCATCGCCACCATTAGCAAACGAACAAAAGGTAAGAACAAATAAGGGATCGGGCTGCGGCCCGGAACGGACATTCACTCCAACACAATCGAACGAATTTCAAGTTCCGGCTGGAACACGAGCAAGCTGGACGCTGGGTCAGCGCGTAGCGCAGGCAATCAAAGCAATTGATGGCACGCAGCTGGAATATAAGGAATCGGTTGAGAAATCCGCCGTTTTTACCGAAACCAGCCCGGCAAGTTGAGGCAAAGTTTGAAAGCGGACTAATTGGCCGAGGCGGTTAGCGGCCCGGGGCCGCAAAGGCACCCGCCCCGGCCAATGCCGCGCTCTTCTTCAGTTGTTTTTGTGACGGAGCCTCGCGCTGCTCGCGCTGCCTGAGCCAGTAGCCGAGGCTAAAACCAGCAATCGCGACGATTGCGCCAACTACAGCGATTGTTCCTACCGCGAGACTCGCGTTCACCGTTTCACCTCATCAATTCAAACACTACCCCAACAGCCAAGAACGCCACACAGACAACCGCTGCTTCGATGGCCAACGTCTGTGTCAGCGTGTTGCGCCAGTAGTTCTCGAATATTCCGAACACGAGAACCAGCACCGCGCCCTCGGCAAAAAACGTGCCACATACACGATAGACACGCGACGACTTGCGCTCTTGCGTGCTCTCTTGCTCCATTTACGGTGAGGTGAGAGTTGTATATCAACGTAACCTCCGGGCACAAGGAAAAAGCCTTCCCGTGCCATTACCGTAATCCAACCTACTTGCAACTCTGATGCCATTACAAACGCTTGTGCCGCCAAGGGTTACAAGAATATGGACGGTTTGAGAGGGAAAAAGTTTCACAATTTGGGCCAATTATCAACAAGTACCTGGATCATTAATTTTATTGTTGACAAGATTAATTTATTTACCTAAGAAGAGGGTTGTGGCTGAAGAAATCAAGGCCGAAAGCAAGATCCGCGAGTGGCAGGAGCTGACCAAGATCACGCAAGGTCAGAGCCTGATCGTGGAGCGGGTGCGGCTGGCGGAAAGCGGAATCGCCATCGAGGGCGCATTCGCGCTGCCGGAGCTGGCGCGGCTCAGCGCCGAAGACCAGGTGTTCATCACGGCCTTCGTGCGCAGCCACGGCTCGATCAAGGAGATGGAGCGGATCTTCGGAGTGAGCTACCCGACGATCAAGGCGCGGCTGAACCGGCTGACGGCAAGCCTGGAGTTTGTCGAGAGCGCCGGTGGTGGCGAATCGTCGCAAGCGAACGTGTTGCGACGGCTGGAAGCGGGCGAGATCACGGCGGAAGAGGCGATCAAGGAATTGGAGGCATTGCAATGATTCCGTGGCTGCTGGACATGCGAGTGGAATGGGCAGCAGGAAAAGCGATGCGGTTGTGGATACCGTTGTTCGTGGTGTGGGTGCTGCTGCTGCCAGTGGCGTTGTTGCTGCTTCCGTTCTTCTTGATCGGCTGCCTGGTGCTGCGGATGAATCCGTTCGTGCTGCTGACGACATCGTGGCAAATGCTGATGGGGTTCCGGGGATTGCAGGTGGAGATGGCTGGGCGTGAGTCGGCGGTGATGATCAGGATCGCGTGAGTCAAAAGCGGAACACGAAGATCACGACGTACAGACAAAGGACACAAAGCAAGCGAGGAGAGCGCAATCATGACGGAGAATCGGCGGCAAGTGTTGGACATGTTGAGTGCGGGCAAGATCACGACGGATGAAGCCGAGCGGTTGCTGGCGGCGCTGGAGTCGCCGGCGACGGCGAGCGATGCCGGTACGAAACCGCGGGCGCGCTACCTGTGCGTGGTGGCGGATGACCTCGACAAGAAGGGCGAGCCGGTGAAAGTGAACCTGCGCGTCCCGATGCAGCTATTGCGCGCGGGCGTGCGGCTGGGCGGTCTGCTGACGCCGCAGGTGAGCGAACTGGTGGCCGACAAGATGAAAGCCGAGGGGATCACGATCGACCTGCGACAGATCAAGCCGGAGAACCTCGAAGAGCTGGTGGAGCAGTTGAGCGAGCTGCGGGTGGACGTGGACAGCGGCGAGAAGAGCAAGGTGCGGGTGTACTGCGAGTAGACCTATTCGCTAAGGGCTATCGGTTATTGGTTATCAATCGCTCGCAAAGCATCTATGGGGCAAACGCCCATCCCACCCTTCGCTCCGCTCAGGGTGGGGCACCCGGCGTGCTCCGCGCGCTTTCCCACACGAGCAAAACCGGCTCGTGTGGGGCACTCGCCCGTAATTGCATGGATCCCACCCTGGCAAAACCGGCCAGGGTGGGGCACCCGGGAACCCGTAGATCCTTCGGCCCAAAAGAGGGGCCTCAGGATGACATCTCCACGGGGCCGTGGAAGAAAGGCTCCATGAGTCCTCGTGGCGCCAACGGTTGCGGGGTCCTTCGACTGCGCGCGCGACCACTTCGCTGGTCGCGTGCTCGCTCAGGATGAGCGATCTGAGAAAAGGAATTACAAATAACGAATAACCAATAGCCAAAACCAATAACGCATAGCGAAATCGCTATGCGGTAGCGGATTTTTCGGCGCGGACTAATTCATTGACGGCGGGATTGGTGCAGACCTCGTAATACGGCACGCTGGTCCACTGGCGGAGGGCGAAGGTCTTGGGATCGACCGAGGGGATGACGCCTTCGCGTACCACGAGTTCGGAGAACGAGTCCTTGCCGACGGGCGCCAGCCCCGCGTGGAGACGGACATTCTCGCCGGGCCACATGACGCCGTTCATCGCCGGCCGGTGCTCCTGCAACGCGATCTCCTGCTTGAGGCGCGCGAAGGCCGGCGGGCTGAGCTTGACGCCGCTGATGTTGAAGGCGAGGAGCGCTTCTTCCTCGCTTTCCATTCCCTCACGGATCGCATGGACAGCAAAAACGTTGAATAGCGGTGAGCGTCCGGCGAGCTGCTTGCGCGCGGTCTTGTGGCAAGCGGAGAGGCGGTCACTCTCGTTGAGCGCGGCCGAGATCATGATGCGCGCGTTGCCGTCGATGAGGTACATGGGCGCGGAATCCTGGTAGGTGATGCCGATGCCGACCTCGAGCGGTGGCAATCCGTTCTTTTGCGCCTCTTCGTTGCAAGCACGGACCAACTGCACCATCTCGCGCGCCAGCACACAGGCACGCGCCACCGCGGGCGACGTTTCGCCTTCACGCTCGAGGATGGCGAGGATGACAGCGTCACCTTCAATGAAGACCTTGGTCGCGCCGAAGCGGGCGAGCAGCTTGTTGACCGGGTCGTAGAAATTCAGGCTGAAGAACGATGCCGGATTGAGGCCGCGCTCCAGCAGCGTGCGCGTGAGCGTGGTGGAATCGCGCACGTCCGCCTTGATGACCACGTGACCCGAAATGCGCTCCTCGCCGGTGGAGCGCTCATCAGCCATCAGGAAATCGTAGAGGGTGTTGTTGATGGCGGAGAGCTCGCGCAGCTTCTCGCTGGAGATGACGTTCACTTTGTCGCTGGCGGCGTTGACGGCTTCCATGCGGCGCAGGTCGCGGCGATGGCGCATGAAGTCGCGCAGGAAGCGGGCGGCGACCTTGACGCGGTCGGCGCCCTTGCAGCTCTCGGCGCGCTTGCGCGCCTGGTTGAGGGCGTCGGGCGAGATCTTGCCGTGCTCTTCCAGCAGGCCCATGATGCGGTCGTACTCTTCGCGCGACATGAGCGCGCGCTTGAGCTGCTGGGCATGCACGTGCGGCCAGTATTCCCCGAGGAGCACGACCGCTTCATAGGCCGCGATGGCGCACTCCATGATGCCTTCGTTCTCCAGCAGCTCGACCCAGGCGTTGAGGATGGCCTTCTGCGCTTTTCCCTTTTCCGAGTTATCGGGCGCGCCGCCGGCAAGCAGTTCCTGCGCATTGTCAGGCGCGCTGAGGATGGAGTCGTAGGTGGCGAACTGGCCGGCGCGGTCGAGTGCGTTGATGGATTCCAGGAACTCGGAAGCCAGCGAGGCGACGTGCGCCAGGCGGTCGTTGTCGCTGTCGTAGTTGCCGAGCATGACGTAGTGCTCGGCGTTCAGGTAATCGTCGCGGCCGTCCTCGGTGAACAGCAGCCGGTTCATCAACAGCTCGTACATGGCCGTACTGGTGTCGGCGAAGAACGAGCGGCGGGTGCGCGCGAGCGTCTCCTTCTCGACCTCGCGCAGCGTCTCGTAGAGGTCCTGCCCGGCTTTGCGCAAGACGTGTTTCTTGTCCACCTGCAGCTTGGCGATGCGCTCGCGAATGTCCATCGCTTTCTGCGTGTTGGTGTTGCGCGGGCCTTCGAAAGTGGCGAGGCGGGCGCGGCATTTGTCGAGCGCCTCGCCGTACTTCGAGATCAGTTCGGAGCGCAGGAACTTCAGCACCGCGAGGCGCGCGAGCAGGTCGATGTTGATGTTGGCGTCGGCCTTGGCGCGATTCAGCGCGCCGACCATCACGTCACCCAGCGCGGTCTTGAAGTCGAGCGGAGCTTCGGGCTTGGGCGCGTTCTTGGGCGTGATGATGGAGGGCGGCCGCCAGGTGGACGAGGTCGCGCCGGGGTCCTCCACCACGTCGGCGACGTTGCCGTAGCGCGCGACGAGCTTGAAGATGTGGCGGCTGGTGACCTTGCGGAATTTGGGGCTGAGCCACACGTCGTGGCGGATGTTGTCGACGCCGGGGGTGAGCCCTTCGAGCTTGAATTCCGGGTTATAGATGGCGAGCGTGAGGGCGCGCGCAGCATCGCTCAGGTCGCGTTTGAGGAAGGAAAAGGGCATGGGGCCTTGGTTTTGCTGGGCACAGTAGCACAAACACGGGACGGCGGAAATCGGCGATTGGGCCGATGGGGAAACCGGGGTAACGGCGTCTCGAGCGCCTGCTGCGCGGGCTGAAACGGGCGAGTCGCCCGTTTCCACCACACGCAAAGCTATTTCGTTGCTTGTGACGCCTTGCGCGCCTTTTCGAATTCTTCGCCGGGCTTCCACTGCACCAGCGCGGGCTGATTGGCAGCGCGCCAGCCGAGGGCGAAGCCGAAGCGCGCGAGCAAGGCGTCGCCCCGGTAGTCCTGGTCGTCGCGATACTCGTCGCTCGGCTGGTGGTAGCGTTGCGCGGTGTAGTCCTTCTTCTCCTGCTCGCCCCACGCGAGGTCGTGTCCCTGGAACTTGTCGCCTTCCTGCACGGAGAACGCGGGAATGCCGACGCGCGCCAGGCTGAAATGATCGGAGCGGTAGTAGTGGCCGGCTTCAGGACGCGAATCGGGCTTGATGTTCAGGCGGAACTCGCGCGCCGTTTGCTCGACCACGGGATAGAACGTGGTGCGCTCGGAGCCTGCGACTTCGACATCTTCCGGGACGCCGAAGGGCGTGATGTTGTCGAAGTTCAAGTCGAGGCTGACCTGCGCCGCGGGTACCGGCGGATGTTGGCCGAGGTATTCGGAGCCGAGCAGCATCTGCTCTTCGGCGGTGACCGACGTGAAATAAATGCTGCGCTTCGGCTTCGGTGCTTGCGTGAACGCGCGCGCCATCTCGATGAGCATGCCGCACCCGGTGGCGTTATCGGCAGCACCGTTGTAGATGCGGTCGCCATTCACCGCGGGACCCATGCCAAGGTGATCGAAGTGCGCGCTGAACATCACCGCGCCGGGGTTGGGATCGGAACCCGGCAGGACGGCGACGACATTCTCTGAGTTGAAGAAGCGCAGCCGGCTGATGATGTGCGCGCGCAACTTGAGCGGCAGGGTGACCGGGCGAAAATCGCGCTGGTTCGCGCGCTGCATCCACTGGTCGAGATCGCCTGCGGCGAGCTTCGCCATCTGGCGCGCGATGTCGAGCGTGACCCAACCGCTCTCGCGCAACTTCGGACGCTTCTCGTCGCGCAGGAACGAGCGCTCGCCACCCCAGGAGTTGCGCACCACGTCCCAGCCATAGCTCGCCATCTCGGTCTTGTGCACCAGTAGCACGCCGACGGCGCCGCGGCGCGCGGCTTCTTCATACTTGTAGGTCCAGCGGCCGTAGTAGGTGAGCGCGCGGCCGGCGAAAAACTTCGCGTCGTCGGAAGGCGGCTCGCTGACGAGCATGAGCAGCACCTTGCCCTTGAGGTCGGCGCCCTTGTAGTCGTCCCAGTCGTACTCCGGCGCGGCGATGCCGTAGCCGACGAAGACGATGTCAGCATCGAGTTGCACGTTCTGCTCCTGCGTCTCGTTGGTGGCGACGAAGTCAGTGGCGTGAGCAAGCTTCAGCGATGCGCCGCCCTGGGGAACGATCTCGAATGACGACTGGTCAGGCGTGGTCTGGATGCCGATGAGCGGCACCTTCTGGATGAAGCTGCCGTTATCGCCCGCCGGCTTCAGGCCGAGCAACTGGAATTGGGTGGCGATGTACTCGGCGGCGACGTCGCCGCCACGTTGTCCCGTGCCGCGACCTTCGAGCAGATCACTAGCCAGGAACTTCACGTGCGCGCGAATGCGCTCGGAATCGATGGAGTTCATCGCGGCCGGGACACCGGCGGCGTTGGACGGAGGCAGGGCTTCGTCGACGCGAACGGCTCTTTGGGATTGGGCGAACAGCGAAGTGGTCAGCAGCAGAACGATCAGCAGTCCCCGTTGCATAGAAAGACGATCCTCAGCGGCTAAAGCCGCATCATCATTGCTCATTTGACGGCACGGCTGAAGCCGTGCCCCTTCGAAAGATAAACCATCACCGGGTGTCCGGGCGGCGCAGAACCTTGCCCGGATGTTTGCCCGTGACCTTCCCGGCGTCGACGATCCACTCGCCGCTCACCATGACGGATTCGATCCCGTCCGGCGGCGCCTGCGGTTGCTCGACCGTGGCACGGTCGATGACGCGCGCAGGATCGAAGACCACGAGGTCGGCAATGAACCCCGGCGCGATGCGTCCGCGGTCCTTGAGGCCGAGCGCTTGCGCGGGCAAGCCGGTCATCTTATGGATGGCGAGCGCGAGCGGCAGGACTTTTTCGTCGCGCACGTAGTGGCCGAGGACGCGTGGGAATGAGCCGGCGCCGCGCGGATGCGTACCGTGCAGGTTGCCGTCGGTGCAGAACATGATGTGCGGCTGCGCGATGAACCAGCGTAGGTCGTCTTCGGTCATCGAGGTGACGATGACGCCTTCGGCGCGGCGGCGGCCATCGGGTTGCGGATCGGTCTCGCGCACGATGCGCATGTAGGCATCTACCGGCGTCACGTTCCAGGTGCGCGCGATCTGGTCGAGCGTCTTGCCGGCGAGTGACGGATCGGGTTCATACGTGGAGAGGCGGATCTTGTCGGCACCGCCGTTATCGGCGATCGCCTGTGCGACCTTCGTGGGATTGAAATAATCGCGGTCGAGCACGATGACGCGGATGGTCGACTGCCAGTAGGTGTAGGGATAGACGTCGGCGCGCAGGTCGACGTGCTGGCGTCGCGCGGCGCCGAATATCTGCGCCATGCGCTTCGCCGCAAGATGCCACACCGACGTCGCGCTCAGCTTGATGTGCGTGATCTCGACGGGCAGCCCGGTCTCTTTGCCGATCTGAGTGATCTCGCGGAAGGATTCGAAGGCCTCGTTCGCCTCGTCGCGCACGTGGCTGATGTAGAACGTACCCGGTCGCTGCGCTGCCATCGACACGGCGATGACTTCGCTGGTCGGCGCGGAGTGCTGCGGCGCGTATTCGAGGCCAGTGGAGATGCCGAAAGCGCCGGCATCCATCTCCTGAGCGAGCAACTCCTTCATCTTGGTGATCTCATCGGGTGTCGCCGGGCGGAAGAGGTCGCGACCCATCACGTGCTGACGTAGCGTCGCGAAACCGGCCATGGACGCCACGTTCAGCGCCGGCGGCGTGGTCTTCAGTCGCGCGAAGAATTCGGCGAGCGGGAATTGCGAGCCGCCATCCTGCCCGACGAGCGATGTCGTGATGCCTTGCAGCGTCATGTTCTCGGCGTCGAGGTCGGCGAGCAGGCCGCCATCGGCGTGCGAGTGCATGTCAATGAAGCCGGGCGCGAGCGCGAGGCCGTGCAGGTCGCGCGTGGTCTCCTTCGGTGCAGACTTAAGATGGCCGATCGCAGTGATGCGATCGGCCGTGATGCGGACGTCAGCACGGCGTGGCTTCGCGCCAGTGCCGTCGTAGACGACTGCATTCTGGAGAAGAAGAGGGTGTGGTTGCGGGAGGGCGGACGCGGCGAGCAGGGCGAAGGCGAGCTGTCGGATCATTCGAGGAAGCGACACGGTAGCATAACAAACACAAATCCCACCCTTCGCTGCGCTCAGGGTGGGGCACCCATCAGTATTGTTTTGTTCGAGACTTGTCCCGCGGACCGCGGGCTCAATTGCGCGAGCCTCAACCGGCTTTCCATTCGGGGACGTTCTCGCCGGCCTTGAAGATTGCGAACTTCGCTTGTGACGCAGCAGCGAGGCGGCGCGCGACGTCATCGACCTCGGCACGCGACCAGCCGGCGCTGCTCACCGCGATGCTGCCGTCGGGATCGATGAGGAACAACGTCGGGACATTCGTCAGGCCATAAGCGTTCGAGACCGGGAACTTCTCGGTGTCGTCGAGCGCGGTCGGAAAGGTAATGCCGAACTCACGGTTGAAGGCGGCGGTATCTTTCGCGTTGTTCTGCGAGACGCCGATCACGCTGACGTTCTTGCCCTTGGTCGCCTGGTGGATGCGCTCGTAGTACGGGAAGGCGAACTGGCAGATGGGGCAGCTGACCTTGAAGAACGCCAGCAGCACGGGGCCACGCGCGAGCGCCTGCTGCAGGTCGAACGCACCGCCGCCGAGCAGCGGCAATTTCACCGCGGGTGCCGATTTTCCGGCGACAAGGGCGGACATCGTGCGCTTCCTCCGGAAGATTAAGAAGTCCATCCCACAGCGGCTAAAGCCGCAGACCCAATCGCGCGTAACGGCAGCGCCGAAGCGCTGCCCTTTCAAATCCCAATTCTAATCTAGCAGTCCGGCGCGGCGCAGCGCTTTGCGTGCGATGCCGGTGAGCGGGAGACGCGCGAGCTTCACGGTGGAGGTCATGACGCCGCGGCGGGCGCGCGTGCGAACGATGGCGACGTCGTAATCGGTGGTGGTGATGGCGTGGCGAAGGCGGAATGACGGCGTGTTCGCAGAACGCGACGGGGGCAGCTCCCACATGCCGGGCATGAGCGAATCGTTCGCCGAGCGCTGCACGAGGCGGACGCGTTGAGCGGCGACATCGAGCGCATAGCACACCGTCTTCTTCTGGCGCGCGGGTTGCGGGACGCGCGGTGTAGCGCCACGCGTCGCGCAGAAAGCCACGACGGGACACTCGCCGCAGCGTGGTTGCGCGATGCAGACAGTCGCACCGAGCTCCATCATCGCCTGATTGAAGTCGCCGGGAGAGTCGCAGTCGAGCAACTGCGAGGCGGTCTGCCAAACGGCTTCGCCGCGCATTTCCTTGCCTGCTAAGCGCGTGACGACGCGCGCGACGTTGCCGTCAACCACCGCTCGCGGCTCGCGGAAGGCCTGGCTGGCAATGGCGTTCGCGGTGTAGCGACCGATGCCGGGCAGTTCGCGCCACGCGTCGGCGGCCTGCGGCATTTCGGCGCGCGCGATCTGGCGGGCGGCGGCGTGCAGCGAACGGGCGCGACGGTAGTAGCCGAGACCACTCCACAGGGCGAGCACGGAACTGACGCGTGCACGCGCGAGCGCAGCAACACTCGGAAAGCGGCGCAGGAAGCGTTCGTAGTAACCGACGACGACGGCGACGCGCGTCTGCTGCAGCATGATCTCGGAGAGCCAGATGCGGTACGGGTCGCGCGTCTGGCGCCAGGGGAGCGGGCGCGCGCCCCGCGCGAACCAGGCAAGCAAGGCGGCGCGAAAACGGCGGAGCTTGCGTTGATCCCAAGCGAGCACGCCGCGATTGTAATGCGCGAGTCGGTCCAGGCGGCTGGCCAACACGACGTTGCGCCACGGCATCTTGAGATAGCGAAGGCAGTCTGTCGTTGGCGGGGTTGAGCGGTGAGCAGGTCCTGGGCCCTTCGTCCTTTCTTAGCCGTGGTGTGTGGCGCGAGCCTCCTCGCGGGATGCGGCGGTGTGCGCGGCGCCAGCAACTCCAATACGCCGTCACCGACGACCGTGGCCACGCCGCCCAACGGAGCGGGAGGCGGTCCGGTGAATGCGCCGGTCATCGTCAGCGTGAGCGGAGGGCAGACGACTGGCGGCGTCGATATCTCGGTACCGACTCCGGCCGGCCAGCCGGCCGTGAATGTGCGGGTCCTGGGCGTAGCGCCGCTCGGAGCGGGCGGGTCAGCCTTCAACACCGGCGGCGTGATCTCACGCGGCACCACGATGAAGGTGTTGCTCTTTGGACCTGGGTTGACGGCGGATGCCACGATCACGATCGGCGGGCCGAACGACATCGGTATCAGCAACGTGCGCGCCATCACGTCGACCACGGGGATGCCGGGCATTGCGTTCGATGCGACCGTACCCGGTAATGCGGCGCCGGGCGCGCGCACGGTCTACATCAAGCTGCCGAACACCGACATCAGCGCATTCGCGGGCGGGCTCGAGGTGCAGTGATGAACGAGTCGAGAGTTGCGAGTACCGAGTACCGAGTCCTTCCTGCGTTCGTGGTCGCGCTTCTGCTGTGCGCTGCCAGTTCCGCAACCTCGGTGCGTCCCATCGCGATCGAAGACATGGCGCAACGCGCCAGCAACGTGGTCGAGGGGCGCGCGGAGCAGCAATGGTCGGTGTGGGACACGAACGAGCACCTCATCTACACGTACACGCGCTTCGCGGTGAGTTCCACGCTCAAAGGACGCGCGCACAACGAAGTCGTGGTGCGGCAGATCGGCGGCAGCGTGAACGGCGTGCGCCAGCATGCTTCCGGCGTGCGGCAGTTCGTGCTGGGCGAAGAGGCAGCGCTGTTCCTGCGTGCGAGCACGGCAGGTGACGGCAGTTACAGCGTGGTCGGCCTGATGCAGGGCAGCTTCCGCATCCGGCGTGACGGCGGTGAAGCCCGCGTCTCGAACGACGTGGGCGAGGCGACGAGCTTCGAGCACGGGCGCACGACCGCGTTCACCGGCGCGGAACTGAGCCTCCACGAACTGGAGCAGCGCGTACACAAGGCGGCAGGACAATGAGGGCGCCGCGCTTCCCGGTGGTCCCGGCCCTCGCGCTATTGAGCGCAGCCCTGCTGTGCGTGGCGCCCGCGTTCTCGCACCTGCCGCAATACAGCGTGCCTAACGGTGGCGGTGCCCCGGTGATGGACCATTGGGACATGACATCGCCGGTCATGTGGCAACTGAACCCGAACACCGGGTCGAACATAACGGGCGGCGGCACGGTGGGGAACATCATGGACGCGTCGTTCGGCACCTGGTCGAGCGCGCCGAACGCCGCGTTGCGGGTAGCCCGCGGCGCGGACACTTCGAACACGTCGCCGGGATTCGACCCCAATTCGAGCCGCAACATCAACTTGGTGTGCTTCGTCTGCACCGGCGACTTTTCGAGTGATGCGGAGACGCTGGCGGTCACGATCACCACGATGCAGGACCGCGCGGGCGCCAGTGACGGCCACGGTGGCACGACGCACTTCGCCGGGCAGATCGTGGACGCCGATATCCTGTTCAACCCGAATTCGCAGTTCTCCATGGGCGCCAGCAGCGGGCAGGACCTGCAAACGGTGGCGACGCACGAGATCGGGCACTTCTTTGGACTCGATCATTCGGGGGTAGTTCGCGCAGTGATGTTCCCGTTCGCGCCCGACGTCCAGACATCGCTCGGTTACGACGACGTGGCGGGGATCGCGGCGCTGTATCCGAAGGGCTCACCCGATGTCGCTACGGGTGTGATCACGGGTACGGTACGGTTCACCAACGATGGCGGTGTGTTCGGCGCGCACGTGTTCGCGCAATCCGTGACGAATGCCCTGCCGTTCCCTGCCGGCATCCGCAAGACGCCGATCGGTACGCTGACCTTCACCGATGGGACGTATCGCATCACCGGCGTGCCGCCGGACCAGTACATCGTCACGGCCGAACCGCTCGACGATCCGATGACCGCGAGCAACATCACGCAGTACACGCAGGCGTTCGGCGCGAGTGTGCAGACGGGCTTCACGACCCGTTGGCATTAGGTCCTGTCGCTTCGCTCCAAACCGCTCGAGGGCGTTGCTTCCCTGGCTGGGTTCAGATCTCCACCGGGGAGAACTCCGGTTCGCCTTTGATGTCCAGCGCGGCCCAAGCCTCCGCGCGGGAACGGACCAATCTGTACTCGGCAGTGTCCTGGGAATCGCGTAACGACAGGAACTGGCGCATCACGCCGAACTGGACCGGCCGCGCGACGATGACCACCTGCGGCCATCCGGGTGGAAGCAACGGTGGCCACGTAGCCATGCGTTGGACGAATCCCGGTGAGGGCGCGCCTTCGGACGAGCTGTAGTCGCGCACGATCCGGCAGGGTCCGTGGGCGGCGATGAACCGTTCCATCGCGCCGAAGGCCTGCGTCACCGTTTCGTCGGTGGTGCCCGCTGCGAACGTGACGAGCAGAACGCGATGGTGAGGATCGAACTGAAGCGCGAAGTCGGCGGGCACGGCTGGCGAAGCTTATCACCGTTGTTGCCGAACGAAGTACTCGCCCGGCCGCCGCATTTGACAATGAGAGTCGTTTCGCTTTAGTCCTAGTTTTTGCAACCGCCGCCCACAGCCTCGTGTGGTCCCCCATGCTGAGGGCATTTTTCATCTGGCTTTCGGCGAGCAGGCAGCTACGCGCGCAGGCGGAGCACTCGCGCCTTGGTCAGCGCGTGGCGCGGCGCTTCGTCGCCGGGACGACCATCGCCGATGCGCTGGCGG
>CAYWSH010000091.1:2783-14060 GCA_964460655.1 uncultured Terriglobales bacterium | reverse complement strand
AACCTACAACCTACTGATTAAGAGTCAGTTGCTCTGCCAGTTGAGCTACGCGCCCACGGTGAGGGGCCACTGCAGGAAGGCAAAAAGCGATTATAGCAGAGGCACGATGCGCACTTCCCACCGTCTGCGACCGTGGTGACGCGAACGAAGCCCGTAGATCCTTCGGCAGCAACGCAAGCTGCCTCAGGATGACGCGGCGCATCGGGCATGCTGGCAACGCTAGATGGGTTGCTCAGGTCGAGGCGAACATTTTGCGAAGATTTTGCTATCCAACGCGACCTGCGGACATCTAAAATCTAGCTTCCATGTCAGCTGCTCCCCCTTCATATCCGGAAGCTTTGGGCTGGGCGCATCCGGTCGTGCGCGAGTGGTTCGTACGCAAGTTCGGCACACCGACCGAGCCCCAGGAGGCCGGCTGGCCGCACATCCTGGCCGGACGCACCACGCTCATCTCGGCGCCCACGGGCTCCGGCAAGACGTTGGCGGCGTTTCTCGCGTGCATCGATCATCTCGTACGGCAGGCGATTAACGGCGAACTGAGTGATCGCACCGAGGTCCTCTACGTCTCACCGCTGAAGGCGCTGAGCAACGACATCCAGAAGAACCTGGAAGCGCCGCTGGCCGAGATCATGACGCTCGCCGCCGAGCAGGGTTTAGTCCCGGGCGGGCAGGCGCGCCTTCCGGGCGTTGATGGCGCCGATGAACCGCTCATCCGCACGGCGGTCCGCACCGGCGACACGCTGATGCACGAGCGCCGGGCGATGCTGCGCCGGCCGCCGCACATCCTGGTGACGACGCCGGAATCGCTCTACATCCTTATTACTGCAGGCCGCAGCCGCGAGATCCTGCGGGATGTCCGCACCGTGATCGTGGACGAGATCCACGCGGTCGCGGGCTCGAAGCGCGGCTCGCACCTCACGCTCTCGCTGGAGCGGCTGGAGCGATTGGTGACGCAGAGCGGCAAACCTGCGCCCAATCGCATCGGACTTTCCGCGACGCAGAAGCCGCTGGAGGAGATCGCGCATTTCCTCGCGGGAGCTGACCGGCCACTACCCGAAGTCGTCAACGTCGGGCACAAGCGCAAGCTCGACGTCGCTATCGAGGTCGGCGGTCAGGAGCTCGGCCCGGTCGCGACCAACGAGATGTGGGATGAACTCTACGCGCGCATCGCCGAGCTCGTGCAGCAGCATCGCTCCACTCTGGTGTTCGTGAACACGCGGCGGCTGGCCGAACGCATTGCGCACAACTTGATCGAGCGGCTCGGCGAAGAAGCGGTAGCTGCGCATCACGGCAGCCTGTCACGCAAGCTTCGTCTCCACGCCGAGCGCCGGCTGAAGAATGGCGAGCTACGCGTGTTGGTTGCGACGGCGTCACTCGAACTCGGCATCGATATCGGCGCGGTCGACCTGGTCTGCGTGATCGGCTCACCACGCTCCATCGCGGTAGCGCTGCAACGCGTAGGACGTGCCGGCCACTGGCGCGGCGCGGTACCGAAAGGGCGCGTCTTCGTGCAGACGCGCGACGAGCTCATCGAATGTGCCGCGCTGCTGCGCGCCATCAAGCACGGCGAGCTGGACCGCATCTTGATCCCGCCGGCGCCACTCGACGTTATGGCGCAGCAGATCGTCGCGACCGCCTCAGCCGAAACGATCTCCGAAGACGAGATGTTCGCCCTGGTGCGACGCGCCTGGCCATATCGCAACCTCGGGCGCGCCGAGTTCGACGAGCTGCTGAATGTCCTGAGCGAAGGCATCGCGTCGACGCGCGGGCGTTATGGCGTTTACCTGCATCGCGACCAGGTGAATGGCGTGCTGCGTGCGCGTCGCGGCGCGCGCATGGTCGCCATCCTGAACGGCGGCGCCATCCCGGAGAACGCGCTCTACAACGTCGTCGCCGAACCCGAGGGGACGATCGTCGGCACACTCGACGAAGATTTCGCCGTCGAGAGCCTGCGTGGCGACATCATCCTACTGGGCAACACGTCGTGGCGCATCCAGCGCATCGAATCCGGCACCAGCCGCGTGCTGGTGGAAGACGCGCACGGCCAGGCGCCGACCATTCCCTTCTGGCTCGGCGAAGCGCCGGCGCGCACCAACGAACTGAGCGCCGCCGTCGCCGACTTGCGTCGCGAGATCAGCGAGCGTGTGCCCGGCAAGTATCCGGTCGCACTCGACCGCCATGCGCCGGAGTTCCGCGCCTGCGTCGAGTGGCTATGCGCTGAATGCGGACTCGACCAAGCCGGCGCGGAACAAGCGATCGATTACATCCTGACCGGCCGCGTGGTGCTGGGCGCGGTGCCGACACAACAGACCATCATCGCCGAGCGCTTCTTTGACGAGGGTGGCGGCATGCAGCTCGTGATCCATGCGCCCTTCGGCGGACGCATCAACAAGGCCTGGGGGCTGGCGCTGCGCAAGCGCTTCTGCCGTTCGTTCAACTTTGAGCTGCAAGCTACCGCTACCGACGATGGCTTGAACATCGCGCTCGCCGAGCAGCACAGCTTCCCGCTCGCCGATGTCTTTCACTTCCTGAGTGCGGAGAGCGTGCAGCCGGTGCTTGAACAGGCCGCGCTCGCCGCACCGATCTTCCAGACGCGCTGGCGCTGGGACGCCGGGCGCGCGCTCGCATTGTTGCGCTTCCGCGGTGGCAAGAAGATCCCGCCGCAACTGCAACGCATCCTCGCCGATGACCTGTTGGCCGCTGTCTTCCCTGCTTCGCGCGCCTGCCAGGAGAACATCGAGGGCGACATCGAGATACCCAACCACCCGTTGATTCGCGAGGTCATGAAGGATGTCCTCGGCGAGGCGATGGACCTCGACGGACTGAAGCAGGTCTTGCGCGGCATCACGAGCGGTGAGATCAAGACCGTAGCCGTCGATACGCCGGTGCCCTCGGTCTTTTCGCATCAGTTGCTGAACAGCGCACCTTATTCTTACCTTGACGATGCGCCACTCGAAGAGCGCCGCGCGCGCGCCGTAGAGATGCGGCGCGTTCTCCCTGCGAGCGTGCTGGAAGAAGTCGGCGCGCTCGATCAGGACGCGATCGCGCAGGTGCAGGCCGAAGCCTGGCCCGACATACGCGATGCCGACGAACTCCACGACGCGCTGCTCACACTCGTCGTGCTGCCGGAAGAGCGGGCTGCTTTGAAAGGGCACGGCTTTAGCCGTGCCGATAGCGCCCTTCCCCCGAGAGCGGCTTTAGCCGCGGATGATTGGCGCCCTCAGTTCGACCAACTGCTCACCCAGCGGCGCGCTGGCGTCGCACGGATCGGCGACCGCCGCTCCTGGTTTGCCGCCGAGCGTGTGCACGCTGTAAACGCACTCTACCCCGATGCACACATCGAGACCCGACCGGGCGAAGTTGCCGGCGAGGTCCCGCACCGCAGCGAAGCACTCTACGCGCTCGCCACTGGGTGGATGCAGCACATCGGGCCCACGACGGCGGCGCAACTCGCGCAGTCGGTCGCCATCACCGAAAGCGATGCCGAACAAGCTCTCCTGCGGCTCGAAGCCGGCGGCGTCGTGTTGCGCGGCAAGTTCCTGCGGTCGGAAGAAGTCGGTGACGAGGTCCAGTTCTGCGAGCGCCGGCTGCTGGCGCGTATCCACCGGCTTACGGTGGGCCGCCTGCGCAAGGCCGTGCAGCCCGTCACGCCCGCGGTCTTCATGCGCTGGCTGCTCGATTGGCAACATGTCGCGCCGGGGACGCAACTGCACGGCGAACGCGGATTGCTCGAGCTCGTCCGCCAGCTCCAGGGGTTCGAGATCTCGGCGAACGCGTGGGAGCGGCACGTGCTCGCCCGTCGCCTGCGCGACTACGATCCCAAGCAACTTGACCAGCTCTGCCTGACGGGCGCCGTAGGTTGGGGCAGGCTTTCACCGCATCCGGCGACGCTCGAGACGCGCGCCGACACTGATGCCGCACCACAGCGCCGCGTCATCCCCACCAAGGTCGCGCCTATCACGTTCTTCCTGCGCGAGGAATCCGATTGGATGGGCAATGTGCCGCATCGCGAGCACGCGGCTGACATGAGCGGTCTGAGCGCGATCGCTCGCGAAGTCCTCGCCTTCCTGCAGCAGCGCGGAGCGTCGTTCTTCGTGGACATCGTGCGCGGCACCGGCAAGCTGAAGGCCGAGATCGAGACCGGGCTCTGGGAACTCGTCGCCGCCGGCGTCGTCACGGCGGATGGCTTTGACAACCTGCGCTCGCTCATCGACCCGAAGCGCCGTGCCGGGCAAGGCTCCGGCAAGACGGCGCGGCCGCGGCACGCCGCGGGGCGCTGGTCGGTGCTGCATGGCGTCCAGAACCTGGAGCGCGAGCGCGTGGTGGAGAGCGCGTGCCGCATGCTGCTGGCCCGCTACGGTGTGGTGTTCCGCGACCTGCTGGCGCGCGAGACCAACCTGCCGCGCTGGCGCGAACTCGCCATGATGTTCCGTCGGCTTGAAGACCGCGGCGAAGTCCGCGGCGGGCGCTTCGTCGACGGCTTCCTGGGCGAGCAGTTCGCCCTGCCGGTCGCCGTGGAATCGTTGCGCGCCATGCGCGACCGCAAGCCGTCAGAGGAGATCGTCACGCTGTCGGCTGCCGATCCGCTGAACCTGGTCGGCATCATTGTGCCCGGTGAGCGAGTGCCGGCTATTTCCGGCTACGAGGTCGCCTTCCGCGACGGCGTCGGGGTCGTTCCGCCGCAACGCGAGCCGGTCGCCATCACGGCGACGCTATAGATTCTATTTATAGCCCTGCTTTTCTCCTTTTGCCTTTTGCCTTTTTCCTTTTTACTTCTCTTATGAAGCGCGACATCGCGACGGAAGTCGTCCATGCCGGCGAGCGCCCGGGCGCGCCCTACGGCCAGCCGGTCAGCACGCCGATCTACACCACTGCCACGTACACGTATCCCTCCATGGCGGAGATGGACCGCGTCTTCGGTAGCGAAGCGCCGGGCTACGTGTACAGCCGTTACGGCAACCCGACCAATACTTCTCTGACGGCTGCCATGGCGGCGCTCGAAGGCGGCGTTGTCGCGGTTGCGTACGCGTCGGGCATGGCAGCACTGCACGCGGCGCTGCTCGCCTGCGAACTCTCGCCGGGCGCGAAGGTGCTGGCGTCGCAAGACCTTTACGGTGCGACGACGAACCTGCTCGTGCAGGTGCTCTCGCAGTTCGGCGTCGAACCCGTGTTCGCCGACTTCGACGACGTGCCGGCGATCGCTCAGCGCGCCGCCGCAGTGAAGCCGCGGGTGCTGCTGGCCGAGACCATTTCGAATCCGCTGCTCAAAGTCTGCGACATCGCCGCCATCGCCGAGATCGCGCGCAAGAACCATGCCCGCTTCATCGTGGACAACACGTTCGCGACTCCGTACCTGTGCCAGCCGCTTGCGCTCGGCGCCGATTTCGCCGTGCACAGCGCGACCAAGTACCTGGGCGGGCACAACGACGCAATGGGAGGCACCGTGGTCGCGCGCGATCGCGTTTACGACGCGCCGCTCAATTCCCTGCTCAAGCTCGTCGGCGGCGTGCTGAGTGCATGGGAGGCGCACGAACTGGCGCGCGGTATCAAGACTCTGGCGCTCCGCGTGGAGCGGCAATGCCAGAATGCGGCGCATATCGCCAAGGAATTGAGCAGCGAGAAGCGCATCGCGCGCGTGCACTATCCCGGTCTGCGCGAGGGCGCGGCGAAAGCGGTTCTACAACGCACGTTGCGCGCTCCGCACGCCGGTGCCCTCGTCACGATCGAGCTGGCGGACAGCACGAAGGAAGCTGCCTTCCGTTTCCAGGACGCGCTGCGGCTCATCGTGCGCTCGACCAGCCTGGGAGATGTGTTCAGCAGCGTGCTGCATCCAATGATCGCGTCGCATCGCGACCTGCCGCCGGCGCGGCGGCGCGCGCTCGGGATCAGCGACGGCCTGATGCGCATCTCCTGCGGCATCGAGAGCGCCGACGACATCCTGGCTGACATACGACAGGCGCTGAACGCGATCGGCTGATCGTTATTGGTTATTGAAAAGACCTTGCGCTGCGTTTTTCAATAACAAATAACGAATAACAAATAACCAATTCTTTGCTAGGCTGCGGGTTTGCGTCCTTATTCCTTCATTCTGGTCCTCATCGTCCTGGCGGGCGTGTGCTCCGCGCAGTCCACCCAGACGCGCGACATGCAGCTTTGGACCGACTACGTCCTGACGAAGCATTTTGAGAACGGAGTGGCCGTCACCGGGCAGACCTCACTGCGCTGGTGGGACAACATCTCGCGCCTGGCGGAAGAGCACGCCGGCGGGGGTATGGCCTATGCGCCGAAGTCCTGGGTGACTTTCGGATCGTGGTTCCGGTTCATCCGCCAGGTGAACGAACTCGGGCACGTGCAGCATGAGTACCGCACGTGGCTCGAGGGCACGGTGCGTGCACCGGTCGGTGCGGGCTTCAGCTTGAGCGACCGCAATCGCCTCGAGTGGCGGGTGCTCAACGGCGTCCTGAGCGAGCGCTATCGCGATTACATACGGCTCGACCATGCGGTGCACAAAGTCACGCCCTACGTTGCGTGGGAGATCATCTACGACACGCGCTTCCACGAGTGGAACCAGCAGCGCGAGTACGTGGGCGCGCGCATCCCGGTGCGTCGCCACTTCGCGCTCGAAGCGTACTACCAGCACCAGGACGACCAACGCAGCCATCCGCTGGGAAAGAACGCTCTCTATACAGCGTTCCGGTTCGAGTACTGAGGGCGGGTTTTTCCGCTCGGCGCGCAGCAGACACCTGGCGATCCACCTGGTGGAGAAGTTCCGCTGAAACAACAAAGCGCTGAATCTCTTCAGCGCTTCGGTCTTACCCCAACATCCAAGGTTCGGCCCAACAACCTCTGTGCAGAACGCTACTTATCCGTCAGCCCACCGGTGGTGGCTTCGCGCCGTGCGGCCGCACCGCCACTTCGTCCGGCGGCCTTGGCGCCGGCCGCCGAGACGGCAAAGTCCGGCCCGTATTTCTCGAGCAGCACCGGGACGAGCGCGCCTTCGGCTTCCTTGACGAAGACCATCTTGCCTTCAGGATTCATGTCGATGCGCACGAAGTCACCGAGCTTCACCTGGCTCGTGGCGACGAGGTTCGCAAGCGGGAACACTACGTAGCGCTCGATCGCGCGCTTCAGGTGCCGGGCCCCGTACTTCGGGTCACAGCCTTCTTTCAGCAGGAAGCGCTTCACCTGCGGCGTCGCGCTGAAGACGAACTGATTGTTGCCCGTGGCCTGCAGGATCCGCTGTTGCACCATGCCGAGCTCGATCTCCAGGATCAGTTCGAGGTGTTCGGGCCGCAGCGTGCGGAACACCACGACCTTGTCGATGCGGTTCATGAACTCGGGGGAGAACTTCCGGCGTGCCGCCTCCACGGCGGTGCGGTTGATCTTGTCGTCGAGCGAGTTGTCGACCGTGATGGGCTTCTGGGCAAAGCCCAGGCCGCCGTTGATGATGTCGTTCATCTCGCCGGCGCCCAAGTTCGACGTCATGACGATGAGGCACTGCGAGAGGTCGACGCGCCGATTGTCGCCGAGCGTGAGCGTGGCCTTGTCGAGGATGCCGAGCAGCAACTGCCAGAGCGCGTCGCTGGCCTTCTCAATCTCGTCGAACAGCAGGATCGACAGTTTGACCTTCTCGGTCTGCCACTGGTTCAGCGCTTCCTGGGTGAGCAGCGGATGCGTCTCGCGATGCCCCAGGTAGCCGGGCGGCGAGCCGATAAGCTTGGCGATCTCGTGACTATGCTGGAACTCGGCGCAGTCCACCTTGATCAAAGCGCGGGGGTCGCCGAACAGCGATTCGGCGATTGCTTCGACCACGCGCGTCTTGCCTGAGCCTGTCGGGCCGAGAAAGAGAAGATTGCCAACGGGACGCGAAGGTGCGTTGAGTCCCGCCAAGAACATTTGAAAGATCTCGGCGACTTTCTCCACCGCGACATCCTGCCCGACGATCCGCCGGCGA
Source organism: uncultured Terriglobales bacterium (assembly GCA_964460655.1). Classification (GTDB taxonomy): domain Bacteria; phylum Acidobacteriota; class Terriglobia; order Terriglobales; family Acidobacteriaceae; genus CAVUAF01. Next base: position 6,106 of record CAYWSH010000091.1, on the reverse strand, counting down.
AGCGCGGCTTCGAACTCTGTAGCGTCACTGCTGCGCCGATTGGGATCAAGCGCGGTATTAAGACCGGTTTTCATAAAAATCGACCGCCCCCAGTCTGCCCCCTGGACACAGTCCCCTGGCGCGCCTGCTCAACGCTGATTCTTCAGATGGAAGAATCCGCGACGGAGTTGTTTTGAGCCCCGGCGCCTGCGCCTGTTCTTCCCCTTTATTAGATGCAGCCGGGCCGTTCGGATTCATCGATACTCCCGGGGACATGGACCTTCGACTGTGGAAAAGGCATCAAATGCCCATGGGACGCGGCTTTACGCGGCCGAAATGCGTGCTAGGATTTTTCCGTATGCGAGTGGTGCGCTGCGGTGTGATTTTCCTTCTTTTGGGCTCCCTGCAGGCGTTCGCGGGCGACCGCGGCGTGCCGGTGGCGGCTCCGAACACGGGCCATACCTATACGGTCCCGGAGGATCTACCGGTAGCGACCATCGTGCGGCGTCTCTGGCCTTCCACCAGCTATATGACGCGCGCCGAGTTCGAGACTGCCCTGCGCGAGGCGAATCGATCTGGAAAGACCACCTTTTTCAAGGCCGGCCAGCAGCTGACCATCCCGGGCTACGAGAGCGCGGTCGTCGAGCACCCTATCTCCACCGATCCGAACCTGGAAGTGCGCGCGATCTACCTGACGGGCACGATGGCGGGTAGCCGCCTCGGCCTTGACCTGGTGCGTCGCTGGCGCGAGGCCGGTGGGAATGCCGTGGTCTTCGACATCAAGGATTCCGACGGAGCGTTGAACGTGCCGTTCAATCATCCGTTGGCGCCGCACAAAGGCGCCGCCATCCCCAACCTGCCGAAATACGTGCGCTGGCTGCATCAGCAGAACCTGTACGCCATCGCACGCGTCGCCTTGTTCCGCGACAGTACGCTGGTGGCCGTTCATCCTGAATTGGCTGTGCGCTCGCGCAAGACCGGCGAACCCTGGCGCGAGAACGGCGCACTGGTGTGGACCGATTCGTCGAACCCGGCCGTGCAGGAATACAACCTCGCACTCGCCCAGCAGGTGGCGGATTCCGGGGTCGATGAAGTCCAGTTCGATTACGTGCGCTTCCCCGCCGAAGGTGACCAGAAGGACGCACAGTTTGCGTTCGAGAAAGACCATGCCGGATGGCAGCGGCATAACGTCATCACCGATTTCGTTTCGCGTGCCTACGACAAGCTGCACGCCAAGGGCGTGCTGGTGTCGCTCGACGTTTTCGGCGTAACGGCTTGGCAGGACGCGGAAGACCTGGCGCAGACCGGGCAGAACGTGGTCTCGCTCGCGCAACACTGCGATGTGCTCTCGCCCATGATCTATCCCTCGCACTTCTTCAACATGGATGGCTACGACCATCCCGGCGACGCGCCCGAGCATTTCATCTCCACCTCGATGGACCGCTTCCTGAAGATCCTGGCGAACGTGCCGGCGCCCGCGACGAAGAAGCCGGTCGTGATCCGGCCCTGGCTGCAAGCCTTCCATTGGCGGACGAAGACCTACAACACGGAATACGTCCTGACCCAGGTACGCGTGGCGAAGCAACACGGCGGGAACGGGTTCCTGTTCTGGAACGCGGCCAACGTTTATCCCGAGCCGTTGAAGGCGATGGGCATCATGCGCGCCAATCCTGCCCAGTATTTCCGCGGGGATGAAGTGGGACCGAAGAAAGCCGCTTCGATCGCCGCTCATTGATTGTGAACTCGAAAAAAAGCAAACCGCAGAGGACGCAGAAGTACGCAGAGAAGTGACGACTTGGCGTCCATAGCGTCCTTAGCGGTTTGGATTTGATCCTCCTTCGCGGTGCCCAGACGTTCCAGCCCGAAATGGCGCTTGCTGCCCTGCGGCGCTTCAGGCAATAATCTTCTCTTATAGGTGCCATAGGAGCGCGCATGATCAACAAGTCGGAAAAGATCTGGCACAACGGCAACCTCATTCCCTGGGACGAGGCGCAGATCCACGTGATGTCGCACGTGGTGAACTATGGCTCGTCGGTGTTCGAGGGGATCCGCTGCTACAAGCTGCCGAGCGGGCCGGCGATCTTCCGCGCCACGGAGCACATCCAGCGCCTGCTGGATTCGGCCAAGATCTACCGCATGGACCTCGATTACTCGCGCGACGATCTCGTCAACGCGATGCTGCAGCTCATTTCGACGAACGGTGTGTGGCCGTGCTACATCCGGCCGATCGTGCTGCGTGGCTACGGCCAGGTGGGCGTGAATCCGTTCAACTCGCCGATCGACGTCTTCATCGCGAACTACGCGTGGGGCAAGTATCTGGGCAGCGACGCCGAGCAGGGCGTGGACGTGTGCATCTCGTCGTGGAACCGCATGGCGCCGAACACACTGCCGGCGATGGCCAAGGCGGGCGCGAACTACATGAATTCGCAGCTCATCAAGATGGAAGCCATCATGAACGGCTACGTCGAGGGCATCGCGCTAGATGTGAATGGCTATGTGAGCGAGGGTTCGGGCGAGAACCTGTTCGTCGTGCGCAACGGCACTGTGTTCACGGCGCCGCTAGGCAGTTCCGTGCTGGCCGGCATAACGCGCGACTCCGTCTTGCACATCCTGCGCGACCGCAACATCACCGTACAGGAGCAGATGATCCCGCGCGAGATGCTGTACATCGCCGACGAGGTTTTCTTTACTGGCACCGCTGCCGAGATCACGCCCATCCGCTCCGTCGACAAGATCAGCGTGGGCAAGGGCGTGGTCGGACCGGTGACTCGGACCGTGATCAACGACTTCTACGGGATCATCAACGGCACGGCGCCCGATCGCTTCAACTGGTTCACCCACGTGCCGGTGAACAAGAAGCAACCGGTCGCAGTGTAGAGACTCTGCTGGTGGGGACGCGGGCGACTCGCCCGCGTTTTCTTTTTGCCCAGGATCAAAGCACGCGCTAGCTCGCCTTGGCGCCTTGCTCGCCTTCGCTCACCAGCCAAGCTAGCGCTTCGGCGCGTGTTGGGAAGAATCTCCATTGGCGCGCGGAAAAACTGGCGACCGCGTCCGTCACGCCCTTTATCAGCGAGTTGTCGGCGCCGACCATGGCTGCGCGCCGCACGTACGGCCGCTCGTGGGCGGCCGCTTCCTTGATCCTGCTCAGGATGCCGCGCGGCACGCGCGCATTGGTCACGTCCGTAAGGGTGAGCACGCTGTTCGGAGATTGCGCCGTGACCACCGCTTTGCGCTGCTCGACCATGGCGAGCATCTCGGCGGCGTCATCCAGGTTGCTGTAGTCGAGCAGCAGAACTCTCTGACCGTGATGCTCCAGGAACTGTACGCGCTCCATAGGCACCTCG
>CAYWSH010000091.1:0-2683 GCA_964460655.1 uncultured Terriglobales bacterium | reverse complement strand
GTATTCCGTCTATGTAGGGGTCGTGGTGTGCGTTCAGGAGTCGCTATGGAATCGCTTTTCCAGGATCTGCGTTTCGGGCTGCGCAGCCTCATTAAGACGCGCGGTGTAACGACCATCGCCGTCATCACGCTGGCGCTCGGCATTGGCGCAAACACCGCGATCTTCAGCGTCATCAATGCCGTTCTGCTGCAGCCTTTGCCCTTCCGCGATCCCGGGCAACTAGTAAGGCTCTACGAGACCGAGTCCGCGCCGGGACAGTTTCCTTTCGCCGGCCCCGACTTCCTCGACTGGAAGACGCAGAACCACACCTTCACCGACATGGCCCTGTACGGCTGGGGGAACGACTTGAACATGAATGACAACGGCCATCCCGACCACGTGATCGGGGTGGCGACAGAGTCGAATTTCTTCGAGCTGCTCGGCGCTCGGCCCATGATCGGTCGCACATTCGCTCCTGGCGAAGACCTGCCCGGGAAGGAGCAGGTCGCCATCCTGAGCTATGCACTGTGGCAGGGCCGCTTTGGCGGTGACGAACACGCGCTCGGCAAGTCGATCGAACTGAACGCGAAACCGTACACCGTGATCGGCGTCATGCCGCCGACGTTCCGCTTCCCGTACAACCCACAGCTGTGGTTCCCGCTACTCGTCGATTCGGCGAGTCTGGGACAACGCGGCAGCCATTCGTTCCGCGCGATCGGCCGGCTCAAACCGGGAGTGACGGTGAAGCAGGCGCAGACGGAACTCAGCTTGATCGCGGCGCGACTGGAGAAGCAATACCCGGGTTCGAACCACAAGGTCGGGGCGATCGTTCTGCCGTTGCAGGAAGACATGGTCAGCGGTGCACGCGATTCGCTCATCATCACGATGTCGGCGGTCGCGCTCGTGCTGCTGATCGCTTGCGCCAACGTTGCTAACCTGCTGCTCTCGCGCGCGGTCGCGCGCCAGCGCGAGATGGCCATTCGCAGCGCGCTCGGCGCGGCGCGCGCCCGGCTCATTCGCCAGTTGCTGACGGAGAGCATTCTGCTCGCGCTGCTCGGCGGCGCGCTCGGACTCGGCGTCGCCTACGGCGGCGTCAAGCTGCTGACCAGCATGAAGGGCTTCGGCATTCCCGCGACGAATCCGATCCAGCTGAGTATCCCGGTGCTGCTCTTCACGCTCGCGCTCGCGAGCATTGCGGGATTGCTGTTCGGCATCTTCCCGGCGCTGCAAACGTCGCGCCCTGATCTGTTCGACGAACTGAAAGGCGGCGCCGGAAGTTCCGTGAGTCCCAGCCGGCAGCGGCGCTTCACCAGCAACGCGCTCGTCGTTGCGGAAGTCGGGATCTCGCTCCTGCTGTTGATCAGCGCGGGATTGCTGCTGAAGGACCTCATCCAATTGCGCACGCAGACGGTCGGCGTGCGGCCCGCGGGCGTGTGGACGGCGGCCGTCCGGTTACCGCAGGCGAAGTACACCGATCCGCCACAGCGCATCACCTTCGCGCAATCGTTGCTTGAAAAGTTGCGTGCGATCCCCGGCGTCGATCACGCAGCCCTTACCGACCGCCTGCCGCTCGAAGGCGGCAACAACGGCAGCGTGACACTGCGCGGCGAAAAGGATGTCCGCGAAGGCCACCTCGTGGAAGACCACGGTGTCACGCCTGATTACTTCCGCGCGCTCGGCGTGGCGCTCGTTGCGGGACGCGAGCTAACGGAGCAGGACGTGAGCACTCGGCTGGCGATCGCCGCTCGCTTGCGCGAGCTGCGCGCCAACGGTCGCACACCCACGCCCGACGAGACCAACGCTATCGTGATCCCGTGCCTCATCAACCATCGCATGGCCGAGCTGTTCTGGCCGGGGCAGAACCCCATCGGACAGGTCTTCTCGCGCAGCGGCAGCAATGGCCCATGGCGCCAAGTGGTCGGCGTGGTCGCCGACAACAAGCAATGGGGCATCGGCCAGCCACCGCAGCCCGAGAACTTCGACGCATTTACCGAACGCCAGGGAGTGGTTTTGGTGCTGCACACGACCGCTGCACCCGAATCGCTTACCGCAGCGGTGCGCTCAGCGCTCAGCGGCGTCGATTCATCGCTGCCGCTGTTCCGCATCCGCACCATGACGGAGGTCATCGCCGAGAACGCCTCCGGCGAGCAGTTCCTTACGACGCTGCTCGGCATCTTCTCCGGTCTCGCCCTGCTGCTAGCTGCGGTCGGGATCTATGGCGTACTGTCGTATCTCGTCACGCAGCGCACACGCGAGATCGGCATCCGCATGTCACTCGGCGCCAGCCGCGCCGATGTGCTTCGGCTCGTGCTTGGCCAGGGAGTCCGCTTGGCGCTGGCCGGATTCGTGGTCGGCATCGCTGCGGCGCTCGCCGCACGTAAGATGCTGATGAGCTCACTGCATAACGTGAAGCCGCACGATCCCGCCATTTTCATCGCGGCAGCCGCGTGCCTCGGCGTGATCGCGCTGCTGGCTTGCTACATCCCGGCACGGCGGGCGGCGAAAGTCGATCCAATGGTGGCGCTAAGGTACGAGTGAACACCTAACGCAGAGGACGCGGAGGACGCAGAGCATAAGGAAGTAAAGACCTCCGCGTCCTCTGTGTTAGGTGTTAGGTCAGCATCTGTTCGACGACGCCATACGCGTCGTTGAGGGCGGCATCGAGCGCGGCGGGGTCCGTTCCGCCGGCTTCGGCGAGGTCGGG
>CAYWSH010000090.1:0-14161 GCA_964460655.1 uncultured Terriglobales bacterium | reverse complement strand
ACAACCACCTGGAGAACGAAGACAAGAACCCGAACAAGGAGCTGAAGCAGACCGATAGCGGCCGTCAGGTATACGGCGGCGGCGGCATTTCGCCCGACGTCAAGGTCGATTCGCCGAAGCCGACGCGCGTGCAGGACTCACTCCTACAGCACTACGCGTTCTTCAACTTCGCGAAGCACTACCTGCTCAACCGGCACGTGCAGAAAGACTGGCAGCCCGACGACCAGACGCTGAACGACTTCCGCCGCTTCATCTCCGAGCAGAAGATCCAATACACCGAGCAGGACCTGAACGACATAATGGACTGGGTGCGGGCGAACGTCCGCAGCGAGGTGTTCATCGCGGAGTTCGGCCAGGCGGAAGGACTGCGCGTCCGCGCGGAGGCCGATCCGCAGATCCTGAAGGCGCTCGACCTGCTGCCGAAAGCGAAAGAACTGGCGGAGAACTCGAAGCGGATCGTGGCGCAGAAGGCAGGAGCCGCAGCAGGAAATCAGTAGTACGGCTTTCACTCAGGCGAAAGAGACGTAGCATTCGGCTACGTCTCTTTCTCTTTTGATAGTCGGACTATCGGCTCTTGCCGGCGACGACCATCATTGCCAGTCCGCCGCCAACGAGCAGTCCTGAGGCCCAGTTCGGGATGCGCTCGTTGTGTTTCTCCTCGACGCCCAGATGTACGTCGCCGACGCGGATCCCTTCCTTTTCAGTCTTCGGCAGCCCGACGAAAAACGACGCGATGCCCAACACCAGGCAAATCACTCCCGCCCAGAAAATCGGTTTCATGCTCTTCCCCCTTGCAAGTGGACGCTGATAGGAAGATGGCACGGGGGCGGCCGCGTGTTGCCGAGGCTGATGCTGGCCTTCCGGACATGCACTAAAGAATGAGCAACGGTGGCGTAAATTGGCGCATCATGTAGGCATGTCGCAGAGCTCCCCTACGCATTACACGGCGCATATTGTCCTGGTGGATGCGGAAAATGCTGCGGTACGTCCCATCTTCCGCTACACCGTGAAAAACGATGAATCCGGAGAGGTCGTCTTCAGTGGTCATGCGGGCGACCTGAGCGAAGCCACCGATAGTGCTCAAGCTTACATTGCGTATTTACGCGGCGACGCTGCCGCGGCGTAGTTCTTCGAGAACCGCTCGAGTCAGTCCAGCTACTTGATAGCTGGAAGGCCCTGCATCGAGCCGCTCGGCGCGCAAGCCGGCCTCGCGGCTCTTGTTCTGCTCCCTGACCCGCCGTTCCGAACGGCGGGTTTTTCGTTCCTCGACTTTCTTGAAAAACCGCTAGCGGGCGCTTATTTCTCACACACCCGGAAGGCCTGGCATCGCGCCGCTCGGCGCGCAAGTCGGCCTCGCGGCTTCGAGGAACAAGACACAAGTGGTTACCACAGTTACCTGCAATCGTGAATCCTGCGCCCGTTCTTCCCAATACAGGGGATGGAGGAAACATGCGCAAGATCACGGCCCTGGTTTTCACACTGATAATGTCGCTGGGCTCGATGGCCGACACGATCGGCCAGCCGGCGCTCACCGTTTACAACCGAGATTTCGCTGTCGTGCGACAGCCGCTCACGCTTGACCTGAAGGCAGGCAGCAACCAGATCAAGTTCACGGACGTCACGCTGCACCTGGAGCCGGACTCGGTGGTGCTACGCGATCCGGCGGGCAAGCGCCTGCTGCAAGTGCTGGAGCAGAACTACCGCAACGATCCCGTGTCGCAAGAGCTGATGCTCTCGCTCTACGAAGGCCGGACGATCGACTTCATCACCTACCGCAACGGGAAAGAGGAGATCGTGCAGGGCAAGATCATTCGCAGCGGCTACGCGCCGCGCGGCGGCGGCAATCAGCCGATCATCGAGGTCAACGGTCAGCTGCGGTTTTCGCTCCCCGGCCAGCCGTTGTTCCCGCCGCTCACCGACGGCGACACGACGACCGACACGATCCTGAAGCCGACGCTGAACTGGACGCTGCACACGGATCGCTCGGGCACGGCGAATGCCGAGGTCAGTTACATCACCGGCGGCATGAGTTGGGAGGCGGCGTACAACATCGTGGCGCCGGAAAAGGGCGACGTGATCGACCTGGTGGGTTGGGTGACGATCAACAATCGCACCGGCAAGGCGTTCGAGAATGCGCGCATCAAGCTGCTGGCGGGTGACGTGAACAAGATCCAGCAGCCGCAATCACGGATGGAAGTCTACGCGAAGCTGCGTGCCTCGGCCGACGAGGCAGCGGCACCTGTCATCACCGAGAAGTCGTTCGACGAGTACCACCTCTACACGCTGCCGCGAGCGACAACGTTGCACGACCAGGAGACCAAGCAGGTGGAGTTCGTGCGCGGGAATGAAGTGAAGTCACAGCGAATTTACGTGTACGAGGGCTTCGATACCTCGCGCTACGGCTGGTGGGGCGGCGGGCTGAACCAGGACCCGAGCTACGGAACGCAGTCGAATTCGAAGATATGGGTCATGCAGGAGTTCAAGAACGCGAAAGAGAACGGGCTCGGCATGCCACTGCCGAAGGGTCGGGTGCGCTTCTATCGGCGCGACGACGATGGCCAACTCGAGTTCACCGGCGAGAACGTGATCGACCACACACCGACGGACGAAACCATCCGGCTTTACACTGGCAACGCCTTCGACGTGGTCGGCGAGCGCAAGCGGGTGGACTTCCACACTGATTCGCGGCTACGTACCTTCGACGAGACGTACGAGATCCACGTGCGCAATCACAAGAAGGAAGCGGTGCAGGTGCGCGTGGTCGAGCGCATGTTCCGCTGGAGCAACTGGAACGTGCCGCAGACCTCTCACAAATGGACGAAGAAAGACGCGCAGACGGTGGAGTTCCCGGTGCTGGTGGCCGCCAACGGCGAGCAGGTGATCAACTACACCGTGCATTATTCGTGGTGAGATGAACGTCTACAGGGAGGAAGGGAGTTGGGGAGGTTGAGTTTTTTCGTCCGTTCCTCCCTTCCTCTCATCCTCCCTGTAGATTTGTCATGTGCGCCGCAAGGTAATACCTGAACTTCTCGATACCGACGCCGGCACGCCGCAGGAAGTAGCCGAGTCGCTGGCTGACTTGCGGGCGATCAACCGGCGGTTCGGCGGGATCAGCACGACACACAAACTGCTGGAGCGTGTGCTGGAGGCGACGCCAGGAGCACAGCTTTCCCTGCTCGATGTTGCTGCCGGCTCGGGCGACGTTAGCACCGGAGCGGCAGCAGAACTCGACGGGCGCATCGCGCCGATCGTCTTGTTCGATCGTGCGGCGACACATCTGGGCAACGGCGAGCGGCGGGTCGTTGGCGATGCGCTCGCACTACCCTTCCGTGACGCGAGCTTCGACGTCGTCACGTGCTCGCTGTTCTTCCATCATCTGGAACCGCCTGAGATCCAACAGTTCACGCGCGAAGCGATGCGTGTGGCCCGTACCGCCTTTCTAATAAACGACCTGCGACGCAGTTGGACGCATCTCGCGGCGGTCCGCTCCGCCATGCCGTTCGTCCGCAGCCCTATCACGCGGCACGATGGACCCGTATCGATCCGCCGCGCGTACACCATGCCGGAGGTCGGCGCCAACCTGCGCGCTGCGGGACCATGGCGTATCGAGATGCACCGCAGTTATCTGCTACGTATGGGCGTGATCGTATGGAAGTGAATCACGCGACGAGCCGCTCATAGGCAGCCCGTACGTTTTTGCGGGTCGCCGTCAGCTCCGCATCGAGGCCCTGGTGAAGCGCGCGGCGCGTGATAGCCGATACAAGCCGCTCGACGATCTGCCGGGGACGCGCGGCGTTGGGCAGCGTGTGGCGTGAGCGCCCGGTGACGAGGCGGATGATGTGATCGGTGGCGCGCAATAACTCGGCCGCATTCCCCAGCAAGAGGCGATCGCTTTCGGGGAGAGCGAGCGTCTGCAATAAGGCGCCAGTGTTGCCGCGCGGTGGCGCGATGCCGGCGCGCAGCATCAGGTAGGTGACGACAAAGTCCACGTCATAGAAGCCGCCGGGGCCGAACTTGAAATCAGCGGACGGCGCCGATTCCTGGAGCTTCGTGCGCATCGCGCGAACGGCGGTGGCGAACGCTGGATCCGCGCTGAATCGTGGCAGCGCGCCGCGCACGGCGGCGAACGCCGCCTGCGCGGTGTCCTCATCGCCGGCGACGAAGCGGAGCTTGGTGTAGCTCAGCGCCTCCCAGGGCTGTGCTTCGTTCACGAAGTACGCCGCGAGCTGCGCAGGGGTGATCACTAGCTCGCCTTCCATGCCACGTGGCCGCAAGCGTGTGTCGACAGGAAACACGGCGCCTTCCTGCGTATACGCGGCGAGCGCATGCAGGATGCGCTCGGCGGCGCGCAGGGCGGGCGCCGCAGTCGCGACATCGGCGTACAGGAACAGCAGGTCGGCGTCGGAGGCGAGGTCAAACTCACGGGTGCCGAGGCGACCAAGCGCGAGAACAGTGAATCCGGCGGGCGGGTCGGCGAGAGCTACCGCGTCGCGGATGGCGGCGTCGGCGGCTGCGGTCGTCTCGGCGAGCGAGTCGTAGACGCTGCGATGCTGATTTACGTCGGCGGCCGCCGAGCTGAAGATCGCACGGCGGTGGCCCTGCCGAAGTCGTGCCAGTCGTGTCGCGGCGTCTCCTCCAGGCGGTGCGCCGAACAAGCCGCTCTCGTCCGGCACGGCAGAGTCGAGCAGTGCAACTTCTTCCGGGTGGCGGACGAGCAGCTCGGTCAAGAACTCACTGGTCTCAAAGAGCGACAGGGCGCGCTCCAGGGAACGCGGCCGACGCACGATCGTCGCAAGGCGTTCAGCGTCGGTGAAAGCGGCGCTGAGGAAGCGATGCAGGTTGCGGCGCCCCGTGGCGCTGAGCTGTGTGCGCTCGACCACGGCCGCGGCGGCGGGCGACTCGGTGGCGAGATGCTGCAGCGCCTGGCGCAACGACATTTCGCCGGCGAGCGCGGGCGGCTCGGCTTCGAGGCGGAAGCCCGTCGCCGGGCGCACTTCGTGCTGATGGACGATACGACGATAGATCGCCGCCACCGCGGCCATGCGCGCGAGCACGGTCGCGCGCACGTCGGCCGGTGGTTCTTCCTGGCGGGCGCTTTGCGCGAGCGAGCGCCGCAGGACGCGGGCTTCGCCCGCGTCCTCGGGCAAGCGATGGGTCTGCTGGCCGCGCCGCAGCTGCAGGCGATGCTCCACGCGGCGCAGGAATTCATAAGCGGTGCTGAGCTCGTGAAAGTCCTTGCCCGTGAGGTGACCTTTGTCGTGCAGCTTTTGCAGCGAAAGCAGCGTGCCGGCGGCGCGCAGCCACGGCTCGGCGCCGCCGTAGACGCGTTGCAGGCACTGGCTGAGGAACTCGATGTCGCGGATGCCGCCGCGGTCGAGCTTGACGTCGATACCGCGCTCCTTGCTGCGGCGCGCCACCGTCTTCTCGCGCGACGCCAGCGCGGTGGCGATGGCGGCGAAGTTCAGCTCGCGCTGGTACACGAGTGGCTGCACGGCGGAGACGAACGCGCGCGACAACGATGCGTCACCAGCGACGTGCCGCGCCTTCAGCATGGCTTGCAGCTCCCAATCCTTGGCGGCGTTCGCGTAGTAGTGGACAGCGTTCCTGAGCCCGATGGCCGGTTCGCCTTCACGGCCTTGCGGGCGCAAACGCAGGTCGACGCGCAGGACCGCGCCTTCCGCGGTGAGTGAGGTAAGGACCTCGCTGGTGCGCTGCGCCAGGCGGATGAAGAATTCGCGCGCGGAGACGTCGCGTTCCGCTTCCGCGCTGCGCTCACCGAACAGAAACATCACATCCACATCGGAGCTGTAGTTCAGTTCATCCCCGCCGAGCTTTCCCAGACCGAGGACAGCGAAGTCTTCGATCGCTGCGGTCGACGCCCCTGGCTGATAGCGGTGCTGCAGTTCGCCGAAGGAAGCGCTGAGAGCAGCGGCGATCAGGGCGTCGGTCAGCGCCGATATCTCCGCCGTTATCTGGCCGAGCGTGGCGATGCCGAGCACGTCACGCAGCATGATGCGCACGTACTCGCGGCGCTTGAAGAGCGCCAACCGGCGCGAAAGGTCGTCTTCACCACCGGAAAGGAAGGTGCGCAGGGAGCGCGCATAGTCATCGGCGGAGCAGGAATGCTCTAGCTTTCGCTGGTCCTGCAGCGTGGTGAGCAGAGCGGGATCGCGAATGAGTGTGTCGCCGAGGAAATGCGCGGTGCCGAAGACGACCGCGGCATAGTGCCCGAGCAGCGGCTTCGCTTCCAGCAAACCGAGAACATCGCGCGACGCGGACTCACAGAACCGCTCAAAGAGGTTCAGGGCCGCATCGGGATCGGCGACTTCGTCGAGCACATTCGCGAGGACGCGCGCCACCGAGGGCGACACGGCGGCGATGCGCTGCAGATTCGCGGCGGCGAGCTGCGGCTCGCGCCACTCGAGCGCAGGCAGCGCGGGAGCGTCCATGGTCGCGGGGCGCGGTGACATCAGGGCCAGCATAGCAGCGCCCGCTATAAGGCGAGTACACTCGCAGCGCACGGTGGACCTGGAACGCAAGCTGCGCGAGTGGACGGAAGCCGCGGTGATCGACGCGGCGACAGCGGCGCGCATCCGCACGCATGAGGCGGAGGGAGCGCCGGCTCGCGGCATGCAATGGCCGGTGCTGATCGCGGTGGCGCTGGGCGTCCTGCTGCTCGGCATCGGCGTGCTGTTGTTCATCGCAGCACACTGGGACGGCATCTCGCCGGGAGCACGGTTTGCGCTCGTCCTGTTCCTGGTAGCGGCGTTCCATCTCGGTGCAGCGGCCAGTGGTGACCGCTGGCCGGCGCTCACGACTGGATTGCACGCCGGGGGTACGATCGCCCTGGGCGGCGGCATCTTTCTCGCGGGGCAGATCTTCAACCTCGCGGAGCATTGGCCCGGCGGCCTGATGCTGTGGGCCCTGGGCGCGCTGATCGGAGCGTTGCTGCTGCGCGACTGGCCGCAGCCCGCGCTGCTGGCACTCTTGCTGCCGGCGTGGCTGGCGGGCGAATGGGAAGTCGCGACGGAACACATGGCCGGCGGAGAACACTTGCTGACCGAAGCTCTGCTCGTGCTGGCGCTGACCTACTTCACCGCGGAAACGGCTGCGGTGGCTACGCCGTTACGGCGCGCTTTGAAGTGGGTCGGCGGGCTCGCCCTGTTCCCGTTGTTGATCCTCGTTTCCGAGAGCGGTCATAGCTACTACTACTTTTACGGGATGAATCCGCGCGTGATACCGCCAGCGTTGCTGGCAGGCGGCTGGGTAGTGGGCATCGGCGCTCCCGTAGCGCTGGCCTATTGGCTGCGGGGACGTGGTGCGATCTACAACGCAGCTGCCGCCGTGTGGGTGATCGTGTTCGGCTTGCTGCCGGCGCCCTGGGCCTCCTCCAGCGGCGAAACGCTGGCAGAGTTCGCCGTCCGCGCCTTCGGACCCTTCCTCTGGCAAATGCTCGGCGCCGTGCTGCTCATCGCGTGGGGACTCCGCGACGGCCGCCGCAGCCGCGTGAACCTGGGTATGGCAGTATTCGCGCTCGCGGTCGGCGAGTTCTACTTCTCGAACGTGATGGACAAGCTGGGCAGATCGGAGAGCCTGATAGGCTTCGGCGTGCTCTTCATCGTTGGCGGGTGGATCCTGGAGCGCACACGGCGCCGCCTGGTGGCGCGCATCACGCGGAGGACGGCATGAATCGCTGGCAACGGGCGCTCGCGCTCACGCTGGCGCATTTGGCGATCGTGTGCAGCCTGGGTGCGAAGCTGCTCATCGATCGCGCGCGCCTGCCGCGCGTTTGGGCCAAAGCCGTGCCGTACGATCCCGACCTGCCCATCCGCGGGCGCTACCTCAGCATGCGCCTGGAAGTGGAAGCACGGCCGCAGCCACACGATTGCCAGGAGAACAAGTGGAAGGACCAGGCGAATCCGCCGAAGGAGCACACTTACCGCATCGGCGTATCGCGTAACGCAAAGCTGGCGGTGGTGGATGGCAAGCTGACCGCGATCGCCGACGAGGAAGGCAGCCTGCAGTATCAGTGGCCGTGCCCTTCGCCTCCGGAGGAAGAACCCGCGTGGAACCGCACGCGGACGCAGGCAACTCAACCTTTCCTGCTCGAGCCGACACCGTACTTCATCCCGGAGCATGCGGACGACCCGACGCGGCGTCCGGCCGGCGAGGAGCTATGGGTGGAAGTGACAGTGCCAAGGAAAGGTCCACCGCGACCGATCCAACTCGGCGTGAAGAAGAATGGCCAGATCACACCGTTGGATCTTCATTAGAAGATGGGACGGCGAGCACGTCGTTCCAGCACGGCTGCCGTGACAGCCAGCGCGGCGATCAGCACGATGATCCCCTGCGACGTGACGCAGTAGATGCACCACACCAGCAGGATGCGCCACTCGATGCTGGTGAGCCATAACGCGAAGCCACAGGCGCCGATGGCGGCAATCGCCGTCAGCAGCGGGAAGCGGCCGGCGAGTGCGGCCAGCAGCGCGTAGCCGACGATGCCGATGATCGCCACCGGCACTCCGTAGAACACAGCGTAGGGCGAGTGGTTGACGGTGCCGCAGTCCCACTTCTCGTTGATCTTGCAGGGCGAAGTCTCGGTGTTGTAGTGCTCCTTGAGGGCGAGCGACGAGACGACGACGCCGGCGAGCGCGAGCACGACGATGATGGCGGTGAGATAGCGAGGCATTGGCTTGTCTTCCCGGTATCTTGGCATGCCAGCCGCATTCGCGCCAACTCGCCGCGCTGCCCACGCCATCTCACATGGCAAAGTGGAGGTGGCGTGATGTTGCGCTATCAATGTGACAATTGCGCGCGACTCAAGGAAGCGAACGAGGTCTGGCTGCTGGGCTTTGCGGCCGAGAACATCGGCGCGGTATCGGCGCGCCGTGAGTTTTCGATGGAGCCGGCTTGGGACGACGACAAAGCGGTCCGCTGGCTGGCGGTACATTTCTGCTCCGACGAATGCCGGCGCGGCTTCGGCGAGAAATTGTTCGGCGCCGACGTCAAACCCGTGATGGAGCGGGTGGAAGTGATCCCCCAGCAAGGGAAGACACGCCAAACCGTGAAGGCGCGCCGGGTGACCAAGAAAGTGGCGCGCAACCGCACGCGCAGGCGCCGCGCGGCTTAGATCAGGGTGCGGTGCTGCAGGTTCCCCGCGGCGGCTCCGGCGGCGCCGTGCTCACGCCAAGAAACTGCACCTTGGGCGGCGACGTAGGCGCGAGGGTGATGGAGACCTGGATCTGGCCGCGCTCGCAATCCATCAACCAGTTGCCACGCAGCGCATTCTCGACGTGATTGAACGCCGTGGGCGCGGTGCACGCACCCACCCTTTCGTGCAGCCGCTCGATGCCTGCGCGACGCCGTTCCTTCGACTGGTCGAGGAACAGGTTCATGGCGGCGATGCGGTCGGCGAGCGCATCGTCCCACTTGATCACCAGCTGCGAGACATCGTTGCGCGCCTGCACCAGCGCCGGCGAAGGCATCGCCTCGCGCGGCTTGATCACCCCGCTCTGCGCGAGCGATTCCAGTGCGGCCGTCAACGGCGGACCGAAGCTGGTATACGTGCGATTGGCGAACGCGATCGCGCCCGCGTTGTAATCGGGCAGCCAGACCATCAAGGTGCCGAAACCCGGGAGACCGCCGCTGTGCGACACGATGTAGCGGAACGTGCACGACTGCGCGACCCCGAGCCCGAAGGCGTAGCCACTATTTCTCATGGTGAGGTTACCGCCCTGCACGCGCGCATTCGCGCCACCGGGGCGCCACATCTGCTGCATCTCGCGCAGGGACGCGCGCTTGATCGGAGCCGTCTCGGGCCCGTCATGCGGAGGAAAGGCCGAGAGATACATCGCGACGTACTTGCTGAGGTCGTTGATCGTGGTCAGCATGCCGCCCATCGAGCCACCGGCGCCGTTGGCGAGTTGCTTCTCCTCTTTCCATTGCTCATCTTCCCAGCGATAGCCATGCGCCAGCCGGTCGGGTGGAACGGAAGACGGTTCGAGCGTGGTCGATGTCATCCCCAAGGGCACGAGGATGTTTTGCTTCACGAACTCGGGATACGGTTTGCCCGAAACGCGCGAAACGATGCGCCCGAGCAACATGAAGCCGTAGTTCGAGTACTCATACGCGATGCCGGGCGCGTTCGAGAACGGGATGCCGCTCTTAATCATTTGCGTGAATTGCTCGTCGCTGATGGAAAGCTGCTGATCGCCCCAGGGATTGTCTTCGGGAAAGCCGGTGGAGTGCGACAGCAGGTGGCGCACCGTGAGCTTCGGCGAATCACTCGTTGGATATTTCAGGCTCGCTAGTTCCGGAATGTACTTTTCCGCCGGATCGTCGAGCGCGAGCTTGCCTTCGTCGCGCAGCTTCAGGATGGAGAGCGCGGTGAAGCTTTTCGTCATCGAAGCGATGCGGAAGACCGTGTCGGCATTGGGCGAGGTCTTCTGGTCGAGTTCGCGATAACCGTACGCGCCCGCGTGCGCCAGCTTGCCATCGATGATGATGCCCCAGACGCCGCCGGGAATGTGCTGGCGCTCGGCGAAGTCCTTGAATGACTGGTCGATGGTGGAGAAATCCTGCGCGGCGGCGAACGAGGTCAGGGCCAGAAGCAAGAGCGCGGTTCGCATGCCAAGACTATACGCGACACAAAGCCATGCTTAAGCCAGCAACGGAGAGACAAAACCCTCGTGGAGCGCCGCGGCGCGCAGCCTCTGGTCGGCAGTGATGAACGAGTTGCCGGCAGGGCGATCGCCGGACCATTCCAGCGCAGCGGACAACTGCAGGGCGTCGCCCGCGCGCAGTTCATGCTGACCGACCAGCGCGATCGCCCGATCGCGTACCGCGGTAGTGGGGGATATCACCAACCACGCTTCCGCGATGCGAGCCGCCAGCGAGCGCGCTGCGGTAAGTTCCGCGGCAGTCGCCTTGCGCATCCGGGCGAGGCGCGCCAAGGCACTCTCCATCTCCACCGGCGCAGCCCACCACACGACCACGTCACATCCTTCATAAATCTGTATCAGTGCGGTCGATAAGGGCTCGCGCAGGCACACGGGAAGCAGCGCGCTGGTATCCCAGAATGCGGATGGCCTAACGGCCATCGCGCTCTTCTTCCCAGAGCGCCGCCATCACCTCGCGCGACACGTTGCCGGGGGGGTTGGGCAGGCGCTCGCCGGGCCGGCGACGGCGTTTGGGTGGCGTCAGCACGCCGCGCGCGATCAGACGCCGCTCGTGCTCAGAAAGATCCTGGGGCACGGGCACGATGCGTGCGACCGGCTGATCACGGTCCAGGACAAGGACTTCCTCGCCGCGACGAACCGCCCGCAAGTGCGCGCTGAGGCGGGCCTTGAGCTCGGCAATGCGGACGCGCTTCATGGAGCCATCGTAGCAGACATGACCATAATAGTCATGTTGTTTGTCCGGCTACTTCCCTCCCTGCGCGTAGCGGCGGAAGAAGCTGTCAAGCTTCCATGCGGGGCGCGCGTCGCCATTCGCGGCGCCGAGCGCGACCGCGCGCACGATCTCCTCGTACTTCGCCGCGGTAGCAGTATCGACCGGCTGTTGTAAGTCATCGCTCGGCGCGTGGTAGCGCTGATGCAGCCAGTCCTGGTGGACTTGTTCGTTCTCCGCGGTGAAGCCCACGCCCAGCGCCAGCGCCGGCACACCCTGCAGGATGAAGCTGTACTGGTCGCTGCGGATGAAGCTGTTGCGTTGCGGCTGCGGATCGAGCTGCACGCCGACACCTTGCTTTTCCGCTGCGGCGCGCGCCAGGTCACCGAGCGACGATTCGTTCAGCCCGTAAACCGTGAGCACTTTGAGCGGGATGATGGGCAGGAACATATCCATGTTCACGTTGCCGACGATCTGCTGCTTCGGCACGGTGGGATGCGCGGCGAAGTACTTCGAGCCGAGCAAGCCTTTCTCTTCTCCGACCACCCAGACGAAAAGCAGCGACCGGCGCGGCTTTTCGCCGGTGAATGAGCGAGCGATATCGAGCAGCGCCGCGCTGCCCGAACCGTTGTCCATGGCGCCGTTGTAGATGCGGTCGCCGTTGATGGGCTCGCCGATGCCGATGTGGTCGATGTGCGCGCTGACGACGATGTATTCGCTCTTCAGCTTCGCGTCACTGCCGGGGATGACCGCGACGATGTTGTCGGAGGTCAGGGTGCGCTTCTGTAACTCGGTGCGGGCGCGGATCGAGATGGGTAGCACGAAGCGCGGCAGTTGCTTTTTGGCGCGGAGCACGGCGAGCACTTCGTCCCAGGTGTGTCCGGAGCCTTCGAACCACTTCTGCGCGTGCACCGGGTTGACCGTGACAGCGAGCTTCTGTCCCGAGGTCTCGTTGAACTCCTCCGCTGCGATCGCCATGCTGGGATGCGTGCGGTTCAGCGACATGCGCGCCCACGGAATGTCCATCGAATCGGGGTTTGGGATGTTGACGATGCCGACGGCGCCAGCTTTGCGCAGCGCTGCCCAACGCTCCTTCGCCGATTGCGCGTGAGCGGCCAGCGCACCGGGAATGTCACCAGGCGCGCCAGCTACGACGACCGCGACCTTGCCCTTCACGTCGAGCCCAGCGAGGTCGTCGTAGTTCTTTTCGGGGATGCTGAGGCCATAGCCGGCGAAGACGAGCGGCACGTCCACTTGCGGGGCAAGATCAATGCGCGTACCGAAAAAAGCGTGTTCGCCCAGGGTGAGGGGCTCAGCTTCGCCATCTCGCACGAGCGCAAGGTTGGAGTTCTTCTCATTGATGCTGCGCTCGACGAACGTGATGGTCTGGTAGTAGCCACCGCGCTCGCCCGCGGGCGCGAGGTTCGACTTCTTCAACTCGTCCACGAGCCACGCCTCGGCGCGCTTCAGGCCGGCGCTGCCGGTCTCGCGTCCATCCATGTTGTCGGCGGCGAGCGTGGAGACGTAGGACCACCAGGTCTTACCGTCGAAGTTCTGCGCGTAAGCGAAGGTGCACACGAGCAGGAGCAAAGCGGCGATGCGTTTCATAGAGACCTCGTGAAAGCGGAGAGGATAGCAGAACACCCATTTTGCTAACGAAGTTGCTTCGCAATCGCTATAATCCGCCGCGCAAGTGGCACTCCCAAACGGAACGAGAGTTGGGCCCTACGAGATCACCGGCGTCGTCGGCGCCGGTGGTATGGGCGAGGTGTATCGCGGGCATGACGCGCGCTTGCAACGCGATGTTGCCATCAAGGTGCTGCCGGCGTCTTTCGCGAGCGACACGGAGCGGCTGCGTCGCTTCGAGCAGGAAGCGCGCGCGGCGGCGGCGCTGAATCATCCCAACATCCTTACGGTCTTTGACGTCGGCACATTGGCGTCATCCGCCATTGGGCAGCAGTCCGGTGCGGCGGCAGCGCCGGCGAGCGCGCCCTACATCGTCTCGGAGTTGCTGGAAGGCGCGTCGTTGCGTGAGCGCATCAACACGAGCGCGATCCCGCAGCGCAAAGTCATCGACTATGCGGTGCAGGTGGCGCGCGGGCTGGCGGCGGCGCACGAAAAAGGCATCGTGCATCGCGACCTGAAGCCGGAAAACATCTTCATCACCGACGATGGCCGCGCCAAGGTCCTGGACTTCGGCCTAGCCAAGCTCACCGAGCGCGTAACGACGGGCGGCGACGCCGCTACTCTGCCGTCGGGGACGCAAGCCGGCATGGTACTCGGGACGCTGGGCTATATGTCGCCCGAGCAGGTGCGTGGCAAGGCCGCCGACGCGCGCTCCGACATCTTCGCGTTCGGCGCGGTGCTGTACGAAATGTTGAGCGGCGAGCGCGCATTTCGCGGCGACACACCAGCGGACGTGATGAGCGCCATTCTGAAGGAAGAGCCGCAAGAGCTGGTGTCGACCCGTCATCCCATCCCGCCTGGGCTCGAGCACATTGTGCGCCACTGCCTGGAGAAGGAGCCGCAGCAGCGCTTCCAGTCGGCCAGCGACATCGCTTTCCAACTGCAGGAGATCAGCACCGACTCGACTTCTATCTCCGGGATGCAAGCCGCCCTCGCCCGACCGGGTTACTGGACGCGGCGCCGGGCCATCGCGGCAGCACTCGGAACATTCGGCTTGCTGGTGGTAGCGGCGCTGTCGTATTGGCTAGGCATGCGTGGCGGAGCACCGAACGTGACGTTCCGCCAACTCACCTTCCAGGAAGGGTTG
>CAYWSH010000089.1:0-14164 GCA_964460655.1 uncultured Terriglobales bacterium | reverse complement strand
TGGTTGTGCCGACTTGCGTGGGATCCTTCGGCCAGAATCAGGCCTCAGGATGACGCCCCTTTGAAATTCTCCCCCCCACGTCTCCGCGGTCGGCCATCAGTTTCCCGCGCCGGCGGCGTGGCTCAAGCCGAAGAAATTCGAGATTTTGGCGATGATGTCTTGCTGCGCGTGTTCGAGGCGGCGGCGGTGGGTTTCGGCGTCGAGGTTCTCTTTGACCGCTTCGAGTTCGACGCGACGGCGCGCCATGGCGTGCGAGATGTGCTCAGCGATCTCCGGCCGATTGTGCAGGATGTCGCGGAACATGTCCTGCTCCAGCCGGTAGCACTCCGTGTCTTCGAGGGCGCGCACGGTAGCGGTGCGCGGGATGCCGAGCATGAGGCCGATCTCGCCGAAGAAATCACCGGTGGCGAGCGTCGCCACGCGGCGGCGTTGGTGGTCGTCGCCCATCACGATCACCTCGCCTGAGCCGCGCGTGATGATGTAGAGCCAGTGCGCCTTGGCGCCCTGGCGCGTCATCGCCTCGCCCGCCGCGAACGGCGCGAAATTGAGGCGGGGCGCGAGCTTGCGCAACTCATCCTCGGTGAGCGAGTGGAAGATCTCCACTCCGCGCAGCGCTTCGAGCCGGCGGCCGAACTCCGACTGCTCATGCTGGCTCTTGTGCGCGGTGTCGTCCTGGGTATTGAAGACGCTGTACGCCGGCAGCGAGAGCGGGATGCCGGCGCGCTTCAGCGCAAAGTAAATGCGCACGCGAACGCGGGAGCTCGTGGGATCGTCGATCGCTAGGTCATTCAGCCAATAGCGGACCGCATACTGGACGTAGCTATCTTTGAAGTCGTAGGCGATGCAGTTCGGAGGCGGGTCCTTGGACATGCCTTCGATGGTCTCGGCGGCGCGCAGCGCGCCTTCCACGAGCGAGATGACCTGGCTGGGAGGATAGCGAAAGTCCACGTTGAAGTAGATCCACATGCGGTGCTGCACCGGTTGGCCGGTGCGCCGCCCGAGAAGGGTGACCTGCGACTTCATCAGCACACTGTTGGGGACGAGGACCGTGTCCCAGTTGCGCGTCTCGATGGCGGTGTGGCGCCAGCGGACTTCCTTCACGCGGCCTTCGATTTGGTCAAAGCGGATCCAATCCCCGGGTTCAATCGTGCGCTCGAGCTGCACCGCGAGCCCGCCCATAATGTTGGCGAGCGAATCCTGCAGCGAGAAGGCGATGACGGCAGTGAGCAGCGCCGACGTGGTGATGAGGTTCGACGGCGACATGCCGCTGGAGTGCAGCATCCACAGCGCGGTCGTGATATAGCCGAGCGCGACGCACAGGTCGCGCACGATGCGCGGCAGCGGCAGGTGGACCAACGGCAACAGCACATCGAAGATCAGCAGGCTGATGACGCCGATGAGCGCCATCGTCGCCAGCATCAGACCGGCAACGTGCGTGCTCTCGAGCGCCGTCCAGTCCATCCAATCGGCCAGACGGGCGATGAGGAGCAGTGTCAGTCCGAAGCCGTAGAGCAGGCCGGTGCCGCGCACACGGCGACGCTCGGCGGTCGCCGCGCGCGCGACGATGCCGAAGAGCAGGAGGAACCCCAGCGTCACATAGAGCAGCTGGCTGTTCTGCGCGAGCAGGTCCTGGGGTGGCGGCATGAAGTGGCCCAATGGCATGTTCGAAGTGGCGAAAAGCCGCTCGGAAAGCGGGTTCCGGTGGGCGCATTTTGCTATGAAGGCGAGGCGGAAGCAATCGAATTGCTTGCCGCATCGCGCCCTCCTATACTTTCGGCATGCAAACCCAATACCGCCACAAGTTGACCGCCGTGCTTGCCCTTCTTCTGACTGTGTCTCAAAGCTGGGCCACGTGTGGCGGCGGAGGTGGCGGTGGCATGGGCGGCACGGGTGGCGGCACGAGCGCGATGCCCGATGCGCCGGTCTATCACGTGCCGTGGAAGCCGCTGCAGCCGAGCGATCCGCCCATTAAGGCCGGGCTGATCCTGTACTGGTTTCCCTCGAGCGTGCAGGAATTCCAGCGCTCCAGCCTGTTGAACTCGCGCATGCTCACGATGTATGCCACGCAGTGCGTCACCATGGCGGTGCTCGACGCCGGCTCGCAGCACGGACAGAAGCTCGCCCCGGGCGCCCAGCTGCCGGTGGCAGTGCTCGCCGAGCCGGACGACACGATCGTCGCCAAGGCGGAGAACCAGAAGGGCTTCTTGCGCGTGGAGCAGGTCGAGAAGCTGGTCGAGGCGGAGATGAAGAAGCGCGAGGGCGCGCTGAAGGAGCGCCTCGACAGTGCGAAGTCTAAGGCGAAGGCCGGCGACAACCCCGGAGCGATCGAAGAGCTGCGCGCGGTCGTCGAGCAAAAGTGCCTTTTCCCGAATCGCGCGAAAGACGCGGCGAAAGAGCTGAAGAAACTGGGCGTCACCGACGTAGGGCAGTTGTTCGACGCACCCGTGACGGAGCGTGCGGCCAGCGCGAAGATCGAGGCCACGATGCGCGCCGCGCTGCGAGCCGAGAACCTGGCGCATTATCGCGACGCGGAGAAGCTATATCGCGCGGCGCGGCAGCTGGACCCGATGGATCCCGTGCCACTGCGCTATTTGGGTGAACTGTATCGCCATCACACCGGTGAGTGGGACAAGGCGCGCAGGACGTTCGACCAATTGCTGGCGCAGCCCGCCGATCCGTTATCGCGCGCGGTCGCGCTGCATGGCCTCGGCAAGATGACCATCCACGAGGGCCAATTCGATCGCGGCCGAGCACTGATGGAAGATTCGGTGAGGGAGTTCCCGTTGGCGCTCGCCTATCGCAACCTCGCGGTGTATTGGAACTCGGAGGGCGACGCGCAAAAGACCGACTACTATGTGCAGAAGGCGCTGGCACTCGATCCCGCCGATCCCTACAACGTCGTGTTCGCGGCGGTATTCCTGGCCGAGGCAGGGAAGACCGCCGAGGCGCTGAAGATCGCGCAGGCGAACGAAGCGCTGTTGCCGGCGTCGTATAACCTGGCGGCGATTTACGCGCAGGCCGGGCAGAAGGACAAAGCGCTCGCCCTGTTGCAGCGCCACTTCTTCGAGTATGAGCGGTACCAGGCGGTGCGCAGCAAGGAGATGATGGAAGCGCGCGTGGACGCCGTCTTCGAGACACTGAAGAAGGACGCGGGATTCGTCGCGCTCACCAGCGGCGCCGACGGCATGCTGGATGCGAATCGCCCGATGCCCGGGCAGCAGTAGCCGGCTCGCTCATGAAGCTGTGGGTCCCAGTGCTGGCGTGTCTTTTGTCGTTGAACGCATGCGCGAGCACAGTGCGGTGTGATGCCGGGCGCGGCCTGCAGGCGTGCATCGATGAGGCGACACGCAGCGGAAGCATCGCTGGTACGGTCATTTTTCCGGCCAAGACGCGCCACGAGCTCGCCACCGCCGTCGTCCTCTACCCGCAAACCACGCTGCGCTGTGAGACCGGTGCGGTCATTGCGCAAGCGCCAAGCGCGCATCCGGAGTCGTTGCTTCGCAATCGCGGCGGCGGGAACGAGACCGGCATCACCATCGAGGGCTGCACCTTCCAAGGCACCGGCGATCCCCGGCACCTTACGGCTGGCCTGAAGCTCACGGCCAGCGGAGGAAAGATCGGTGGCCTGCGCGTCGCGCATTCGACCTTCCGTGATCTTTCGGATATGGCGATCATCGGCTCCGGTTGGGAGAACGCGGAGATCGATCACAACACCTTTCGCAATACCGGACGGCACGGGCAGAACACGGCCGCCCTTTACCTCTTCGCGCAGAACGGTGCGTCGCGCGGCATACGCGTGCACGACAACACTTGCGACAACACCGCGATCCACACCGGCTGCTTCAAGTTCGCGGCGAGCGCTGGATCCAGCCTCCGCGACATCGTCATCACGAAGAACACGGTGCGGCCGGGCGACGTTGGCATCAAGGACCAGGGCACGCTGGGCATCGAGCTGTTCGCCGGCGACAACGACCAGAATGCGATCAGTGACTTTGAGATCGCCGACAACGACGTCCGCGGCGTCGGTCTTCGCTCTCGGAACACCTGGTGCATCTCGGTCGGCGGTGCGATCCGCGGCAAGGTGCTGCGGAACCGCGTGAGCGACTGCGCCGCATTCGGTATCGAGGTCGTCGGCAGTGAAGTGGAAGTGCGCGACAACGTGCTCACGGGCGCTGGCCCGATCACCGTGGACGCCAACTACGGCTCGCGCCATGACGTGACGATCGCGCACAACACCATCACGCGTGCCACGGGACGCGGCATTTTCTACTATGCGGCGAATCAGCACTGCATCGTGAATACCGTGGTGACCGATAACGTCATTCAAACGCCCAACGGGCCGGCGCTGCGCGTACAGAACAGCAATGAAGGCGGCGGGTGTCCGGGCGACGAGGTTGCCATCTCCGGCCTGAAGGTCAGCAGCAATCGCATGGAGACCACGACCGCGGGCTCGGCAGCGGTGGAGTTCCTCGGCAGCACGCGTGAGGCGGCGTTAGAGAACAATCGCATCACGTCGAGCAAGGCCGGGGACATGGCGTTCATCACTGTTCTGGGCGCACCCGATATAACCCTGCGAAACAACGAGTTCGCGGGCCCGCGTGCGCTCGTCGCACGCGACAAGGCGCGCATCACCGACGCGGGCGGCAACACGCGGAACGGTGCTGCCGTGTCACTCGTCACACAGCGCTGACGTTACTTACATCGGAGTTTGATGTAGCTTCATCGGGTGCGGCCGATCGTCCTGATGCTTCTGCTCGGCGCTGCTGCTGCAGCGCAGACGGCCAACCTCGCCGACCGCGTCCTCGTCGTCTTCAACAAGGCAGAGAAAGACTCGGCGCGCGTGGCGGACCATTACATACAGGCGCGCGGCATTCCTAAGACGAACCGTTGCGGCATCGATCCACCTGATTTGGGTGATGACAACACCACGGCCGTCACTTGGGACGACTACAACGAGGCGGTGAAGCCTGACGTGCGGAAGTGCCTGGAGCGCGCCGGCAAAGAGAATATCCTGTACATCGTGCTGGCGTACAAGATGCCGTATCGCGTACGCAATGTTCCCGCCGGTACGGGCGAGGCGCTGGATGATCTGCTTGCCGACGTCTGGGATCTGGCCGCGAAGGTGCAGCGTCCGCTCAATCCGTACTACGCGAACATGAAGAGCAAAGAGCGGCAACTGGTGGCGTTCATCCCGTTCGCGGAATTCCGCGCGCGACCGAACGTGCCGCTGACGTATTCGGTATGGCGCCTCGACGGCGCGACGCGCGAGATCGCGCTGGGGCTGGTGGACAAGGCGCTCGCCGCCGAGAAGGCGCCGCCTACGGGCAAGGCGTGTTTCGACCGCCGGTACGGCGATGACCTGAAGGCGATCGCGGACAACAGTGATGAAGGCGATTGGGACCTGCTCGTCGCGGCTGCCCTGGCGCGCACCGCGAAGTTCGAGGTCGTCGAAGATACGCACATGGAAGAGTTTGGAACCGCGCCCGCGCCGCTGCGTTGCGATGACGCACTGCTGTATTCCGGTTGGTACTCGCTGAATCACTACAACGACGCGTTCACCTGGAACACCGGCGCCATCGGCTTCCATCTTGATAGCGCCTCGGCCGCCGATCCGCGCGGCGGACCGAACTGGTCAGCGAACGCGCTCAAGCAGGGGATCACCGTGACGGCGGGTGCGGTGGATGAGCCGTACCTGCAAGGACTGCCACGCCCGGTGGGAGTTTTCTTCGATCTGTTCGCAGGTGCGAATGTGGGCGACGCCTTCGCGCGCAATATCCGCTGGATCCGCTGGATGGTCCTGAAGATCGGCGACCCACTGTATCGGCCATTCCCGGGCGGCAAGATACCGATGCCCACGCGACCCCTGTCGCCGGCGCAGTAGACCGCTCAGTCGTGATGCCCGGTCTTGTGCTTGCCGTGGCTGCGCCCGCCATGCTCCTGCTCCATTTCCTTGAGCCGCTCATCGACACGCGCGATGGCAGCCTCGACCTTGGCGTCGGCCTCGGCGAGGAACTTATCGAGCCGCTTGCGATAGTCCTCCTGCACAGCGCGCAGCACGGCCTCCAGTTTTTCTTTGACGACCGGTTCGCGCCGCTCGGGTGGCTTCGGTGGCGGCACTTCCTCCGGTGCTTCGTCGCGTGGCGCTTCCGCCGGCGGAGCGCTGGAGGGCGACAACGCAGCATAGGCGCCTAAGTCCGAGCGCGAGAGATTGTGTCCCCAATCGCCGGGTGGATTGTCCACGCCCCACAGGTTCGCCGGCGCGTCGAGATCGACGCCCACGGCCCACAGTCTTTCGCCGACGGAGACACAGCCAACCACGCGTCCCGACCCGGAGAGTTTGGTCGAGGGCACGATTACCGTGACGCCGACGCCGGTCTGTATGGGTCGCGGCGACTCGACGCCGCAGCCGTGCACGTTGACCAGGTACGTGTGGCCGTCGACCTTGAACTGCGGTTCGCCTGTGCTCTGCAAGGTGACGGCGACGCGGAACTTCAACCGTGTGCTGCGGCGCTCGTGCTGCAACGCAGCGAGCGTTGGGCCCGCTGACGGCGGCAGGATCGGGTACTTGTCGCGAAAGTCCGCTTTGGCCAGGTCGCTCCACAAGGACTTCTCCGTGTCGACGGCAGCCACGCCGATCTGGCCTTGTTTGGGCGAATCCGGCTGGCCAACCCAGGCCACGCGGAACTCCGCTTTCTTCTGCTTGTACTGGATGCTGAGCACGTCGCCCGCCCGCAGCGCGTGCTTGATGCCGGCCAGCAGCGCGCCACCGGCGCTGACGTCGAGCGTGTGGGCCAGCTCGTCGAAACTGTGGCCGCTCTTGTCCTTGCCCCAGATGCGGACCGGGAAAACGTGCTTCATGCGCTCGTGGCGGCGGCGTCCCATGGCGCGGGGATTATGGGACAGGAATCGCAGCGTGGCAACGTCCCTCGGCTGGACAGCCACTGGTTTCCCTTCACGAGGCAACGCTTAAAGCGGTGAACAGCTCCAAAGGAGTGACTCGCGAAGCTTGTCTGCGGGACGGGAAGTGCACGTTGACGTTCCAAGAGACGCGAGCGTAGCCTTCCCTCAACAGCTGACCGGAGCAACCGCCCGGCCAGATGGCCCGCCACTTCGCCTCCGGCTAACCCCACAGGTCCATGCATTTCTATTCCGCGGAGTGAAGACCATGAAAAGTGCAAACTGTTTTCGTCGCTGCGTCCCCGCCCTGCTAATAGCCGTTGTGCTTGCTCCTGTAGCAGCGTCAGCGCAAGCATGGTGGCCGCAGTGGGCCCTCAACCCGCAACACACTGGGCAGGTCGGAGCCGCCGGCCAGTCCATGAACACGATCCACGCCAACATCGTTTATGACCCACTCGTTCCCGACGAGATGGCGGCCAACTCCGGTGAACTGCTGGCGCATTACCAGGTGCCATTGATCGACAACAACAACGTGTACATGGAGTTCAAAAGCGGCACCTATAACAAGAACCGCTACTCGACCCAGGTCTGGGGAGAGAATGGATTTCAGTGGCAAGGCGGCGTTCTGACGAAGACCTGGAGTTTTACCAGCGATTGGACCGCGGTCGGCTCGCAGGCCGACTTCTGGGAGCCCGTGTTCCACGCCGTGCTGGCCAACGGGTTCATTTACGTGCCTGGGGCGGGCGGCACGCTGTTCAAGCTGAACACCCAGACGGGCGCCGTAGTCACGCGCCTCAATCCCTTCGGATCGCTGGACCCCTCGATCATCGTGGCCGGCGTGCCGACGACCGACGCCAACGGGAACATCTACTACAACGCCATCAAGCAGCACAACACCGGGCAGGGCATCAGCTTTTACCAGCATGACATCGACGATTCGTGGCTCGTGAAGGTCAGTTCCAACGACGGAACCGCG
The DNA here is from genome assembly GCA_964460655.1 of uncultured Terriglobales bacterium. Taxonomy (GTDB): domain Bacteria; phylum Acidobacteriota; class Terriglobia; order Terriglobales; family Acidobacteriaceae; genus CAVUAF01. The sequence goes on along the minus strand of CAYWSH010000089.1, from coordinate 6,291 downwards.
AAAGTCAGTTATTCCGTGCTGGTGGCGGCGACGGCGGCGAACAGCCTGCCGGCGCCGGGGCCGAAAGACGCGTGTCTCACGGTGTTCGATGTAGCGCAACTGCCCTGGCCACCGAGCCCGTCTGCGTTACCTACGCCGACGCCGTGTGGGACGATGCGGCCGGCGCTGAATGCGGCGCCCGCGATCGCCAGCGACGGAACCATCTACACCGTCACGCGGACGCATCTCCTCGACGCCATCAACCGGTATGGTGGGATCGCCGCCGTGAATCCGGACCTGACGCCGAAATGGTGGACGTCACTGCGCGACCGTCTCAACGACGGCTGCAACAACGATGCGGGCACCTTCCCGGGTGCGCTGTTGCCGGCGAACGGAACACCGGGCGGCTGCCGAACAGGCAGCACGCCAGGCGTGGATCCGGCGCAGAACACCCGCCCGGGCGCGCGCATCCTCGACGATTCGTCGTCTTCGATCACAGTGGCGCCCGACGGCAGCATCCTGTACGGCGCTTATACGCGCTACGACTTTGCCCGCGGACATCTGCTCAAGTTCGACGCGAACGGGCAATACCAAGGCGCTTACAGCTTTGGGTGGGATTCGACGCCGGCGATCTATCAACACGGTTCGACGTACTCGATCGTCATCAAGGACAACGAGTACGGCGGTGGCCCGAACTTCGGGTCGTACTGCAACGTGGACACTATCTGTCCTCCGCGCAACAACGGGCCGTTCTTCATCACGCAGCTGGATCCGGCCCTGCATGTGGAATGGAAGTTCCAGAACACCAACAACCAACTCTGCGCGCGCAACCCCGATGGCTCAATTACCTGCGTCCCGAACACTTCGACGAACCAGTGGCAGAACATCGGTTTTGAGTGGTGCATCAATGCGCCGGTGGTGGACCAGAACGGGGTGGTGTACGCCAACAGCGAGGATGGCAATCTGTACGCCATCAATCAGGGCGGAACGCTCAAGCAGAACATATTCCTCAACCAGGCGCTCGGAGCGGCCTACACACCGTTGGCCATCGGCCCGGATGGAAGGATCTACACGGAGAACAAGGGAATACTCTTCGTCATCGGGCAATGAGCACTTCGGAGACATAGGGTCTCCGCGAGCGTGGCGTCAAACGGCCGCGAGCGCGGAGACCCAAGATCTTTCGAGGCAGCTGACCCGACGTAACGGCGTTCGCGGCTCTGCAAAACGTACATAGAACATGACGGGAATGGCGCGCCCTGAGAGACGACGTCTTCTGCCCGGCGCACGAGGCCCTGCCGTCACAAATAGCTCAGCCACCAGACGTCGCGCCGCCGCCGCTTCAGATCGGCGAACCAACGGCAAGGAAAGTACAGCCCCACACAGATCAGTGCCCAGACGAGGTAGATGAACGGCAGATGGTGCCCATACCCGCGCGGCAACTCATGGATTGCTGCAAATGCACCCCAGAGCAACCATCTGATGGGCTGGCCGAAGCCAAGGCCAATCGCTATCGCGGCAAGGTGAATGATGTAGATATGGACAATGTAGAAGAACAGGGGCACGCGTCCAATCACGACCAGCGGTGACAAGGCACCGCGTCTCAGCCGGTCGTTGTACTTATCCATCAAGGCGAGCGCCAGCAACCCAGGACCGAGAGTCATCAAGAGGAATTGCAGCGACGGCGGATATTTCTCCACGTTCAGAAGCGACACCACCGTCATTCCCAGCGTACTCTGAACATGAAAATCAGCCGATGAGCGTGGATCCAGGAACAGTCTGGCAGGATTGCCGTAGGCGTTGGTGGCGCGCAGCACGCAAAAGAGCAATACCGCCGCAGCGCCCACCGCGACCATAAAGCGGCGCCGCCTGGCTCCTGGTTGCTGCAGCACCGTCCCAAACGCGTAGCCGACCACCATTACGCCGACCCACGGCACCAGAACGTACGAGACATAGAACGGGGATTCATGCGGAAGCTTCCAGGCCAAGCCCGGCGCATGCAGAATCGTCCAGATCCAATGCATGCTTCCGAATTGTTGTGGGCGGATTCCATCGAGCAAATCGTGGCCAAAGATCACCACCAGCGCCCCCGCGGTCATCCACTTCAGCGGCAGCCGCACCATACCGGCCATCAGCACCATGCACCAGCCCAACGACCAGATCACTCCTCCGACGCGGACCAGCGGATGAAACGAAAAGCCGAAATCGACGATCGTCAACTCCACCGCGACCAGCCACAGCCCGCGCGTCCACAGGAAGTGTGATAGCTGCTGCGGCGAGCGACCGCGCTGCGTAGACAGGAATGCGCCTGTGCCGGCAAGAAAGAAGAACAGCGGCGCACAGAAATGCGTCATCCAGCGCGTGAAAAACAGCGCCGGCCAAGTGAGGGCCATGTTTTCCGGCGCAAACTGCAGGTAGGTTAGAAAGTCACGTGTGTGGTCGAGCGCCATGACCACCATGACGATCCCACGCAGCAGGTCCACGGAATCCAGGCGTTCCCGAGGCGGCGTTGCGGGCCGCACTACCGTCACGAGAGGTAGGGTCGCCCGCGTGGTCATGCCGTCCTCCCCCTCCGCCGATACGCGCCCTTGCAGTTCGCCCATCGTACGCCACGAGCTATCGACCAGAAACAAGGTTCTTATCAACGCTGGCTTTGTACTTTTGTTAGCGGCGCAGCGCTCCACTTTCGTGGTCGCTGGGTTCTGACAGGGAGCGGGGAACGAGCAAGGAATGGCGCGCCCTGAGATACGATCTTAGAACTCTTGCGGTGCGTTGGCCGACAGAGGGCATGGCGCAATTTCTCGGAACGAGCGTCGGAAAGCGAAATAAGATTCAACGAGATGCCGTTTCGGAGGGACGCCACACATGAGAACCAAGGTTTCGCCGTCTTGGCAGGGCTTAGCGCCTGTTCTAGTAGCCGGTCTTCTTCTTGTGAGCACCGCTGCGGCAAGGGAACCGGACCCTGGCAAGGCGCAGATCACGATACTCTACGACGCTTTTGGTAAGCCGTCTGCGATGCAGAAGGATTGGGGATACGCGGCGTTCGTCGAGTACCGCGGTAAACGCATCTTGTTCGACACAGGAAATGATCCGAGCATTCTCGCGCAAAATGCCAGGGCAAAGAACATCGACCTAGCTGCGGTCGATATCGTTGTTATGACGCATCGGCATGGCGACCATATGGGAGGTTTGGCTTACGTCCTGAAAGTGAATCCGAACGTCAAAATCTACGCGCCCAAAGAGAGCTTCGGCGTTTACGGTGGGGACCTGCCGGCGAGCTTCTATCGCACAGACGCTTCCCTTTCGGCAGAGCAACGATACTTTGACGGCACGCCACCTGAGATCATGCACTTTGGGACCGCTTGGCCCACCGCAAGTTTCCAACTCGTCGACAAGAACCTGGAGATCGCACCCGGCATCTTTCTCATAACGCTGGTTTCGGATAAACCTGGCACGCTGGAGTTGCGCGAAGTGTCGCTTGTCCTCAACACGCCGGATGGCATGGTGATCATCGTTGGCTGCTCGCATCCTGGTATTGAAAAAATTGTTGCAGCCGCGGCGGGAATCAATCCACATATCCACTTCATCGCGGGAGGATTTCACCTGGTCGTGTCTAGCGACGCCGACATCGGCAAGATTGTCATGGCCCTGCATGACCAGTTCCAAGTGGAGAGAATCGCGCCCGGTCACTGCACAGGCGAACCCGCGTTCGCTGCCTTGAGAAAGGCGTTCGGCGATCGCGACCTTTACGCGGGCCTCGGCACGACCCTCGCCTTCGCCAGCACGCACTCCCCAAGGTCTACGAAGCAAGAAAAGCGGAGCGACCGATCGATTTCTGTGGCACGAAATGGCGCGCCCTGAGACCCGCCGCGGCGGGGAACTCCGCTTTCTTCTGCTTGTACTGGATGCTGAGCACGTCGCCCGCCCGCAGCGCGTGCTTGATGCCGGCCAGCAGCGCGCCACCGGCGCTGACGTCGAGCGTGTGGGCCAGCTCGTCGAAACTGTGGCCGCTCTTGTCCTTGCCCCAGATGCGGACCGGGAAAACGTGCTTCATGCGCTCGTGGCGGCGGCGTCCCATGGCGCCGGGATTATGGTCTAACGCAGATGGCGGGGCAAACTGAAGTTGCTGAAGCGGGGAGCGCGGTCTACTATCGCGGCTCTTTGACGAAGCAGAAGCAAGGATCGTTCCAACAGATCGCGGTCGCAGCGATGTGGCTGCTCTCGCTGCTGGTAGTGGTGTCGGCGGCGCAGTACTTCTTGCATCCACCGCCGTGGCTTTTTCGTCCGCAGCTGCTCGCACTGGCCCGCCATCCGGGATGGTTGCCCGCACACGTGGCCTCGGGCATTGTCGCCATCACCGCGGGACTCTTTCAATTCGTGGGATCCTTGCGTGCCTCGCGCCCCATGTTGCATCGCGTGCTGGGCCGGGTCTACGTGATCGCGGTCGTAGTGGGCGGTTGCGTCGGCTTGCGGCTCTCGCCCGACACACCTTCGTTTGTCGCGGACAGTTTGAACGACGGCAACCTCTTCGAGACCTTTACGGCCGGCGCCTCCACTGCCTGGCCGGACTACCAACCTCCTTACGATCCGTCGCGATTCCTCTTGGTCATGCTGGGCTTCATGGCGCTGGCGGTCAGCTGGTTGGTGACCACGTTGGCCGCATTCTGGCATGCCCGGCAAGGCCGGTTCGACAAGCATCGCGCGTGGATGGTCCGCAGTTACTCCCTGACGTTCGCCGCCGTCACGGTGCGCCTCGCACCGCTTCCGCTGCTGTTCCTCACCCGCGAGCCGGTCGTCGCCATGACGCTTACCTTCTGGAGCTGGGTCGGGAACCTGCTGGTGGCGGAGTGGCTGATCCGCCGGGAGCGGAAACCTGCGCTGACGCGAGCCGCGGCTGCCTCCTGACCACAACCTGGCCATGCCTGACGACCGCAGTCATTGGTGCCGTCAGTGAGCAAGTTTCACCACAGGTTGCGGAGAACTCTGCTCATTCGGGCATGACGTTCTCTCGCGGTGTCGCGCACGTTCACCGTGCAGTGAATCGGTGGCCGACGAGTATCGCGGTGTTAATGGGTTGCTGCGCCGTGCACCTGTCCGGACTGATAAAGGGGCAGCCGGATGAACTGCCCAAGGTAGGCCCAGTCGTTGAAGCCATACAGGACCTGCCTTGCGTAACCATCGTCGCCGTCGATATCCACTGCCGCGTGTGTTTCGGTAGCAGAGCCGTCCGAATTCCAATCGATCGGGCCCGAGGCGAAGGCAGCGCCCGAGCCCCCGAAGGTTGAGTAAGCGATTAGGTCGTTGGCGTGTAGCACAGAGCCGACGCCGGCAGGCTCGTTCAGATCGGCTTCGTTCAGCGTCGGCAATGTCTCGTCGGAATAATCAATCCGGACGTGACCAGCCTGGATGGCTTGAACCCAGTCCGGACTCCCGTTCGTCGAATAAGGTATTCCATTCCCAGCGTACGAATAGTTCATCACGCTGACATAGTTCGGCTTGAATGGATTGCAACTTTGGTCGTTTTGACCGAAAACTCCGCCATGCATGAGACCGAGGTTGTGTCCCAATTCATGCAAGAGGAGACTCGCCCACATGTTGGGCGTGATGTTATCGAGTGGCAAGACCAGATCCACAAGGGTCCCGATAGCAACCATAAAGTTGTAGCCCGGCACCTCTGAAAGGCCCGCCCCATTCGGGTTGGGATGAGCGCCACACAATGGGTCAAGCGGGCATTCAGAGCCGTTGGGAAGGGTGTCTGGCAGGCCAGCATTATGGACAAAGATGGCGTAGTGCCACGGCCGATTGTCGTGTGGCGTGAAGTACTTCGCCTTCAGTGCCATGAAACTCGCGGCGTCATTCCCCTTGCAACTTGTCGAAACGTGCTGCCAGGCCGGGTCCCAATCCGGGATGACTACCTCGCGGTAGGGGATGACGTTGTGATGCGGATCGATGTGCAGCGTGACACCGTGTTTGCGGAAGGCTTCCACGACCATCTGGACCGCCTCCGGCGGCGGGGCGAAGCTGACGTTCGCACCGATGGTGGCGTCGTAACCAGCCATGTAGTCGTAATGGAGGTAAACCACGGGCGGTTCAAGCGGCTGGTTGCCTTGGGCACAGGCCGCCTTGGCGAAGAGAAGCATCGTGAGGATGAGCACGAACCCGGCAGCGCAATCAGAAGAAGCGCGCAAGACCTCGCGGACTCTCATAACAAGCCCCTTGTCGGCAGCGTGATTTAGGGGGAGGTCGCGGATCGGCCCGAACTGATGCGGTATCGTAGCATGAATTGCAGAAGGAGATGGCGCGCCCTGAGACCCG
>CAYWSH010000088.1:0-14287 GCA_964460655.1 uncultured Terriglobales bacterium | reverse complement strand
GCGCGGGCACGCCGTCATGCTCGATTGCCGCAGCCTGCGCGGTACGCCGTTGCCGTTGGCGGAGGGCGCACGCATCGCGATCTGCAACACGAACGTGAAGCACGAGCTGGCAAGTGGCGAGTACAACCGGCGGCGCGCGAGCTGCGAGGCCGGCGTCGCGGCCTTGCGCCGGCAGCTGCCTGCGATCAAGGCGCTGCGCGACGTCACGCCCCGGGACTTGGAGAAGTATGGCGGCGAGCTCGACGCGGTCACGCAGCGGCGCTGCCGGCACGTCGTCAACGAGAATGCGCGCGTCGAGGAAGCGAGTGCAGCCCTGCGCAAGGATGATCTCGCGCGCTTCGGCTCGCTGATGGCCGCATCGCACGCCAGCCTGCGCGATGATTACGAAGTGAGCTGCCGCGAACTCGATGTCATGGTCGAAGTGGCCGCGCGCCAGCCCGGTGTGTATGGCGCCCGCATGACGGGCGGCGGCTTCGGCGGTTGCACCGTGAATCTCGTGAGCAACGATGCAGTCGCGGAGTTCACGAAGAACGTCGCGTCGGAATACGAGCGCGCGACCGGGCGCGCAGCGAACATCTACTGTTGCGAAGCCGTCGGCCGCGCCGGCGAAGAGCAAGGCACTCAAGCGTGATCGACCTCAAAGAACTGAAGGCGACGCCGCATCGGCGCTTCAATCCGCTGACGCGCACGTGGGTGCTGGTGTCGCCGCATCGCACGGAGCGGCCGTGGCAGGGCATGGTCGAAGCCAGCACGGCCGTGGCGACCCCGCACTACGACCCGCAGTGTTACCTCTGCCCGGGCAATGAGCGTGCGGGCGGCGGACGCAATCCGCAGTACGGAGCAACGTTCGCCTTCGACAACGACTATCCGGCATTGCTGCCCGAGTCCAATGCCGCGCTGGTCGAGCATGAGGGAGTATTCGTTGCCGCCCCGGAGCGTGGGCGTTGCCGCGTGGTGTGCTTCTCGCCGCGGCACGACCTGTCGCTGGGCGAGATGCAGGTCGGCGACATTCGCGCCATTGTCGATACCTGGGCCGACGAATTCCGCGCGCTCGGTGACGCACCGTGGACGAGCTACGTTCAGATCTTCGAGAACCGCGGAGCGATGATGGGGGCGAGCAATCCGCACCCGCACTGCCAGATATGGACGAACGCCACGGTGCCCGATGAGCCGGCACGCGAACAGGAGTCGTTGCGCGGGCATCAGCGTGACCACGGACAGTGTTTGCTGTGCACCTACGCCACGCTCGAACAGATCGCGCACGAGCGGTCGGTCTATGGGAATGAGCACTTCGTGGCGGTCGTCCCGTTCTGGGCGGTATGGCCATTCGAGGTTATGGTGATCGCCAAACGGCATATCGCGGCGATCACCGACTTACAAGGCGAAGAGCGCGATGCATTGGCCGACATGCTGCAGCGCGTGGCGCGCACCTACGACCGGCTTTTCGGGACAACGTTCCCGTACTCGATGGGCCTACACCAGCGGCCGACGGATAGCGAGGCGTACCCGGAGTGGCATCTGCATGCGCACTACTACCCGCCGTTGCTGCGCTCGGCGACGGTACGCAAATTCATGGTCGGGTACGAGATGTTATGCATGCCGCAGCGCGACATCACGCCGGAAGTCGCAGCCGAAAGACTGCGCGACGCAATGAAGTCAGGCTGAAGCGGCCACCGCGCTGCGCCGTGCCTCGGTGTAACCCAGCTTGCGCGAGATCTCGAGGGCGCCCTCGCGCATGGCGCGCGCGAAGGCGAGCATGCGCGGGCGGTTGATGCGCGTCACCGGTCCGGAAACGCTGATCGCAGCGGCCACTTTGCCGCTCTGGTCGAAGATGGGAGCGCCGACACAGCGGGCGCCGATGCCGGCCTCTTCATCGTCGAGCGCATAACCCTGCTGCAGGATGCGATCGAGGTCCTTCCTGAGTTTGGCCGCACTGGTGATGCTGCGCGGCGAGAGGCGCTCGAAGCGCAGCGAACCGATGGCGGCATCACGCTCGCTGGATTCCGCATATGCCAGCATCGCCTTGCCGAGTGCGGTGCAGTGCAAGGGCAGCCGCGATCCCACCTGCGACGCGAGCCGGAACGTGTGCGGGCTCTCCATCACATCGAGATACAGCACGTTCAGGCCGTCGATCACGGCGAGGTTCACGGTCTCGCTGGTGAGCGTCCAGATGCGCTGCATCACGGGACGGCTGACGTTGCGCAGGGTGGCGTGGTACGCGATGCCCGAGCCGAGACGCGCGAGTTTGGGCCCGACGATGTACGCGCCGGTTTCGCTGCGGAACAGGTAACCTTCGCTCTCCAAGTGGGCGAGGAAGCGATACGCGGTGCTCTTGTTGATGTGCGTGAGGGCGGCGACCTGCTTGAGTTGCAGGCCGGCGGGCGAGGCATCGAGCACCTCGAGCACGCGCAACACCTTGCTCAGGACGCCGACGGGGCCGGATTTTGCCTGCCTGGTCCGAATCATCGTGATTTTATATATTGAAACACAGATTTTTACTAGTGAGTTATTGTCCCGCCTTGTGGTATACACCCCGCGCTTCGCACGGAGCGGGCGGAACGCGACGCCTAAGAGCCGCTGTCCCGCCGACATCGCGCCCTTTCGGGGAGGGGTTATGCGTTCAGCGAAGGTTCTTGCAGCAGTGCTGTCTGGGTTTCTGCTGGGCAGCGTCTCTTTCTTGGCGGCACAAACGATCACGGGGACGATCGCAGGCTCGCTGGCCGACAAGTCCGGGGCGGTGATCGCCGGCGGGAGCGTCACACTGGTCGAGCAGCAGACGGGCCAGACGCGCACTCTCAAGTCGAATCCCGAGGGCCGCTTCTTCTTTGCCGCCCTGCTTCCGTCCACTTACGCGCTCAAGGTTGAAGCGACCGGCTTCCAGTCGCTCGAGCAAAAGGGGATCGTGGTGAGCGCGAACGAGAACGTCGCGCTCGGCCAGTTGACGCTGCAGGTCGGCCAGGCGAGTGAGACCGTCACGGTGACCGAAGGCGGCGCGCGCGTCGAGACCGAGTCCAGCGACCTGACGGCGCGGCTCACCTCCGACCAGATCGACCTCATCTCGACCAAGGGCCGCGACGTCACTTCGCTGCTGCGGCTCATTCCCGGCACCTCGTTCATCGACGACATCGAAGCCGTCGGCGAAGGCTTCGGCACGGATCTGCCGAACATCTCCGGCCAGCGCGGGCGCTCCACCGTCTCCTCCGTCGACGGGCTCAATGCCAGTGAGCCCAGCGGCTCGAACAAGCTGAGCATGACGGTGAACCAGGACGCGGTGGCCGAGGTGAAAGTGCTGCGCAACAACTACGCCGCCGAGTACGGCAACAACGGCGGCGCGCTCATCAACCTGGTGACCAAGAGCGGCGGCCAGCAATATCACGGCACCGCCTACTACTTCCTGCGCAACGAAGCGCTCAATGCCAACAGCTATATCAACAACGCGAACGTGACGGCCGGCGTGTGGAGTCCGCTGCCGCGGCCGCTGTATCGCCATAACGTGTGGGGCGTGACGCTCGGCGGTCCCGTGAAGGTGCCGTTCCTGTTCCCCAACAAGGACCGTAAGAAGGTCTATTTCTTCTATTCGTACGAGAAACCCCATACCATCACGCCGCAGGACACGCGCCTGGTGACGGTGCCGACGGCGCTGGAACGCGCGGGCGATTTCTCGCAGTCCATCACGGGTTTCACCAACGGGGTAGGTAACAAGGCGTTCGTGCGCGACCCGAACATCCTGACCGGGAACTGCACCGCCACCGACAGCAGCGCGTGCTTCCGCGATCCGTCGCGCGCCACCGCAGCGAATCCGCTGGGGCTGAACATCATCCCCCAGGGCCGCTTCAATGCCAGCGGCCTGGCACTGCTCAACGTGTTCCCGCTGCCGAACACGAGCGGGCGCACCGATGGCATCAACTACATCACGCAGCAGAGCCAGAACACGCCGAAGTGGAGCCAGATCGCGCGCGTGGACGTCAAGCTCACGCAGAACGACAGCATCTACTGGAAGGCGCAGTGGTGGACGGCCGACAACGAGGGTCTGGCGACATCCGGCTGGCCAGGCGCGTCGAACGGGTTCGACCACGTCAACCGCTGGGGCATCAGCTCGCACTATCTCTACAAGGACAACGGCACGTCGCTGAACTGGGTCCATATCCTGAACCCGCGTCTGGTGAATGAGGTGGCCGTCGGCGTACGCCATGACTCCGAAGGCTTCATTCCCTCGACGGGTTGGCCCGACAAACTTTCGCGCACCACCACGAAGTACAACGCCCCGCAACTCTTCCCGCAGAACAACCACCTGGGACTGATCCCTCGCGCCACGGACTTCCGCGGCGTGGCCGGCGCGCCCGCCAACATCAACTGGCTCGACCGCTGGGGCGAGATCGGCAACGATTACGTCGTGCCGTCGGTCACCGACAATCTGTCGTGGAGCCGGGGCACGCACGTGTTCAAGACCGGCATCTATTACGAGAAGATCCGCAACGGCGAGGCGCCCGGCGGCAACTGGACGGGCACGTTCAGCTTCCGCTCGAACGACAGCAACTACACGGCCGCGCTCGGCAACACTGGCTTTGCCTACGCCAACGCGCTCGTCGGCGATTTTCTGAGCTACACGGAAGGCAATGCCCGGCCGTTCACCAACCTCGAGTTTCAGCAGGCGCAGTGGTACATCCAGGATGAGTGGAAGGCGCACCGCCGGTTGAGCGTCAACTACGGACTGCGTTTCGCCTATCACACGCAGTGGTTCCAGCGCGACGGGCTCGCTTCGAACTTCGATCCCTCGTCGTGGGACCCGACCAAGGCGCCGCTGCTCTTCCTGCCGTTCTGCACCAGCGGTACACCGGCAGCCGGCGGGACGGCGTGTCCGACGGCGAACCGGCGCGCGCAGAACCCGGCAACCGGCGCGCTCTCGACCAATCTGAACTTCGTTGGAACGATCGTCCCGAACACCGGCGACCTGGCGAACGGACTCGCCCTGATGACCAACCCACGCACGCCCGCGGGCTTTAAGCGCGCCAAGCCCGTGGACTTCGAGCCGCGCGTCGGCATCTCGTGGGACATGTTCGGTCACGGCAAGTCGGTGTTACACGCCATGGGCGGCGTGTACCACGCGCCCCGCGCCGGCGGCGGTACCACGGGCGGCAATCTGGTGAACAATCCGCCGCAGCTGCGGAACTTCTCCATCTCCAATCTGCCCGGCGACAACATCGACAATCTGGTGAACCTCGCAGCGCAGGCCGTTATCAGCGTACCGAGTCTGAATGCGGTGGAGGTCGAGACGCAGACGCCGACGTCCTACAATTTCTCGCTCGGCATGCAGCAGGACATCGGTTTCAAGACCGTGATGGAAGTCGCTTACGTCGGCTCGCAGAGCCGGCATCTCGGCGAGCGCCGCAACATCAACGGCGTGCCCGATGGCGCGAAGTGGGTGGACTGCCGCTTCATCACCCCATGCCAGGCGCAGAACATCGATCCATTCAACGTGGGTACGGCGACCAACCTGGCGAGCCCGCGCGCTGACAACTTCCTGCGGCCCTACCGTGGCTACGCCGACATCAACGTGGTGCAGTACGTCGGCAACTCGAATTACAACGCACTGCAGGTGCAGGTGAACCGCCGCTACACCAAGCGCTTCCAGTACGGCGCCGCGTATACCTGGTCGAAGACGATGGATTCCGCGAACGACGATTCCTCCGACGTCTTCAACAGCCGGCCGTATCGCCGCTTCAACTATGGCGTCTCCGATTTCGACCAGACCCACATCTTCACCGCGAATTACATTTACGAGCTGCCGTCGCTCGCGCGGCGCTGGGATCATCGCTTCGTCGACGTCGTCTTCGGCGGCTGGCAGATCTCGGGTACGACGTCCCTCGTCTCTGGCAAGCCGAAGACGGGGCTCGGGACGTCGAACGTGACCTATAGCGGCACGCAAACGGCGACCAACATCACGGACTTTACCGGCGGCGAAGTGCAGGCACGGCCGAAGCTGGTGTGCGACCCGAACGGCCGACCGGGCACGTTCGTTAACGGCCTGCCGGTGCTGTTCAACACCACGTGCTTCGGCAAGCCGGGCGTGCGCGGCGATATCGGCGATGTGCCGCGCAACTTCGTGCGCCTGCCGGGCCTCATCAATACGGACTTGGCGGTGTTCAAGAACTTCCATGCGGGCGAGCGGGCCAACGTGCAATTCCGCTGGGAAGCGTACAACCTGTTCAACCACACGAATTTCCGCGACGTCAACAGCAACATGACGTTCGACGCGACCGGCGCACAGACGACGGCGAACTTCGGCACGGTGAGCAGCGTGCGCCCGAACCGCGTGATGCAGGGCTCGTTGCGCTTCAGCTTCTGAGCACCGCCGTCCGGGTTCAGCCCGGAAGGCGCGATAGATTTCATATATTGAAACGGAGATTTTTACTGCTGAATCGACATACCGCTTCGTGGTATACCAGTCGGCGGTTCGCAGGCGGCGGACGCGACACCTAAGAGCCGCGGTCCAGCCGACAGAGAGATGTCGGAGGATCTATGCGTTCGACAAGAATCATTACCGCACTCATCGCGATGCTGCTGCTCGGCGGCGCGCCACTCCTCACCGCCCAAACGGCGACCGGCGAAGTCAATGGGACGGTCACCGACCCGTCGGGCGCCTTGCTCGCCGGCGCGCAGGTGCGCCTCACCAACCAGGCCACCGGCCTGCAAACGCAGGTCACGACGAATGACAGCGGGTACTTCGTGCTGATCGGTGTCCAGCCAGGGTCGTATTCGCTGAAGGTAGAGAAGCAAGGCTTCAAATCGTCGGAGGTGGCGAACTTCAAGGTCGGCGTGAACTCCACCGTCACGCAGAACCTGGCGCTGAGCGTGGGCACGGCAACGGAAGTCGTCGAGGTCACGGGCGTTGCGCCGCTGGTGGATAGCAGCACCACCGAGCTGGGCACGGTGATCGAGACGCGCGCGGTCAACGACCTGCCGCTCAATGGACGCAACTTCACGCAACTGCTCACGCTCACGCCGGGCGTCACGCCGGTATCGACGTCGCAGAACCGTAGCATCGGCTGCTGCGAAGGCAACGTGGGACTGCCCGGTTCGGGATTCTCCGACGGCTCGTTCCATGGGCAGAACAACCGCTCGAAGCTCTATTTCTACGACGGCATCATCAACACCAACGTGCGCGGGCCGACCTACATCGTCATTCCCAACATCGACCTGCTCCAGGAATTCAAAGTCGTCGGCCATGATGCGAAAGCGGAATTCGGCGGCGCTGCGGGCGGAGTGGTGAACCTGGTCTCGAAGTCCGGTGGCAACACCTTCCACGGCTCGGCATTCGAGTACGTACGTAACAACTTCTTTGACGCCCGCAACACATTCGCTGATGGACACGATGCCTGCACCATTGCACGTTGCGGCGCCATCTCGCCATTCCCTGCGTTCGCCGTCCCTTCCGGTCCGACACCGTTCCACCAGAACCAGTTCGGCGCGGTAGCGACCGGTCCGATCATCAAGAACAAGACGTTCCTCTCCGTCCGCTATGACGGCTTGCGTTACAGCCAAGCGGACCCAAACCTTTCCCCTGTTCCCAACGTGGGAGAGCTGCTCGGCGACTTCACCAACAGCGGCAACCAGCGCCAGGCGATCTTCAATCCCTACTCGACGCGCATCACGAATCCCGCCGCGTGCAATGCGACGACGGGCGCAGGCTGCAACTACACGCGCGACCAGTTCCGCTGCGACGCGGCCGGCAATCCGCTGCCGGTCGGCGCGAACAACCAGCAGAGCCAGACCACGGGAGCGACGTGCTTCAAGATCCCCCAGGCGCTCATCTTCGCGCCGATGCAGAAGTTCCTGCAGACCTACTCGGCGGCGCCGAACATCATCGACCCGACCGGGACGAACAACTTCATTCGCAACCGCGCCACACTGAACAATTCCAACAGCTACACGGCGCGCGTCGACCATCGCTTCCGCGATGCCGACAACGTCTTCTTCCGCTACACCGAGCAGCGCAACACCATCCTGACGCCCATCGGCGACTCCGGCTCGACCGGCGGCGGCTCGCAAGGCCGCAACTACGGCGGCGGCTGGACGCACGTCTTCAGCCCCAGCCTTATCCTCGATGTCCGCGCCGGCTATGCCGGACGTCCGGGCGTTGATGCCGGCCAGCAAAACACCCACGCTGCCGGAACGGCTCCTATGGCCACCGCCGGCTTCAAGGACATCGACAAGTACAGCGGTCTGCTGGTGGATGTGCGGCAGGGTTCGGCGTACACCGGTGGCGGCAACAACAACATCGGCATCCGCGGGCCCGCGCCGCGCGAGAACCCGAACTGGAGCGTTGCCCCCGGCATCAGCTGGCTGAAAGGACGCCACAATCTGAAGATCGGGGCGTGGTACATCGACGCCAAGCGCATCCAGCTGAACACGTTCCAAACCTACACTTTCGGCACCGGGCCGACCGCCCAGATCAGCGGCAGCAACACCGGCAATTCGGTGGCTTCAGCGCTGCTCGGTTTCCCGTCGAGTTTCACCGCGCAGCTTCCCATCCCGCACGGTGGGCCAGTGAGATTCGAGTACGCGTCATGGGCGGGTTACATCCAGGATGAGTGGAAGATCCGGCCGACCATCACGTTAAGCGCCGGTTTGCGCTATGACTATGTGACGCAGCCGCACACGCTCGACGGCCGCTTGTGGAACTCGCTCGATCTGGCGCATCAGCGTTACATCATCGGTGCGACTGCAATGCCGCCGCTGTGCAGCGTGGCGGCCTCCGCGCCCTGCATCCCCGATGCGTTCCAGACCGATCCCCACGTGAGCAACGTCGTGCTGGCGGGAAAGAAGTTCTTTGCGCCGCCGCCCATCAAGGACAACTGGGGACCGCGCGTCGGGTTGGCGTGGCAACTGACGCCGAAAACCGTGCTGCGCGGCGGCTATGGCTTGTATTGGGACTCGATCACGGCGCGCAGTCAGTACGCGCAGAACGACCTGGAAGCCATGGTCTGGCCGGACGCCGTGGCTTTCAACGGCAGTGCGAACCCCTGCAGCAACGGCAACACCTGCGCGTTCACCAACGGGACCGCGGTCAACATCATTCAGCAGCAGGGTCTCGGATTTGCCGTACCGAAGCCGGTTTACACCACGGCCGCGGCCAGCCAGCCCTGGGCCAGCTTCCCCAACCAGGGCGACGATCCGCGGTACAAAGACGGCTACGCGCAACAGTGGAACTTCGAAGTGCAGCGCGAGCTTTCGCCGAGCATGATGATCTCGGCGGCGTACGCCGGCGCCAAGAGCGGGCGTCTGCCATACGGCGCAGCCAACGCGAACTCGGCTTCGCAGGCGACGCGGTGCGCAGCGCAGACGCAGTTCGCTCCCACGGGCGGCTGCACTGCCGCCGAGAATGCGACCATCGACGGCTTCAGGCAGATGCCATGGGTGGTGGCCAATCTCACCTACTCCCGTTCCATCGGCTTTGCGCATTACAACGCATTGGAGACGCGCTTCCAGAAGCGCATGTCGAACGGCTTGTACAGCCTCGTGTCGTACACCTGGGGCAAGGCCACGGACGTGAGCAGCGGCTACTTCAACGTGGAGAACGGCAACGGAGGCGGTTCCACCATCCAGAACTACTACGACCAGAACCTGGCGCGTGGGCAGTCGTCGTTCAACATCAGCCAGTTCGTCTCCTGGGCCACGGTATACGAGTTGCCCTTCGGTCGCGGGAAGCACTGGGCGACGAGTGGTCCGCTCTCCTGGATCGTGGGCGACTGGCAGGCGAATTATGTCTTCCAGATGCGCTCGGGAGCGCCGTACCAGTTGCAGGTGTCGGGCGACGTGGCGAACCTGAGGGGAACCTCTTCGTCGTCCCCGACCTATGGCCGTCCGAATCTGGTCGCGGATCCGTTCGTGGCTGGTCCGGTCTCGGCGAACCCTGATCCGGGCTGCGCCACCACGATCTCCGCGGGCGGCAAGGCGGCCGACGCGACGCATACCGCGCGCACCTGGTTCAACCCGTGCGCCTTCGGTGTGCCGTTCGGAGCCTTCGGCAATCTCGGGCGGAATCCCTACACCGGGCCGCACGTCACCAACATGGATTTCTCCATGTTCAAGAGCGTGCACGTCGGCGAGCGCTTCAACGTGCAGTTCCGCTTCGAGGCGTTCAACGTCTTCAACATCCAGAATTACAACGTGCCCGACTCCACCTTCACTGTGAATTCCGGCACGGTAAGCGTGCCGGCGGGAACGGGCGCCTGCAGCGGCTCCACGGCAGCGTGCACCTTCCCGGCGATTGCCAGCGGTACGGTTGGAACGGTGGGCAAGATCACGTCGCTCGCCCAGGGAACGACGCCACGGCAGTTGCAGTTCGGATTGCGGTTGCAGTTCTAGGATGCAATGCGTGGCCGGCGTCTCGGCGCCGGCCACGCTGACCTCAACCTTCACGCGCGACCTAAGAGCGCCATGACAACACCTAAGAGAGCCCGTCGTACTTTCATCAAACGGCTCGCGGCGGGCGCAGTCGCCCTGCCTGCCGTGGCGGGCGATGCTCTTGCCGCGGAGAAGAAGCCGAAGGGCACGGCGGCGCGCGCCGAGGCGTTCGCCTTCAATGTGCGTGACTTCGGCGCCGTGCCGGATGCCACGACACTCTCGACGGTCGCGATCCAGAAAGCCATCGATGCGTGCGGCGCGGCCGGTGGCGGGCGCGTCGTCGTTCCTCCGGGCAAGTTCCTCACCACACCACTCTTCCTGAAGTCCAACCTAGAACTGGAACTCGCCGCGGGCGCAACGCTGCTCGGCGCTACGAAGATCGCGGACTATCCGAGCACGCAGGGCCGCTGGGAGGGGATTAACCGCACCATCTATGCGTCGCTCCTCACCGGTCACGACCTCGAGAACGTCGCGATCACCGGGCGCGGCACGCTTGACGGCCAGGGACCGGTATGGTGGGAGGCGAATCGCAAGACCGGCGCGATGCGCCGCGAACTCGGCCTGACGGCGCGCGAGCCCGACAATCCGCCGGGCGCGCCGCTGCAGTGGCCGCGTCCGCGCATGATCAATATCTATCGCAGCAAGAACGTCACCATCAGCGGCATCACGATCCTGAACTCGCCTTCGTGGACCGTGCATCCCGTGCTCTGCGATGGCGTTTGGATCGATGGCATCGTCATCAACAATCCTGACCGGTCGCCGAATACGGACGGCATCGATCCTGATTCCTGCCGCAATGTGCGCATCTCCGATTGCTACCTCAACTGCGGCGATGACTGCATCATCATCAAGTCGGGCTACAAGCACGCGACCTCCGATCCGCTGGTGCCGTCGGAGAACATCACGATCACGAACTGCGTCTTCGGCATCGGCATTGCCGGCGTGGGCATCGGCAGTGAGACGGCTGGCGGCGTGCGCAACGTCGCCATCAGCAATTGCGTGTGCGATGGCACGCGCCGCGGCGTCTTCATCAAGAGCGCTCGCGGGCGCGGCAACACGGTGGAGAATGTGCGGATCACGAACTTCACCATGCGCAACGTGATCGATACCGGGATCTACATCAGCCAATACTACGTAGCTGCCGATCGCGGAAAGCCGAAGGCAAAGGACGACGAGACGCCCACCTTCCGCCACATCTACTGCAACGACGTCACCATCAGCGGCGTGAAGCGTGCGGTCGTGGTGGAGGGTCTCCCGGAGAATCCGATACAAAGCGTTGGGCTGCGTGACATTGCGATCGAGAACGCCGCGACAGGCATGGACTGTTCCGCGGTACGCGGCTTCTCCCTTGAGAATGTCGCTATCGATAACGCCGAGGGTCCGGCCATCACGCTGCGCGACGTACACGACCTCGAACTGTTACGCTTCGGTACGGGAACACCCCATGCTGGTGTCCCGGTCGTTCGCATGGAGCAGGTGCAACGGGCGAGCGTACAGGGGTGCGCGGCGGCGAGTGGGTGCTCGTCGTTCGTGGAAGTGAAGGGCGCTGGCAGTTCCGAC
Source organism: uncultured Terriglobales bacterium (assembly GCA_964460655.1). Classification (GTDB taxonomy): domain Bacteria; phylum Acidobacteriota; class Terriglobia; order Terriglobales; family Acidobacteriaceae; genus CAVUAF01. The sequence continues at coordinate 2,320 of CAYWSH010000088.1, read as the reverse complement.
ATCACGTTCGCGCTCAATCGCCTTCCGAAGGATGTGACGGAGGCGGCATTCGTCGATGGGGCGAGTGCCGAGGTGGTGACGCGACGTGGCTAGCGTGCTCGAACACGATATGCAGATCGCGGGCAAGACCACGGCCGATGCACGGGTGCTGCGCCTCGATGCGCGCGATAACGTCGCCATCGCGCTGCGCGACCTGCGTCCCGGGGACACGGTGCAGCTCGAGGGCCGAGAGTACGCCATCGCGACCGATGTCCCCGCCAAGCACAAGTTCGCGCTCGTCGATCTGGCCGCCGGCGAGCACGTGGTGATGTATGGCGTCGTCGTCGGCACCGCCACGGAAGCGATCGCGCGTGGCGCGCGCATCAGCACGCGCAACCTGCGGCATGACACAGCGGGCTACCGCGGACGCGGCGCACCGTTCCAGTGGCATGCGCCCGATGTGAGCACGTGGCGGAACAAGTCATTCCTCGGCTACGCACGAGCGGATGGGCAGATCGGCACGCGCAATTACTGGCTCGTAGTGCCGCTCGTCTTCTGCGAGAACCGCAACATCGCGGTGCTGAAGCAGGCGTTCGAAGAAGAACTCGGCTTCGCCACGCCGACGGCGTACCGCCGCCAAGTGGCAGAACTCGTCCGGCTGTATCGCGAGGATAAGAAGGATGCGCTGCGCGACTACCGCTTTGAGCGCGGCGCGCCGGCCGCACGACCGCATCCGGTGTTCGACCACATTGATGGCGTCAAGTTCCTCATGCACGAGGGCGGCTGCGGCGGCACGCGTGAAGACACGACGAACCTGTGCGCACTCATCGCCGGGTACCTGCATCACCCGAACGTGGCCGGAGCGACCGTACTCAGCCTGGGATGCCAGCACGCGCAAGTCGACATCTTGCGCACTGAACTCGCCAAACGCGACCCCGATTTCCGCAAGCCGCTGCTCGTCTTCGAGCAGCAGAAGAGTGGCTCCGAAGCCGCGATGCTCGAGCAGGCGACGCGCGAGACGTTCGTAGCACTGGCGGAGTGCAATACGGCGAAACGTGCCGCAGCGCCGCTCTCGAAGCTGGTCGTGGGATTGAAGTGCGGCGGGTCTGACGGTTTTTCCGGCATCTCAGCGAACCCGGCCGTCGGCCACGTCGCTGACCTGCTCGCGGCCCTCGGCGGCACCGGCATCCTGTCGGAATTCCCCGAACTCTGCGGCGTCGAGCAGGAACTGATCGATCGCTGCACCGACGACCAGGTCGCCGAACGTTTCATCGCGTTGATGAGTGACTATGCCGCACGTGCCCAGGCAGTGCGCGCCGCGTTCGACATGAACCCGTCGCCCGGCAATATCAAAGACGGCCTGATCACCGACGCGATGAAGTCTGCCGGCGCGGCGAAGAAAGGTGGCACGTCGCCCGTGCGTGCGGTGATCGATTATCCCGAATACGCGACCACGCCGGGCCTCAACCTGCAATGCACTCCGGGGAACGACGTGGAGTGCGTGACGGCGCAGGTGGGCGCCGGAGCCAACGTAGTGCTATTCACCACCGGGCTCGGCACGCCGACGGGCAATCCGATCGCGCCGGTGGTGAAGATCGCCACCAACAGCGAGCTGGTCCAGCGCATGCCCGACATCATTGATGCCGACATGGGCCCGATCCTGCGCGGCGAGATGTCGGTCGAGCAAGCGGGCGAGATCCTGCTCGACAAGGTGATCGAGGTCGCCAGCGGTCGCGTGCAGACCAAGGCCGAGCTGCTGCGGCAGGACGATTTCATTCCCTGGAAACGAGGCGTGTCGTTGTGAAGCGTGCGGCGGAAGATCCGGTCGTGGTGAAGGTCGCGGAGCAGATCCGCGAAGCGCGCTCTCCTTTCCGTCTCGACGGCAAGCGAACGATCGTCACCGGCGGCGCGAGCGGGATCGGACGCTCGATCGCGAATTGTTTCGCGGCGGCGGGTGCGCAGGTGCACGTGCTCGACGTTGATTCGGCGCGGGCGGAGGAGACGATCCACGAGGTACGCGACGCTGGTGGCAACGCGGTCGCGCATGCATGCGACGTGACCGACGCGGCGGCGGTGCAGCGCGCGGTAGCCAAGCTGGCAGCGTCCGATCGCATCGACATCCTGGTGAACAATGCGGGCATCGCGCACGTCGGCACGCTCGAGCAGACCACCGCGACCGATTTCGACCGCATCTTCGACGTGAACGTGCGCGGTGTATATCACTGTCTGCAGGCGTGCATCCCGGTGATGAAGCGGCAGGGCGGCGGTGTCATCCTTAATATGGCGTCGATCGCCGCGACCTCGGGCTTGGCGGACCGCTTTGCGTATTCCATGAGCAAAG
>CAYWSH010000087.1:0-14301 GCA_964460655.1 uncultured Terriglobales bacterium | reverse complement strand
CTGTCGCTGGCGGCGAATGAGATCCATGAATTGAACCAGATCGGCGCCGCGCTCTCCGCCGAGCACGATACGGACCGTCTGCTCGAGATGATCCTGACGAAGTCGCGCGCTATCACGCGCTCCGACGCCGGTTCGCTCTATCTCGTCGAGACGGTACCGGCTGAACCACCGAGTGATGGCCAGCCTGCAACGGGCGCGCCCGAGCGAAAAATGCTGCGTTTCCGCCTCGCGCAGGGTGATTCCGTGCAGGTCCCGTTCAAAGCGGTGACGATGGAGATATCGCCGCACTCCATCGCCGGTTACGTCGCGGGCAGCGGTCAGGTCGTGAACATCGAGGACGCGTATCACCTGCCCGATGGCGTGCCTTACTCCATCAATCGCAAGTTTGACGAAGATTCCGGCTACCGCACCAAGTCCATCCTCGCCGTGCCGATGAAGAACCAGAAAGACGAGATCATCGGCGTCATCCAGTTGATTAACGCGAAGCGCGATGTGCAGACGCGGCTCACCTCGCTGGCCGCCGTCATCGCGCAGGTGGTGCCGTTCACCGCGCGCCAGCAGGAAGTCACGCTCTCGTTGGCGTCGCAAGCGGCGGTCGCGCTCGAGAACAGCCGGCTCTATGCCGCCATCCAGGCCATGTTGGAAGGCTTCGTGCGGGCTTCGGTCACGGCCATCGAAGCACGCGATCCCACGACGTCAGGCCACAGCTTCCGCGTGTCGAACCTGACGGTCGCCTTCGCCGAGACGCTCGACCGGGCCGATTCCGGCCCGTATCGCGACGTCAAGTTCAGCCGTTCGGAGATGAAAGAGATCCGCTACGCCGCGCTGCTGCACGACTTCGGTAAGGTCGGTGTGCGCGAAGAAGTGCTGGTGAAGGCGAAAAAGCTGTATCCGGCGCAGCTCGAGATGATCAAGGAGCGCTTCCACCTGGTGAAGCGCACCGCCGAGAACATGGTGCTGCACAATCGGCTGCAGTACCTGCTGGAACAGGGTCGGGCGGCGTACGAAGCGCGGGAAGAGCACTTCCGCAACGAACTCGACGAACAGGCGAAGGAGATCGACGACTTCATGAAGGTGGTCATGTCGGCGAACGAGCCCACGGTGCTGCCCGCCGGCCACTTCGAGCAGCTGCTGGAGATCGCCGCCAACCACTGGTTCGACTTCGAAGGCAACGAGCGGCCGCTGCTCTCCATCGACGAGGTCCGGCTGCTCTCCATCCGCAAAGGCTCGCTCGACGATTCGGAGCGCCGGCAGATCGAGTCGCACGTGGTCCACACCTACAACTTCCTGAACCAGATCCCGTGGACCAGAGAGATCCGCAACATCCCGGCCATCGCGCGCGGCCACCACGAGAAGCTGAACGGCCTGGGCTATCCGTACAAGCTGTCGGCGCCCGAGATCCCGGTGCAGACGCGCATGATGACCATCAGCGACATCTTCGACGCGCTCTCCGCGTCCGATCGCCCTTATAAGAAGGCCGTGCCGCAGGAGAAGGCGCTCGAGATCCTCGGCTTTGCCGTGAAAGACAAGGAGATCGATCCCGACCTCTTCCAGGTCTTCACCCAAGCACGCGTCTTCGATAAGTGGAAGATCGAACCGTATCCTTATTGATGTCGCTCCGCTCCAAAACCGCTGGAGAGCACCGCTCGCCCTGAGACTCGAGAGGCCTCGCGTCGCGCTGCGCGGCCTGCCCCGGCCGCTCCGCTGCTCTTACTTTCTGCAATTCGGGCAATTCCGCAATTTCTCGCGATGGGCAACCCAGCCTAGGACAGCGCACGTCCCCTAGGGCCAATGCTTTAGAATGAAGCCGTGATCCTGCCCTTCGTCCGCGAATTGCTTGCGGACGCGGAAAAGAGCCCTGCATTCCAGCGTGCCGCCTCCCCCCTCAAGGCCGGCGCGGGGCGGCAAAGTGTCGCTGGACTCACTCCCACCGCGAAAGCTCTCTATCTTCCGCAGCTGCAACGCGCCGCCGGGAAGCCCCTGGTCGTCGTCGTGGCAACGAATCGCGCCGCCGAGGAATTGCTGCCCGTCGTGCAGGCATTGGCTGAGCTGAGCGGCGCGGCCGATCCTGCCGGCGTTTTCGTTTTCCCCGCGCACGACGTACTGCCGTACCAGAACCTTTCGCCGCATCCCGAGGTGCAGGAGAAGCAGGCTATCGCGCTCTGGAAGATGGCGACCGGAGGGGCCTCGCTGGTCATCGTGCCCGTAGCAGCGACTTTCCAGCGCTATCGCGAGCCGCAGTACTACGCACAGCTGGCACGCGTCGTGCGGCGCAACGACACGCTCGACGTCGAAGCGACGACGCAGCACCTGAACACTGTCGGCTACACACGTTCGGACGTCGTCGAGATGCCGGGCGAGTACGCGGTGCGCGGCGGCATCCTCGACGTGTATCCGCCGGAGGCCGAGCGCCCGGTGCGCGTTGAGTTGTTCGGCGACGAAGTCGATTCCATCCGCCGCTTCGATCCGCAGACGCAGCGGTCGTCGGCTGCGGGCGTGATGGAAGAGGTCGTGTTGCTGCCGCTCACGCCGACCCCCGTCACCGATGACTTGGTCGGCCCTATCCACGCACGGCTCAGCGGACATCGCGTTACCGCCGAAGCCTCGGTACTCGAGGAAACCGCTGTCGCGCTGGGTGCGACGGTCTTTCCGGGATGGGAGCTCTATGCGCCGCTTGCCGGGGGCGACTCCACGTTCTTCGACCTCGTAACGAATGCTGCCGTCATTGTGGACGAACCGTCGGCGGTGAAGCAGGAACTCGACCACTGGTGGGAGCGCGTCGCTGAGCTGCACGAGCGCAGCCAGGTGGGGGCGCTGGCTCCCCCGCATGAACTCTATTTCCTCAGCGACGCGTGGCACGCGATGGTCGCACAGCGCCCGGGTGCGAGCATGGAACAACTCGCGCTCGGCCCGGATGCGATCGAGTTTGCGTCGCAAGACACGCAGCGCTTCCACGGATCGGTGCCGGCGATGGTCGAAGAGGTGAAGAAGCTCGCCGGTGAAGGGAAGAGCGTGCTGTTCTGTGGCGCGAACACAGGGGAGGTCGAGCGCCTGGCTGACATCTTCAGCGAATACAACGTGCCATTCCGCCTGGGCACGCGCGCCCCGCGGCCGGGCGAGAGCTTCGTGGACGAGATGTCATTCTTCAGCGGTGAGTTCGCCGCGATCACGCTCGTCCGCGGCTTCGTGCCGCATGGCGTCGCTCTTCCCGAAGTCGGCCTCACCATCTTCGGCGCACGCGACCTGTTCGACGAGGCGGAGGAGACAGTCGTTGCCGCACCGCTCCGGCAGAAGTCGAAGGTCGGGACGTTCCTCTCTGATTTCCGTGACCTCGCCATCGGCGATTACGTAGTGCACGTTGAACACGGCATCGGCCAGTACCAGGGGCTGAAGGAGATCGCGCAGGCCGACGGCTCCGCCGTCGAGTTCATGATCCTCGAGTATGCCGAGGCTGCGCGGCTGTATGTACCGCTCACGCGCCTCGATCTCGTTCAGAAATATCGCAGTGCCGAGGGCGCGCGGCCGGCGTTGAGCCGCCTGGGCACGCAGCAGTGGGCGAAGACCAAGGCGCGCGTAAAGAAGGCCATGAAGGACATGGCCGACGAGCTGCTCAAGCTCTACGCTGCGCGCAAGACCGCCGCTGGGCATGCCTTCCCCGCCGATACGGAATGGCAGCGCGAGTTCGAAGACGCATTCGAGTTCAGCGAGACCGACGACCAGATGCAAGCCATCCAGGACGTGAAGCGCGACATGCAGCAACAGGAGCCGATGGACCGCCTGCTCTGCGGCGACGTCGGTTACGGCAAAACGGAAGTCGCGATGCGCGCTGCGTTCAAGGCGGTCTCAGACAACAAGCAGGTCGCGGTGCTCGCGCCCACCACGGTGCTGGCTTTTCAGCACTACGAAACGTTCAAGTCGCGCATGGCGCAGTTCCCCATCAAGATCGAGATGCTTTCGCGCTTCCGCAATGCGAAGCAGCAGCAAGAGATCGTCGAGAAGGTCGAAGCCGGGCAGCTCGATATCGTGATCGGCACGCATCGTTTGCTGTCAAAGGACTTGAAGTTCCACGACCTCGGGCTCGTGGTCGTCGACGAGGAGCAGCGCTTCGGTGTGCGTCACAAGGAGCGGCTGAAGCAGCTGAAGAAAGAAGTCGACGTGCTGACCATGTCGGCCACGCCGATCCCGCGCACGCTGCACATGTCGCTCGTCGGGCTGCGCGACATGAGCGTGATCGAGACACCGCCGCGCGACCGCATCGCCATCGAGACCGTGGTCGCCGCCTGGGACGAGAAGCTGGTGCAGTCGGCCATCGAGCGCGAACTGGAACGCGGCGGCCAGGTCTACTTCCTGCACAACCGCGTGGAGAGCATCTACGAGATCGCCGCCAAGCTGCAGGAGTGGGTGCCGCGCGCGCGCATCCTTGTGGGCCACGGGCAGATGTCGGAGGGCGAACTGGAAAAAGTGATGCTCGCGTTCATGCGCCACGAGCATGACGTGCTGGTGGCGACCACCATCATCGAGAACGGGCTCGATATCCCGCTCTGCAACACCATCCTGATCAACCGCGCGGATCGCTTCGGACTGAGCGAGCTGTATCAGCTGCGCGGGCGCGTGGGGCGCTCGAATCGGCGCGCGTACGCATTCCTGATGGTCCCCCCCGACGTCGAACTCACGCCGCTGGCCCGTCGGCGGCTGGCAGCACTCAAGGAATTCAGTGATCTAGGCGCCGGCTTCAAGATCGCCGCGCTCGATCTCGAATTGCGCGGCGCCGGCAACATGTTGGGCGGCGAGCAGAGCGGGCACGTCGACGCTGTTGGCTTCGAGCTCTACACCTCCATGTTGGAGCGCACCATCCGCGAGCTAAAGGGCGAGGAAGTGCGCGCCGAGATCACGGTGCAGCTCAATCTCGGGCTGAACATCCGCATCCCGAACCACTACATCCCCGAAGAAAACCAGCGGCTGCGCATGTACAAGCGCATGGCCGGCGTGGAGAGCGAGCAGCAACTTGCCGACGTCCGCGCCGAGATGACCGACCGCTACGGCGCGCCGCCACCACCGGTCGAGAACCTCGCGCAGTATGCCGCGCTCAAACTCTTGTGCGAACGCATCGGCGTGGCCGCCATCGACCGCAAGCGCGACCAGATCAATGTGAAGTTCACCGAAGAAGCCGCTATCGAGCCGGAGCGTTTGGCACAGTTCGTCGCTCGGGAGCGTGGTGCCCAATTCACACCGCAGGGGTTGCTTCGCTTCACCCTGAAGAACACGCAGGCCGGGGAGGTGCTCAGCCGACTGCGGGAACTGCTGGCGGAACTGGCGGGGCAGCCGGTCAGCGTGTAAACCCGCCGCAACTTTTTTCGTCACAAGCGTTCAAGGGAACAGCATCTCTCTGTGCATCTCTGCGTCCTCTGTGGTGAAGGTTTGACTTTCGACCGCATCGCGAAGCCTGCGACCGCCGCTCTCCTGGCGCTCGCGCTGCTGCACGCGCAGCAGGCGCCGACGTTCACGTCCAACGTAAAGGTCGTGAACGTGCTCGCGACGGTGCGGGACAAGCAAGGCCGCATCGTCAACGACCTCACGCAGAACGATTTCACGCTGCAAGAAGATGGACGTCCACAGGCGGTGAAGTACTTCTCGCGCCAGACTGACCTGCCGCTCACGCTCGGCCTGCTGGTCGATACGAGCGAGAGCATGCGCAACGTGCTGACAGAGGAGCGCAGCGCCAGCGCCGCCTTCCTCGACGACATGGTACGCGAGGACAAGGACAAAGCCTTCCTCATCCACTTCGATTTTGACGTCGAGCTATTGCAGGACCTGACGAATTCGCGCGCGAAACTACGGCAGGCGCTCGATGAACTCCGGCCCGGCGACATGCCGGGGCTGCGACGGCGCGACGACCCACCCGATCCGAATCGCAATCCCCCGAATCGCGATCCCAATGATCAGCGCGGTGGTCGCGGTCCGCGTGGCCATGGCTCCGGCGGCGGCACCGCGCTGTACGATGCCGTCTTTCTCGCCGCAGACGAACTGCTGAAGAAGCAGCCGGGAAGGAAAGCAGTGGTCCTGTTGACCGATGGCGAAGACCGCGGCAGCAAACTCTCGCTCGCCAGCGCCATTGAGGCTGCGCAACGCGCTGATACGGTCGTGTACGCGATCTACTTCAAGGACAAAGAGGAAGATCGCCGTCCGAGCTACGGTCCGCCGGGTGGCGGGCGTGGTGGCGGCGGCGGACGGCGCGGCGGTCCGGGAGGCTGGCCAGGAGGCGGTGGTGGCGGACGCGGCGGTCGTGGTGGCGGCGGTGGGCGCAGTCCTCAGCCAGAGCATCGCGAGCATGTGGACGGGAAAAAGATCCTCGAGCAACTGACGCGCGAGACCGGCGGCCGCATGTTCGAGTTCGGGAAGAAGCAAAGCGTCGCCGAGATCTACGGGCGCATCCAAGAAGAGCTGCGCAACCAGTACAACATCGGCTACACCTCCGACAAGCCGGCCGACGACGGCGGCTACCGCAAGATCGCCCTCGCTACGCGCCGCAAAGACCAGGTTGTGCAGGCGCGCGATGGCTACTATCCCGACCGCCCTGCGCCGGAAAGCCGCTAGGACTCATCCCGCGTTTCTCCAGCGGTTTGGAGCGAAGCAGGAAAAAAGCGGAGCGGCCGGTTCAGGCCGCGTAGCGCGCCGCAAGGCCTTCCGGGTGTCTGGTAGCTCGCGGGCCTCTAGCGGTTTTCAGAAAAAAGAATCCCGAGGTCCCGTCACCCTTGTCATCTCCGCCAGCAGCTCGCTTTAGCCCTTCGCCGACCTGCACCCCGAATCCGCTTTCGCGTCTTCGAAGACTCCTTGCGGAGCTTCGCGTTCTGACGGTATCGCGTAAGCCTCGCGGCTCGCGTGGTACCTTGAGTACGCGTCGTGCGGTCCCAGCTCAGGTTCCGGGCTTACTGCCAACAGGACGACCTGGACAACGCCTCGGGATTCTGTCTTGCCTCTGACCTGTTCCTGTCCATCTCGACCAGCCAGCCACTAAAGACCCTTGCCAACCCTCTCACCGTTGACCCGTCGGTCCGGCGAGTGATTTGCGGCTCGAGCCCCGGTAAGTCGCTGCCAACCGGTGAACCACAGAACATGTCAAAGAACGAGTGTGGTTTTACTCCTCGCATTCTTAATGTCAAACGAATTTCGCCGCGATTTTCCGGCGTTTCTTTTCAATCGCTTGGCACGACTTCCACAGCAGCGTGACCAGAATTTGTGCAGCGCGGTTCTCTCGTTTCACGCGAGTTTGGCTGAGTTTCGCTGACTGCGCGCATCACGGATACGCGCAAAGCCGTATGGATGGCCAAGAACGGCGACTTCGTGGATGTGGGAAAGTCAGCGAAACCAGCACGGGATGCGGTATTCCCGAATCAGTGGTGGATCGTGGCTGCGCGAGATGCGCGTGATCGCACGGTTTTGTTGCGGCCGCAAAATCCCTTGCCACCTCCGCGGCAGCGGAGCATCATATGGGTCAGCAGGCGGTATCCGGCATACGGAACTGCACTGGAGGCTTTGTGAGCGTCACCACGGGTTTCCCTTCGCGCGTCACCACCCTTTCCATACGTGACAAAAAGCATCGGCGCGAGCCGATAACCTGCCTGACGGCCTACGACTATGCCTCTGCACGCCTTGTGGACGAGGCCGGCATCGACATGGTGCTGGTGGGCGATTCGCTCGCCATGGTCGTGCTCGGCTACGAGAACACGCTGTCCGTCACGGTCGACGAGATGCTCCACCACACGCGTGCCGTGCGTCGCGGTGTGCAGCACGCACTGGTCATCGCCGACATGCCGTACGGCTCGTACCATGGAAGCATCGACGACACGCTGCGCCATGCAGTGCGCTTCATGAAGGAAGGCGGCGCGGCGGCGGTGAAGATCGAAGGCGGCGCCAAGCGAGCTGAGCTTGTCCGCCGGCTGCTCGAGGCCGAGATCCCGGTGATGGGCCACATCGGGCTCACACCGCAGTCGCTTCACCTGATGGGCGGCTACAAGGTCCAGGGCAAGACGCTGGCCGCGGTCGAACAACTCATGAAGGACGCGCTCGCACTCGACCATGCCGGCGCGTTCGCCATCGTGCTCGAAGGCATGCCGCGCGAGGTCGCGACGATGATCACGGGCGAAGTCTCGTGCCCGACCATCGGCATCGGCGCCGGGCCCGACTGCGACGGCCAGGTGCTCGTGCTTAACGACATCCTGAACCTGACGTTCACGCCGCCGGCGAAATTCGTGCGGAACTATGGAGACGTGGGCGCAGCGATACGCAACGCGGCGCAGCAATTCCGCCGCGATGTGGAAGCGCACGAGTATCCGCGCGACGATGAGTCCTATCACCTGCCGCGTGAGACGCGCGAAGCGCTCGAGGCGCTTTCTGCACGCCGGAAGATCGTGCGCGCTTAATCAACAGCCGTCATGCGCTGCGGCCTGGACGCACGTAATCGCGCACCCTGAGCAGTACCGACTCGGGCGCTTCGGCCTCCAATTCCACGAATCCGCCACGATAACGCCGCGCCACGATGCGCGCATGCGCTTCCAGTAGCGCTAGCGCTTTACCGTCGGCCTGCGGCACACGCAGCCGGACGTGCTGCACCGGGTCGACAGCAACCACTTCATCGATACGCGCGAGCAGGGCTGCGAGCCCCAGCGCCTTCGCCGCCGACACGTACACGGCGTCTTTCGTTTCGGCTGTCAGGAGCGCCGAACGCTTCGCTTCCGGTAGCAGGTCGATCTTGTTGAACACGTGCACGCGTGGCGTAGCATGCGCTTCGAGCTCGTGCAGCACCTGTTCGACCTGTGCATCCTGCTCTTTGTGGTGCGGGCTGGTCACGTCGCTGACGTGCAAAATGAGTGCGGCGCGCTGTACTTCTTCCAGCGTCGCGCGGAACGCCGAGACCAGTGCATGCGGCAGGTTGCGGATGAAACCCACGGTATCGCTCAGCAGGACCTTGCGGCGCGAGGGCAGGGTAACGGCGCGCAGCGTGGGATCGAGTGTGGCGAACATGCGCGCCGAGGCGACTACGCCGGCATTGGTCAGAGCGTTGAACAGCGTGGACTTGCCGGCGTTGGTGTAGCCGACGAGAGCCACGGTCGCCACGGGGACCGACTGCCGCCGTTCGCGCTGGCGCTCGCGATGGCGGCGGACGTCCTCGAGCTGATCCTTGATGTGCCGGATGCGGCGATAAATGCGCCGCCGGTCGGTCTCAAGCTGGGTTTCGCCAGGTCCACGGGTCCCGATCCCGCCACCGAGCTGCGACATCTCGCGACCGCGTCCGGCGAGCCGCGGCAGCAGGTATTCCAGTTGCGCCAGTTCGACCTGCAACTGGCCTTCGCGCGTGCGCGCGTGGCGCGCGAAGATGTCGAGGATGAGCTGGGTGCGGTCGATCACGCGCCGCCCGACCTCGCTCTCGACGTTGCGTTGCTGCGACGGCGTGAGCTCGTGGTCGAACAGGACTACATCAGCGTTCGTGGCAGCCGCCTGTGCGTTGATCTCCGCCAGCTTTCCGCCTCCGATCAGGGTGGCGGGATCCGGACGGTCGCGGCGCTGCAGCGATTCACCCGCGACCTCCGCGCCGGCACTGGTCGCCAGTTCGCGCAGTTCGGCAAGCGATTCGGCGGCATCAAGATCGGGCGCGGTTTCCTCCTGGCCTTTGCGTCGGACCGCGGCGCGTGCCTGCGTGCGCATGGCCGTCTCCCCTTCGGGTGCGGGAATGCCGCGCCGGGAGCGGAGTTCCACGCCCACGAGGAAGGCGCGCTCGGGGCCGGATTGCAGCGTGATCGTGGCGGCGCGGGAAGAGCGCAGTCGCCGTGCGCCATCGCCCACGGCGACGCGATCCCCCGGGTGGCTGCGCGGACGCGAGATGAGTTATCCCTCAGTGCCGGAAGGGACGGCAGCGGGTGGTGCAGTACTTGCAGGAGCGCTAGCCGCAGGTCGCGGCTCGGGCCGCTCGACGGCGTGACTCATCCGCCCCATGACCACGGTCGAGATGGCGTGCTTGAAGATCAATTGTTCCTGATTGTTCGTCTCCAGCACGACCGAATACTTGTCGAAGGAGCGGATGCGGCCGCTCAACTTCACGCCGCTCAGCAAATAGATGGTGATGTTCGCCTTGTCCTTGCGGGCGGTATTGAGAAAAGAATCCTGGATATTCTGCGCCGGCTTGTTTTCCATCTGCCGATCTCCTTGTGACCACACTTGCAATCGCCTGCCCGGCCAAGAGCCGGCAGGCATGGCTGAGCCAACCGCTCAGCCCCAATCGTTTTACGATACGCGCGCCGCCGGAGATTTATCAAGCGAGCGCCGCCTCCGTTTCGTCATTTACAACGACCGTTGCTTGCCGCAGAATCCTCGTAGCGTTGCGCTGTCGCTGTCGGGCCCTGCTGTGGTGATCTTCACGCTCGCACTCTTCCGGAGGAGACCATGCACGGTGTCAGCCTGTTTGCCTACGTCATGCCGACGCACACGGATTCTGAGAACTTGCAGATCGTCCTGCGCTGGGCGCACTTCCTTGCCGGTATCACCTGGATCGGCTTGCTTTACTTCTTCAACCTGGTGAACGTGCCGTTCATGAAGACGGTGACCGACGCCGAGGTGAAAAAGAACATCTTCAAGAACCTGACGCTGCCGGCGCTCTGGTGGTTCCGCTGGGGAGCGGTCGCCACGGTGTTCGTCGGTTTCTGGTACTGGGCCCAGACCATCGTCGCCGTTGACGCGCGCAACGGCGCCTCGCCGACCGGCGCACTGAAAGTGATCGGCCTTTTTGTCGTGCTCTGGACGGTGGCGTGGGCAGTCGAGTACGCCGTGGTGAATGCGGCGCCGGCGAACGGTTGGGTCTACGCCGCGATCGTGGCCATCATCATCGCAGCGGCGTCGTACGGTTTCATCTATATGAACGACCGCGAATGGGAGAGCAACCGGCTCATCTCCATCGGACTCGGCGGCGGCTACGGCTGGCTCATGATGATGAACGTGTGGGGCATCATCTGGCGCAACAACAAGAAGATCATCAACGGTGCGCTCGCCGGCACACCGCCGGCCGACGGCCCGAAGCTCGCGCGACAGGCGTTCCTGGCATCGCGCACGAATGCCTGGCTTTCGATCCCGATGCTGTTCTTCATGGCCGCGGCCAGTCATTACGGCTTGTTCGGCAAATAGTGCTTTTCGAGATGTTGTGACGCGGGCGAGAGTTCGCCCGCGTTTTTCTTTTACAGTGGAGGCAGATGGACCGGCGAGACGACCACTTGCGCCATGGCATCGCACTCTTCAACGCCGGCCACTATTACGATGCGCATGAAGCGCTGGAAGACGCGTGGCGCGCGACGTGCGGCCCGAGCAAGCTCTTTGTCCAGGGACTGACGCAGGCCGCCGTCGCGCTCCATCATCATTCGACCGGCAATCTCGCCGGCGCACAGTCGGTTCTGGCGCGCGCCATCCGCAATCTCTCGCCCTTCGTTCCGCTTTGTGAGGGACTCAAAGTTGCCGAGCTCCTCACGCAACTCGAGGATAGCCTGGCGGCGATGCAGGCGCGACGCGACTTCCCCCAGCCGCAGATGCGTCCTTAGCGGTCGAGCTTTTGGGACGTGTAGAATCGAGTTTCCCCAGAATGCCCACGTCCAAGACCAAGTCGCGTGTGCCGCGCGCCGCACAGCGTGTCCCGTTGCTCGACCTGAGCCGGCAATACGCGCCATTGCGTGCCGAGATCATGGAGGCTGTGGGCCGCGTCGTCGACTCGCAGCACTTCATCCTCGGCGAGGAAGTAGCGGCGTTCGAGCGCGAAGCGGGCGACTGGCTCGGCGGCTGCATCGCCGTGGGGTGTGCTTCGGGCACGGACGCCATCTGGTTGGCGCTGCAGGCCTGCGGAGTCGGTGCGGGCGACCATGTCCTGACCACGCCCTTCAGTTTCTTTGCCAGCGTCAGCGCCATCGTGCGCGCGGGGGCGCGGCCGGTGCTGGCCGACATCGATCCGCAGACGTTCAACCTCTCACCGCAAGCTGCCGAAGCGCGGCTGCGTGAGAACAAGCCGGTGAACCTGAAGGCGATCTTGCCGGTCCATCTCTACGGGCAGTGCGTGGATGCTGATGCATTTGCACGGCTCACGGAAGAACTCAATCTCGCGATCGTCGAAGACGCGGCGCAGGCGTTCGGTGCGAGTTGGTGCGGCCGCCGCGCCGGGACGCTGGGCAAGGCCGCGGCATTCAGTTTCTATCCGACGAAGAACCTCAGCGCAGCGGGAGACGCAGGATTGGTGACGACGAGTGATCCGGACGTCGCCGAGCGTCTGCGCGTGTTGCGCAATCACGGCGGGACGAAACGCTACCAGCACGACGAGTTCGGCTGGAACAGCCGCCTCGATGCGATGCAGGCGGCCATCTTGCGCGTGAAGCTACGGCACCTGGAGCGCTGGAACCAGGAGCGGAATCACCGCGCCACAACGTACACGAAGCTGCTCCGCGATGCGGGCCTGACAGGGGCGACCGCGACCGCCGAGAGTCCGCTCGTCACGCCACAGGTCGCAGCATCGGCGTACCACATCTTCCACCAATACTGCGTGCGCGCTCACCGCCGCGACGAGTTGCGGGCCTTCCTCACGGAGCATGGTGTCGGCACGGAAGTCTACTATCCGACGCCGCTCCATCTGCAACCGGCGCTGACTTGGCTAGGCTATGAAAAAGGCGCATTCCCCGAGTCCGAACGCGCCAGCCGGGAAGTGCTGGCGCTGCCGGTGTTTCCTGAGCTTACGGAAGATGAGCAGCGGTACGTGGTCGAGGTGATCGCCGACTTCTACGCTTAGTTCTGCCGCGTCGGCTCTGGCCACTTCTGCGTAGCGTGCATTTGCACGACCATGCGCGTTCCGGCGGGCAGCTTGAGGTTGCGTTTGGTCGCGGTCATGACTGACGACTGCGTCTTATTCGAGAGCTCGAGGTTCAAATAGACATCCTCGAAGCCGACCACGCCTTGCGACGCGGTCGTGAGGTCGCCATCGCTCTGCGTCGCGCCCTGGTCGGGTGTCGGCTGCTTGCGATCGATGATGGCTGCACCGGTACCGCCACCGCCGCTGCCGGCACGCATATTGGGCTGCATGGAGTGGCTCATCGTGGAGAACGGATCGTCGCTGTCGCCGCTGTTTTTTTCGACTGGCGCGGCAATGGCTTGCAGAATGCCGTCGATCGTCACCGTACCCGCCGGCGTTTCAGCTCTCTCGAACAGCAGGCCGAGCGATGAGTCGGATTTCTTGTTCTCCTGCGCCGCCGCATAAGTAACGCGCGCTTGCAATCTGCTGCCCTTGGGCAACACGACGCGGCCGTCTTGCTGCAATGGCTGCATCACCACGACCGTGACCGTATCACCGATCTTCACGCTCTTAGCATCGAGCGGAGTAGTGAGGCGCACCAGAACCGGGACATCGGCGGAAAACGCAGCGGAGGCGAGAAAAAGCACGAACGCGGCGAGCGGCTTCATACAACACCTCAAGCGCACGGCATCATAACGCCGCCGCCTTCTCCGTGATCAGCTTCCCTAGGCGAGCGACGAACTCCATGAGGGCCACATCCTCCGTTTTCTCCTTGCCGCGCGTGCGGACGTTCACGCGGCCGGCCTCGGCCTCCTTGTCGCCGACCACCAGCAGGAACGGCACCTTCTGCAGCGCATGCTCGCGGATCTTGGCGTTCATCTTCTCGTTGCGGGCGTCCACCTCGACGCGCGCGCCGATATCCTTCAGCGCTGCTTCGACCTTCTTCGCATACTCGACGTGCCGCTCGCTGATCGGGATGATGACCGACTGCACGGGCGCGAGCCACGCCGGGAAGCTGCCCGCGTAGTGCTCCAACAGCACGCCGAAGAAGCGCTCGACGCTTCCATAGAGCGCGCGATGGACCATCAGCGGACGATGGCGCCCGCCATCTTCGCCGACATATTCCAGCTCGAAGCGCTGCGGCAGGTTGAAATCGAACTGCACGGTGGAGAGCTGCCATAGCCGGCCGATGGCGTCGACGAGCTTGACGTCGATCTTCGGCCCGTAGAACGCAGCTTCCCCGGGAATGGTCTTGAACGCAATGTTGCGGCGCTGCAGGGCATGCTCCAACGAGCGATTGGCAAGTGCCCAGTCCTCATCGCTACCCATATAGGTCTTGCGGTCGGCCGGGTCCCAAGTCGAAAGCTCGACCTGGTACTCGGAGAAGCCGTACGTGTGCAGCACGGCGAGCGCGAAGTCGATGCAACCGACGATCTCATCTTCGATCTGCTGCGGCGTGCAGAAGATGTGCGCATCGTCCTGCGTGAAGCCGC
>CAYWSH010000086.1:2890-14382 GCA_964460655.1 uncultured Terriglobales bacterium | reverse complement strand
CTGCAGGGATACACGGAGGAGGAGAAGGTCCACATCGCGTATCGCTATCTGATCCCGCGGCAGCTTGATGAGAACGGTATTCCGGCGGAGCAACTGGAGCTGCCGGAGGAGTCGACACGTTTCATCATCCGGCACTACACGCGCGAAGCGGGCGTGCGCAACCTGGAGCGCTTGATCGGCACAGTGTGCCGCAAGCAGGCGCGTCGCATCGCTGAAGGCAAGCACGAGAAGCTGGTCGTCACCAAGGACGTGATCCAGGATTTCCTCGGTGGCATCAAGATCCGTGTGGACACCGAGATCGCCGAGCGCACGCAGCGCTCTGGCGTCGTCGTGGGGCTCGCCTGGACGCCCACCGGCGGCGACATCCTCTTCATCGAAGTCAACAAGATGAAAGGGAAGGGCGAGTTCGAGATCACTGGGCAGGTGCAGGACGTGATGCGGGAGTCCATGCGCACCGCCCGCAGTTGGGTGCGCGCGAACGCCTCGCAACTCGGCATCCCGGAGGATGAGTTCACCAAGTACGACCTGCACGTCCACGTGCCGGCGGGAGCGATCCCCAAGGACGGACCGAGCGCCGGTATCGCCATCACGACGGCGCTCGTATCACTCCTTACCGACAAGCCGGTGAAGATGCTGACCGCCATGACCGGCGAGGTCACGCTCACCGGCCACGTGCTGCCCATCGGCGGCGTGAAGGAGAAGGTGCTGGCGGCGAAGCGCGCCAGCGTCCGCACCGTCATTCTTCCCGCGGACAACAAGATGAACGTGGAAGAGGACCTGACGCCGGAGCAACTGCAAGGCATCGAGGTGCATTACGTGCGCCACGTCGAAGAAGTGCTGGGCATCGCGCTGCCGCAGAGCGAGCGCGAGCAAAGGCACGAGCAGCAGGAAAAAGAAAAAGTCGCAGCTGCGAATCCGGTGGCGGCGGCGTAAGCAGGCAATCGTTTGAAGAGCCCCCGGCGATCGTGACCGGGCTTTTCTTTGTACAGAATCGATATGGCTTGACTAGCCATATAAGTATGGCAGAATCGTACATATGAAGAAGACATTGAATATTGATGAGAAGTTGCTAGCCCAGGCGAAGACAGCCTGTGGTGCAACCACGGACACCGACACGGTGCGTCAAGGCTTGAAGAGCCTGCTGCACCACTGGGCGTCTCAAGAATTACGTAAGTTTGCCGGCTCGGAACCCGATGCCCAGGACGTGCCGCGAAGGCGGGAACCGCCTGCGCGGAATTCCCGCAATCGTCGACGGCGGTCCGCCGCATAAATGGTTCTCGTCGACACCTCTGTTTGGATCCGTTTTTTGCTTCACCGTGAGCCATACCTCTCGGGGTTGGACGCACTCCTCCAAGCGGACGATGTTGTCGGGCACGATCTAGTGTTCGCTGAATTGCTGATGGGCGACAAGGGCGGCCGTCTTCCCTTGCTGCTGCGTTACGAACAGTTGCGACGTACGCGGTCGATTCCCCACGAGCACGTCCTCGCCCTCGTGCGCAACCGCCGCCTGAATGGCCGCGGGGTCGGCTGGATCGACGTCCAACTGCTGGCGTCGGCCATCTCGGGCGGACACCGGCTCTGGACCGCTGATCCACGCTTCGCGGAGGTGGCGCAGGAAGTTGGGGTCGCGTATTCGCCCAAATAGCCGCTCAACAGCCGCCGGCTATCGAACGAGCGGAAAGCGGACAGGCCCGGCAGGATCTGCCGGGCATTTTCTTTGTGGCTATTTCTTCTTTAGTTCTGCTGTCCAGTTCGTGATGAGGTGAAGGGGTGCGATGGATTCGTCTTCAGCGCGGTTCACCAGGAAGCGTTGCCCATCGCGCGCGGCGTCGTAGGGAATGCCGACGGCGCTGGCATTGGTGTGGAACAGAAGCTGCGGCGTTCCCACCTTCAACTCGCCTGCGCTCTCTCCCACCGTCGCGGCGAATGCTTCGTCGTTCGGGGAATAAAAGAAGATCTCTTTGCCATCGGCCCGCCAACAGGGAAAGTTGCCGCCGCTGTTGGAGACCTGCCACTTGCCGTCGCCGTTAGGAAAAGGAGCGATGTAGACCTCGTTACGGCCGGATTCAGTCGATTCATACGCGATCCAGCGTCCATTCGGCGAGATGCGGAATGCGCCTAGTGACGATTGGGGATCGGCTGCTGCGACCACTGCAAACGGCGCCGCATTTCCCTCGAGCAGCTTGGCGTAGATGCCAACGCCGCGTGAGTTGGTACGCCGCAGATACACGAGGTGCTTGCCATCGGGCGAGAACTCAGGATTGACGGTGCCATTGCCCGGCTCCTCCACCAGGGTGCGGTCGCCTCCACTGCCGTTGGCAGCCTTGGCATGGATGACAGCGAAAGCGCCCCCGGATGAAGGCTTGGTCACGGAGAACGCCAGTTGCTTGCCATCGGGCGACCACGCCGGTTGCGCTTTAACGCTCTGGTCGAACGTAACGCGTGTGCGCGAGCCGCGCTCCAGGTCCATGACCCATACGTCCCAGATGGGATCGCCCGCGACAAAGGCCAGCCGTTTGCCGTCGGGCGAGATCCGCGGGTCCGAATAGGTGCCGCGCTGTCCAGCTAGCCCCTGGGTGTTCCCTTTGCGATCGAACCAGACCAGGTCCGTGCCGGACACGCCAGAGGCACCTGGCAGATATCCCAAGATCCCGGTGTCAGAAGCGCTGAACGCTGTGCGCCACACGCCAGAGTCGTACTTCACCTTATCGAGCAGTGCCACTGCTTCGCCGCTCAGCGCGCCGGATCTGGGATTGAACGGCTGCGCCATCAGCGAGGCCTGCGCGTGGAAGAGCAGGTAGCCGGAGGCGTATTGGCCGGAGGAATCGCTGGCGACCACCAGACGAGTGTCCTGGCCGTCCAAGGCTCCGAAGTAGATGCCGTTCTCGTCCGCGCGGCCACCCTGGTGTTGTGTCGCGAGGTAAAGGAAATGTTTGCCGTCGGGCAGGCACGCTGGCCAGCGGTGCGTGGAATGTCTGGAGGTGTCGACCGAGGTTGCCTGTTTGGCGGCGCCGCCGCTGGCGCTGACCTGGCTCAGCGGCCCCTGAAAATTTGGCGCGAAGAGGATGACATCGGAGCTGCACCAGGTGCCGCCGCGCGGGTTCTCCGCGATGGCGAGCGCCGTAACCGGCCCGCCGGCCGCCAACACCTTATTCACCTTGCCGTTGGCGAAAAATCCGAGATAGCGGCCGTCGGGTGACCAGAACGGATGCCCGGCGCCTTCAGTCCCCTCGAGACGCTGGGCGACGAAGCTGTTCAGTGGACGCACCCAGAGAGCCTTGGTGCTGTTCGGACTGTGAGCGGAGAACGCCACGCGGTCGCCCTGCGGCGAGATAACAGGCACGCCGCCGTAGTCACCAGTGGCGTCGAAGACGAACTTGTCGGGCGGCGGGATCTGGACGTGCATCGATGCGCTGCGATCGCGTGCACCGAGCCAGTAACCGCCGACGGCGGCGAATAGGACCAGACCGGCAGCGCCGGCGAGCCACAGTCTCTTCGGGGCGGCAGCCGTCGGGACAGAAATCGCCGGGGTGCTGGCCACGGTTTGCGCGATCCAGCGCAGTTGTAGCGCGACGTCGTGCGCGCTCTCGATGCGCTCGTGCGGGTCTTTCGCCAGGCAGCCTCGCAGGACGGGTTCAAGCGCGGCGGCAGCCGTGCGCACCGTGCTCACCGGCTCGGGGTCCTTTTCCAGGATGGCGCTCGCGACGGTGAGCTGCGATTTCCCTTCGAAGGCGCGCTTGCCGGTGGCCATTTCGTAAAGCACCGCGCCGAAGGCGAAGATGTCGCTGCGCGTATCCGCCTCCTTGCCTTCGATCTGCTCCGGCGCCATGTACTGAATGGTGCCGACGATCATCCCCGCGCTGGTCAGCGGCGAATGTGCCGGGCTTGGCGAAGTGAGCGTGACCGCTGCGGAAAGCAGCGGTGCGCTGCCCGCCGTCGACGCGATGGCGGCGAGCGGCTTGGCAAGGCCGAAGTCGAGCAGCTTCGCGCCCGCTTTCGTCAGCATGATGTTGCCGGGCTTGAGGTCGCGATGCGCGATGCCGGCATGGTGGGCTTTGTCGAGTGCATCGGCGATCTCACTTCCGATCTTCAGCACTTGGTCAAGCGGAAGCACGCCGCGGCGGATGCGGTCAGCCAGCGTTTCCCCTTCGAGATACTCCATGACGAGGAAATCGGTGCCCTCGTGCCGGCCGACATCGTGCAGCGTGCAGATGTGGGGATGCTGGAGTTGCGAGATCGTGCGCGCTTCACGCTCGAAGCGCGCTCTTACTTCCGAGGTGGCGTGCAGCGATGCGCTGAGAACTTTAATGGCGACGGTGCGGTCGAGCCGCGTGTCGCGCGCACGATAGACTTCGCCCATGCCGCCGGCGCCGATCGGCGACACGACTTCGTAGGGCCCTAGCCTCGTTCCGGATGCGAGCAATGTGCGCGCATTATAGCCGCTAAACCGGTTGCTGCGGCACGATCGGGTAGGGCACGGATTGCTCTTGCACGACCAAGGTGCCGGCGATCATGTCGTGCAGTCCCTGCTTGCGTTCGGTGAACGCGACCATGATGTAGCCGATGCACAGCGTGATTGACGAGACCCACTTGGCGAAGTAGCGGCCGACGGCGTGAAGGAACGAGAGCCGTTGCCCGTTCAGGTCCGTCACCTTCATGCGAAACACCATTTTGCCGAGCGTGGCCTGTTTGGACGAGCTGACCATGCCGGCTTCGTAGATCAGGGTAGCGGCCAGGCTCAGCGTGGCGTTGGCTGCGATGATCGAAGCCGCCATCGCCATGTGGCTCGGATCAAAATCTTCGAACCCGCGGTGATTCATGCCCGCGGCGAAGAACAGGAAGCGGAATGGCGCTGTGACCAGTCCCACGACGATGCAGTCGATGATGAACGCCACGAATCGTACCCAGAATCCACCGTACCGCATCGCCACGGCAGGTGCGCCATAGGAATACGAAGGCGGCGGCGCAGACGGCGCCACGGCTACCGGCGCGTCAGGTGCTGACGCGGCTGCCGGTTGGGTCTGTCCGCAATGCTGGCAGAAGCGCGCGTTTGCGGGAATCGGCTGACCACAGTGTTGGCAAAATGCGCCCATGGTGTCCTCCTAGTTCGTGATCCCCATCTGCCACAGCGCAAAGGCGTACAGGAATGACGTCTCGCGCCAGGCATCGTAACGCCCCGAGGCTCCGCCGTGGCCCGCGCCCATGTTGACCTTCAGCATGAGCGGGTTCTTGTCCGTCTTATTGTCGCGCAGTTTGGCGACGAATTTCGTGCCTTCCCAGTACGGCACCTGGCTGTCATTCAGCGACACCATGGCCAGCAGCGTGGGATACGGCTGCTTCTTGATGTTGTCATACGGCGAGTACCGGATCATGTAGTCGAACGCGGCCTTCTCGTTCGGATTGCCCCACTCCAGGTATTCACTCGTGGTGAGCGGCAGGGAAGCGTCGAGCATGGTGTTGATGACGTCGACGAACGGTACCTGCGCGATCACTGCCTTGAACAAGTCCGGCCGCATGTTGACGACGGCGCCCATCAGCAGGCCGCCGGCGCTGCCTCCCTGAATGACGAGTCGATCGCTCGCCGTGTATTTGTTCTTGACGAGCCAGTCGGCGCAATCGATGAAGTCGGTAAAAGTGTTCATCTTCTGCATCATGCGGCCTTGCTCGCGCCAGGGTTCACCGAGCTCGCCGCCGCCGCGGATATGCGCCAGCGCATAGACGACGCCGCGGTCCAGCAGGCTGAGGCGCGGAGACGAGAATCCCGGCGGCATCGAGATGCCATACGAACCATAAGCGTAAAGCAACATAGGGGCTTTGCCGTCGAGCTGGAGCCCACTCTTATATACGAGCGAAATGGGTACCTTGGTTCCATCGCGCGCCACGCCCCACACGCGTTTCGCTGCGTAGTTCTTCGGATCGTAGCCACCAAGCACTTCCTGGCGCTTGAGCAATTGCCGCGCCTTCGTGTTCATGTCGTATTCGTAGACCGAAGGCGGCGTGACCATGGACTGGTAGTTGAAGCGCAGCGCCGTGGTGTCGAACTCGGGATTGCCGGCCAGGTTGATGGAGAAATCTTCTTCGTCCGTCGCGACGCGGTGCGACTGCTGCGTCTTCATGTCGATGATGCGCAGATAGTCGAGGCCGTTCTCCTTCTCCGACACGACGCCATGGCCGGCGAAGAACGTGATGAATTCGACCTTGATCTTCGGGTCGTGGGCGATGAACGGCTTCCAGTTCTTCTCGGCGGGGTCGTTGAGCGGCGCGGTGACTACGCGGAAGTTCTTCGCGTTCTTGTTCGTCGTGATGTAGAGCTGGCCGTTGTAATGATCAGCGCGATACTCGTGCCCGTCCTGCCGCGGCAGGATGACCTTGAAGCTGCCGGTCGGATCGCTCGACGCGAGCCAGCGGTCTTCATTCGATGTCTTCGCGCCGGCACGCAGGAAGATGATCTTCCTGTCGTGCGAGCGGCCCACCCCAATATCGAACTTCTCGTCTTTCTCTTCGTAGATCAGCTCGCTCTTGTCGCTGCCTACGACGTGCCGCCACAGTTTGTCGTTGCGCTTCGAGACCGCGTCTTCCGTCACGTAGAACAGCGTCTTGTTATCGGCAGCCCAGACGACGGAACCCACGCGCTCGATCGCTTCGCCCAGCGTCTGCCCGGTGCGCAGGTCCTTCACGTGCAGCGTGTACTGGCGGTATCCGGTGGAGTCGGTCGAGTACGCGAGCAGGTTCGTGTTGTCGCTCACCGTTTGCGCGCCCAGCGACATGAAGGTGTGGCCTTTGGCCAGCTCGTTCAAGTCGAGCATGACCTCTTCGGGCGCGTCCATTGCGCCCTTCTTGCGGCAGATCCAGGGATACTGCTTACCCTCTTCGGTGCGCGAGTAATAGAAGTAGCCGTTGTTGCGCGTGGGGACGCTCAGGTCGGTCTGCTTCACGCGCGCCACGATCTCGCCGTAGATCTTGTCCTGCAGCGGCTTGGTGGGCGCCATCAGCTGCTCGGTGTAGGCGTTCTCGGCCTCGAGATGCTTGATAACGTCTGGATTCTTCTTGTCGCGCAGCCAGAAGTAGTCATCCTTCAGGGTGCGGCCGTGGATCTGGGTGACGTGCGGCACCTTGCTGGTCGAGGGCGGCACGGGCGGGTCGTTGTCGCCTGCCGTTGCCGGTATTCCGCCGAGCACTGAGGACATAAGGAGGATCATCGCAACCCTTTTCATGGCTGCCTCCACGCGGGACGCGAGAAATAGGCTCAAGGACTGTACGCTAGCACATCTGGAGGAGGGAAGAAACGCCGCCTGAAGTGCGGAAAAACCATGCCGGGCGCAAGTTTCCGGCCTGAGCGTGTTCTGTATCATGGATGCAGCGAGGCAGCCGAGTGCGCGTGCGCGTGCTTTTCTTCGGAGCGCTGAAAGACCTGGTAGGACGCGGGCAGGACGAGGTGTCGCTGCCTGACTCGGCGACGGCGGGTGACGTCCTTGCGCACTACGAGCGGCAAGCGCCCAAACTACGCGACTACGCCGCGTCGCTGGCGCTCTCGGTGAACCAGGAATACGCGTCGGCTTCCGCGCGCCTGCGCGAAGGCGACGAAGTCGGCCTGCTGCCGCCGGTGAGTGGCGGCAAAGACAGCGATCAGCCGCTGGTCAAGATCGTCCATGAGCGTATTGTGCCGCACGACATCGTTCCGCAGCTGGAGCGGCCGGAAGACGGCGCCATCGTGATGTTCGATGGCATCGTGCGTAATCACAGCCGCGGGCGGCGGACGCTCTTCCTCGAATACGAAGCCTACGAAGAGATGGCGTTAAAGCAGATGCAGGCGCTGGTGGACGAGTCGTTGCGCCGCTTCCAGATACGCAACGTCGCGTTGGTGCATCGGGTTGGCCGGCTGGAGATCGGCGAATCGAGCGTGTTCATCGCCGTGTTCTCGGCGCATCGCGCCGCGGCGTTCGACGCGTGCCGCTGGCTCATCGACACGCTGAAAAAGCAGGTTCCCATCTGGAAGAAAGAACACTTTGCTGACGGCGCTGTGTGGGCCGACGGCGAGCCGTTCCCGGCGGAGATTGCCGCCGGCGCCGGTGAACTTCAAACCGCTAAGGGCGCGAAGGACGCCAAGGCATGATGGCTCTAAGAGCATTGCGTCCTCGGCGTCCTTTGCGGTTTGCCTTGGTGTTTGTATGGTGCGCGTCTGCCTTCGCGCAACAGGATCAGCCTGCGACTACGCTCAAAGTCGACGTCAAGCTGGTGAACGTCTTCGTCAGCGTCACGGACCAGAACGGCGCACCGGTCGGGTCGTTGCAAAAAGACAACTTCAAGGTGGAAGAAGACGGCGTGCCGCAGAGCATCGCCGTCTTCGATCGCGAATCGGAGCTGCCGCTCTCCATCGTGATGGCCATCGATACCAGTCTGAGCACGCGCATCAGTATCCGGCTGGAACTCGATTCGGCGCGCAAGTTCGTGCACTCCATCCTGCGGCCGCAAGACCGCATGTCGCTCTTCCAGTTCGACCAGTACGTGAAGGAAGTCGTCCCCTTCACGAGCAAGGTGGATGCCATCGACCACGGCATCGATCGCATCCGCATCGGCACTTCGACTTCACTGTACGACGCGGTTTACCTTGGCTCCGATGCGCTCGCCAAACGTCAGGGACGCAAGGTCATGGTGGTGATCACCGATGGCGGAGATACGGGCAGCAACGTCAGCTATCAGGAAGCGTTGCGCGAGGCGGTGTCGTCGGAAGCCATCCTCTACAGCGTGATCATTGTGCCGATCGAGTCGAGTGCCGGACGCAATACCGGCGGCGAGCACGCGCTCATCCAGATGTCGCACGACACCGGCGGCAAGTACTTCTACGCCGGCAACTCGGCGCAACTGGAGCGCGCCTTCCACGAGATCAGCGAGGAACTGCGGACGCAGTATCTGCTGGCGTACTACCCGAAACAGCGGCTGGGGCAGTCGGATTTTCGCCGCATCGACATCGCAGTGACGCCGCCGTCGTCGACCGCGGCCGACTTGAAGTTCAGCACACGGCACCGCACCGGCTATTACACGATGCCGACGAAGTAGGCATCGTCGGCTACAATGTCCGCATGGCCTTCCGCACCCTGCCCTCATCTCCATATCTGCAGAAGAAATCGCCGCCGCCTGAAGACACGCGCAAGGAATCCGAATACCTGAAGCAGCTCGGTGAGCGCCAGGCGCCGGTGAGCATCAAGCTGCGCGACGGCGAGACGGTACGCGGCTGGATCGAGTACTACGACCACAACATGGTGCGGCTCACGCGCGAAGGCGCGCCGAACCTCTTCATCTACAAGCACGAGATCCAGTACATCGCGGAAGACAAGCAGCGTGGCTCGGCCAACGGCGGTCGCCGCTAGCGCGCTTGTCCGCTCCAGCACAATTCGTCCCGGGAATGTCCGACATCGCTCGCCAGGGCGGCGCGCTGCTGCGCGAGCTGTTCGGCCGCGTGCGCATCGAGTACAAGGGCGACGTCGACCTCGTCACGGAAGCTGATCGCCGCAGCGAAGCGCTGATCACCAGGCTCATCCGCGAGCGCTGGCCCGGGCACGACATCCTCGGCGAAGAGGGAACCAACACCCAGACCGGCAGCGAGTATCGCTGGTATGTCGATCCGCTCGACGGCACCACGAACTTCGCGCACGGCTTCCCGGTGTTCTGCGTCTCCATCGGCGTGGAGCGCAAAGGTCAACTGGTTGCGGGTGTGGTGTACGACCCGATGCGCGAGGAATTGTTCGCCGCCGAGCGCGGGCAGGGCGCAACGCTGAACGGTGCGGCGATCCGCGTTTCGCAGATCACGAAGCTCGGCGAATCGCTCGTCGCGACCGGATTCCCGAGCCACAAGCGGCACAAGAACCCGAACATCCACTTCTACCACCAGATCACGCTGAAGTCGCACGGGGTGCGGCGGGCAGGCTCGGCAGCGCTCGACCTGGCTTGCGTTGCTGCTGGGCGCTTCGAAGGCTTCTGGGAGTTCAATCTGAATCCCTGGGACGTGGCCGCCGGCGCGCTGCTCGTCACCGAAGCAGGTGGCGTCCTTACCGACATGCGCGGCGGCAAGTTCGACCATCGGACGCCGAAGGAGACCGCCGCGAGTAACGGTCTGATCCAGCAGGAACTGGTCAATGAATTCGGCGCGATCTTCGCCGGTCGTTACAGCGAACCGCTGCCCGATCCGAAAGAAAACTCGCGCGAATCGTGATTTCGTCCAACCGAGTAGCGTGAATCCAAAGAAGTCTTAAACCGCTGATTACGCAGAAGCCCCTCGCTGATTTCGCGGATCGCCAGCAATATGCCCAATCTGTGAGATCTGCGGCGAAGTCATCTGCGAAATCTGCGTTTTAGGATGTTCGGCTGGCGTTGACAGCGGAGTTCCGCAGGTGAAATAGTCGCGCCCTTCACCGGAGAGAACCGATGCGGCGCTGCGTGTCACTCTGTTTACTTCTGATGTCGCTCCCCGCTTTTGGGCTCCAGCAATCCCCACCCTCCCCTGCGGGGAAGGGTGGGGCACCCGCTTCCGTGGATACCGAACAGACGTCTTCGAAGGCGAAAGACTCCGAGCCCGCCAAGTTCACGCTCTCACCCGAGAAATACCAGAAGGCCATCGAGTTTTCGCGCGCCAAGTACCGGCTGCACTTCATCGACATCGCGTACAGCATCGTCATCCTGCTTGCGGTGCTCGGGCTGCGCGTCGCGCCGCGCGTGCGCGACTTGGCAGAACGCACGGCCAACCGCCGGTTCCTGCAGGCTTGCATCTTCGTCCCGCTGTTCACGCTCATCACCGACACGCTCGGCCTGCCGACTTCGATCTATGGCCAATCGCTCTCGCTGCAGTACGAGCAGTCCATCCAATCGTGGGGCTCGTGGTTCTGGGACTGGACGAAGGGCGAGATCATCGGCTGCATCATCTCGATCGTCCTCGTCTGGATCCTCTACGGCGTGATGCGACGCACCCCACGGCGCTGGTGGTTCTACTTCTGGCTGGTCGCGATACCGATCGTCATCTTCCTGCAGTTCATCGCGCCGGTGCTGATCGAACCGCTGTTCTTCAAGTTCACACCCCTGAAGGACCAGCAGCCGCACCTGGTGCAATCCATCTCGCAGGTAGTGAAGCGCGGTGGGCTCGATATTCCCGAAGCGCGCATGTTCGAGATGGACGCGAGCACCAAGCTCAAGGCAGTGAACGCGTACGTCGCGGGCTTCGGGCCGTCGAAGCGCGTGGTGGTGTGGGACACGACCATCGCCAACATGACGGAGCCCGAGATCCTTTTCGTCTTCGGGCATGAGATGGGCCACTACGTCCTCAACCACATCTATCAGGGCATGGCGTTTGCGCTCGTGGTGATCCTGCTGCTGCTGTTCGTCGCGTATCACGCCATGCATTGGGCGCTCGGACGCTGGGGCGGTTCGTGGCAGATACGCGGCGTGGACGACTGGGCATCGCTGCCGGTGCTGGCGCTGACGTTCGCGCTCTTCGGCTTCAT
>CAYWSH010000086.1:0-2790 GCA_964460655.1 uncultured Terriglobales bacterium | reverse complement strand
CAGGCCTTGTCTTGGTTGCAGCCACGGCGGCGGCGCAAGATGTTCCTCCCCCGATCGGGAGACTTGTCGACATTGGTGGCCGGCGCTTGCACCTCAACTGCACCGGCAAGGGATCGCCGGCAGTCATCGTCGAGAACGGCTCCAGTAGTTTTTCCATCGATTGGGCGTTGGTGCAAGCGCAAGCGGCGCGATTCGCGCGCATCTGCACCTACGATCGCGCCGGCTTCGCATGGAGCGACCGCGGCCCCACCATCAACACCGTCGAAGAGACGATGGACGACCTGCACTTACTCCTACGCGCGGCAGCGATCGCGCCACCGTACGTCCTGGTGGGGCACTCGATCGGTGGGATGTACGTGCGAGCGTACCAGCGCCGCTATCCGCATGAGGTTGCGGGCATTGTGCTCGTGGACGCTACGCCGGAAGACGATCTCGGTTATTCGGTCAACGGCGTCAACAAGACGGGCGTAACGATGACGTACGACGAGATGGCGACGGTGTTTGCGCCACTCGTGAAGAATCCACCGCCGTTGCCCAAGATGCCAGAAGAGGTCGACGAGCCGTTCGACAAGCTGCCGCCGGGACTGCAGCGCGCGCGGCTGTGGGCGTTGCGGAAATGGATCTCAGAGATCGACATGCCGCATTCATGGATCACAGCGGAATCGTGGAAGGAAGAATTCGCTGTACTGAAGCGACTGCGCTTGGCTTCACCACATGCGCTGGGCGACCTTCCGCTGATCGTGCTGCATCGCGGCCGGCGCAGCGATGCGGAACTGAACCAGCGCGAAGCAGACCTGGTGAAGTTATCGAGTGTTGGAGTCGAGCGCGTTGCGCCAGAGAGCGACCACCACATCCACCTTTATCAACCTGAGCTCGTAATACAAGCGATTCGAGATGTGGTGACGGCTGCCCGGCTACGTCATGGTCACTGAATTCATCCCTTGAATTCGGCGTCGCGGCGGTGAACGACCTACTTCTTGCGCCAGTGGTGGAAGGTCAGCGCCTCCTGCTCGCCTGCCAGCAGGAACGCCGCAAAGCACATCGCGAATACCGATTGATTCAGCGACGCGCCGAAATACTGCCAGAGTGCCGCCGGCTGGTTGGGATACGCCGAGCAAAGCAACATGGTCAGCATGAAGAGCAGGCCGAACGCGCTGGCCGCGCGCACGAGTATCCCGAGGATAAGCGCTACGCCGATCGCCAGCTCGCCGTAGGCGACCAGGAATGCGATGGACTTCGCGTGTGGCACGACGAAACCCGTTAATACCGGCTTCATGAACGGATAGGCGCCGCTCTGCGCCCAGCGATTGATGTAGCCGAGAAATCCGCCTTCGAAGATGGATTTCGTTCCGAACACCTTGTACTGGCCGAACATCACGAAGAATACGCCGACGCCGATGCGCAGGCAGGCGAGGGCGAAGTCGGCGTGGTGGGACTTGCTGTCTGTCATGGCGCCGACTGTAGCACGCGCGCTTTGCGATAAAATCGCTTAGTGAGCACCTCTCCCCTCGACCGCACGGTACAGAAGCGGCCTGACAAGGTCAGGCTGCAGGGCCGCATCCTTTTTCTCACCGAAGATCCCGAGCTCATCAAGCGCCAACTGGCCGGTGAAGACCTGCCGTGGGACCCGAAGAATCCAGCCAACAATCCCAAGCTGCGCGACGACATTTCGACCGACGAGATCACGCCCGCGCATCTTTGTTTCTACTTCGACCAGACGCTCGGCGATATCCCGTACGCCGGGCTGAAGTGCGGCAACGAGACGCCCGTGAAGCGCGGCGATGTGAAGCGCGGCGGCTTCGTGGCGGCAGTGAGCGGTAAGCGACGGGGGAAGGGCTCGAGCCGCGAGCAGTCGCCCTACGCGGAGTTGTGCGCGGGTATCAAGCTGGTGATCGCGGAGAACATCGAGCGCATCTACAAGCAGAATTGCCAGAACCTCGGCGTCCTGACCTCGACGGACTTCTCGCTCATTGACAAGGTGCGTGCCGGCCAAGAGATCCCACTCAGCGTCTTCACCGCCGGCGAAGACGACGTCACGCGCCAGGTCATCGAATACGGTGGGCTGTTCCCGTTCAACGTGGCGCGCATGCAGGGCAAAGTCTTCCTGCCGGCCATCACGACCGCGCCGCGGCCCATGACCATCGCCGAGAAGATCTTCGCGCGGCACATGCTGGATTATTCTCGTGTGGCGACGGGCGACCCCGCCCGTCGTGACGCGGGCGAGTCGCCCGCGTCCACCCATGCCAAGGTCGGCGTTCCCGCAGTAAAGCCCGGTGATACCGGGTTTGCGCGCACCGATCTGCGCTTCTCGCACGAGTACGTCACGCCGATGGCGGCGATCTTCTTCGAGCAGAACATGGGCAAGGATGCGAAGGTGAACGACGCGTCGTCCATCTTGTTCTTCCGTGACCACCTCACGTTCCTCGATGAGGTGATGTCGGAAGAGAAGAAGAAGCTCGGCCTGCTGGACCTTGCCGGCCAGCTCAAGTTGAAGCAGGAAGATTTCGCGAAGGGGCAGGGCATCAAGCTGCACGGCGAGCTGCGCGACCGCAAGGGTTCGGAGGGCATTTGCCACTCCGTTGTTGCCGAGAGCTACGCCCTGCCGGGGCAGTTGAATGTCGGCTCGGATTCGCACACGCCGCATGTCGGCGCCGTGGGCTGCGTGGCATTCGGCATCGGCACCACTGACGTTTTCAATTCGTGGATCACGAAAGATGTACGCGTGAAGGTGCCGGAGTCGGTGAAGGTCATCGTGCGCGGCACGCGCAAGCCCAACGTCACGGCGAAGGA
>CAYWSH010000085.1:10897-14393 GCA_964460655.1 uncultured Terriglobales bacterium | reverse complement strand
GCAGGACGCTCAGCGCGCCGGCAGGCCAGCCTGCCTCGTGGACCACTTGCGCCAGCAGCAGCGCCGTCAGCGGCGTTTGCGGTGCGGGCTTCAGCACTAGCGTGCAGCCCGCCGCGATCGCCGGCGCGATCTTGTGCGCCACCAGGTTCGCCGGGAAGTTGAACGGCGTGATCGCCGAGACCGGGCCGAGAGGAAAACGCTTCACCATGCCCCAGCGTCCGCGCGCAGACTCAGCCAGATCGAGTGGCAGATACTCGCCGCCGATGCGCGTCGCCTCTTCGGCCGCGACGCTGAACGTCAACGTCGCGCGGTCGACTTCGGCGCGCGCCTGCTTGATAGGCTTGCCGGCTTCGCGAGCGATCGTCTGCGCGAACTCTTGGCGCCGCTGCGCGATGGCCGCTGACACAGCTCGCAGCACGCGCTGCCGCTCGTACGCCGGCAGCTTGCGTGTGGTCTCGAAGGTCCGGACGGCCGCCACGATTGCGCGCTCCAGGTGCGCTGGTGTAGCGCGCGCCACGGTCGCGATCTCCTGGCCGTCCCACGGCGCACGGATCGCTTCCGGCTCGCCCTCGTTGACGAACTCACCGGCGAGATAGAAACCTTGGGTCGCGGTAGGGATTAACGTGCCTTTCATCATCCTGCAGCCTCAGCAGCCGGTAATATTGAGTTGGACCCGGAATCATAGCCCACGAAGATCATGAGGATAATGATGCTGCTTCGCTGTTCTGCCGTTTGCCTGCTCTTGACCGCGCTCACCGCCGCGCAGACCTCCGCGCCTCCGCAACTCGATGCCGGGGTGAAGAAGCTGCCGTTCACCTTCGCCGCGTACGGCGACATGCGCCTCACGGATCCATCGATCTCGAACGCCGACGACGACAGCGCCGCGAAGCTGGCGCCCAGCGACGCGAAGCGGCGTGACGCCATCATCGGTCGCATCGCCGAGACCAAGCCAGCCTTCGTGGTCATCAGCGGCGACCTCGTGTACCGCGGCGGCGACAGCGCCGATTGGGTGCGCTGGGACGAAGAGGGCAAGCCGTTCCACGATGCCGGTGTCGCGGTCTATCCCACGCTCGGCAATCACGAACTGGTGCGCTTTCCCTCCGACCAGGATGCGGCGATACCGCTGCAGAACTACTTCCAGCGTTTCCCGCAGCTGGCGCAGCACCGGCAATACTCGCTGCGGGCGCAGAACTGCATGTTCTTCTTCCTCGATACCAACCTTGATATCCCCGCCGACAACGCCCCCGGCGCCGCGCAATGGGATTGGCTGATGGAGCAGCTCGGCCAGCTGCCGAAAGACATTCGGTTCGTCTTCCTCGTGCAGCACCATCCATTCATGACGGAGGTCGCGACTGAATCCGGCTCCATCTATCGCCAAGGGCATCCGTTGGGCGATGGCAACAGCGCTCGCGCGGCCCAGGTCGAAGCCAGGCGCGCGCAACTCGAAGCCAAACGCCAGCAGATCGGCCGCCCGATCATCGTGCTCGCCGGCCACAACCACAACTATGAGCATTTCGAACACGACGGCGTCACGTACATCACCAGCGGCGGTGGTGGGGCTACGCCGTACACAGTGAAGCGTGATGGCGCTGACCTGTTCAAGCAGCCGGGCGTGAACTATCACTACTGCTCACTCCAGGTGAGCAAGGACAAGGTCGCGTTCCAGATGCACAAGCTCGTCTTCGTCGATGGGCAGGCCAAGTGGACGGTGGCCGATTCATTCGAGGTCGCCGCCCCTGCGGCGGCGAAGAAGCCCCCGCAGAAGGCAAAAGCGAAGCCAGCGCGCGCCGCCGGCACCGGAAAACACTAAGTCGCAGGCTGCTGCCGAACACTCGCCGCCGCCTTCCGGCGCCGATCGTTCGCCCAGATGAACGCGCGCGGCAGCATCACCACCGCGAACGCGATGGCATAAACACCCGGCAGCGTGTGGTCGGCCTTCACCAGCCACCAGTAGTGGATGATGCCGAGCGCGGCCGAAAAGTAGATAAGCTGATGCAGCCTGCCCCAGTTCTTGCCGAGACGCCGGATCCAGCCCTGTGTCGAGGTGATCGCCAGCGGCACGAGCAGCAAGAGCGCCGCGAACCCCACGGTGATGAACGGCCGCTTCGCAATGTCCTGCAGCGTAGCCTTCCACATGGCAGCAACGATCGTGCTTGCCGGTCCCGTCGTCGTGGCCACCGCGTCGAGATACTTGTCGAGCCAGACGTAAGTCGTGAAATGCAGGATGCCGTAGAAGAAGGCGAACAGACCGGTAAGGCGGCGGAACTTGATGAGCACATTCCAGCCCGAAATGCGGCGGAGCGGCGTGATCGCCAGCGTCACCAGCAGCAGGCGGATCGTCCAATCGCCGGTCGCGTGCGTGATGAACTCGATGGGATTCGCACCCAGGTCATCCGTCTTGTAGCGATAGAGCAGGCTAGCCAGCGGGGCGAGACACGCCAGCCACACCGCGATCTTGGCGATGATCAATCCTGCTTTGGATCGGGCCATCGCGTCAGAAGTACTTCTTCAGGTCCATGCCCGCGTACAGGCTGCCAACGTGGTCGCCGTAGCCGTTGAACATGAGCGTGGGCCGTTTGCCGAACTCGCCGATGCGACGTTCGGTTTTCTGGCTCCAGCGCGGATGGTCCACATTCGGATTCACGTTCGAGTAGAAGCCGTACTCCATGGGCGCCGAGAGCTGCCACGTGTTCTTCGGTTCCTTCTCCACGAACTTGATCTTCACGATCGACTTGATGCTCTTGAAGCCGTACTTCCACGGCACGTGCAGGCGCAGCGGCGCGCCATTCTGGTTCGGCAGGATGTCGCCGTAGAGGCCGACGACGAGGATCGTCAGCGGATGCATGGCCTCATCAAGCCGCAAACCCTCGAAGTAGGGCCAATCAAGGATGCTGGAGCGCTCGCCGGGCATCTGGTCAACGTCGTAGAGCGTGGTGAATTCCACGTACTTTGCCTTGCCGAGCGGCTCGACTTGCTTGAGCAACGCGGACAGGGGGAACCCGACCCACGGGATCACCATGGACCAGCCTTCGACGCAGCGATGCCGGTAGATGCGCTCCTCGAGCGCATTGCCCTTGATGATGGAATCGATATCGAGCGTCTTCGGCTTCGCGACCAAACCCTCAAGCTTCACCGTCCACGGCCGGGGGCGTAACGTGTGCGCATTCTGCACGGGATCGCCCTTGTCGGAGCCGAACTCGTAAAAATTGTTGTAGCTGGTGATGTCTTTCAGCAGGTTCGCCTTTTCCGTGGTGCTAAGCGGGCTCTTCGTGAAATTCAACGTGGCAGCATGGGCCACCTCCTCAGGCTCGTGCATGCGCCATCCCGCGGCAGCCGCGGCCGCAACACCGGCGGCCCCGGCGCCCAGTGCCAGGAAGTTGCGGCGGTTCAGGTAGAGCTGCTTCGGCGTCGTCTCGGAGTAGCGCAGGTCGGGCGCTTTGCGGATGAGCATGGTGGGTTCGATTCCTCGCGCTCGCGAAAGTTACAAATCCCGGGG
>CAYWSH010000085.1:0-10797 GCA_964460655.1 uncultured Terriglobales bacterium | reverse complement strand
TAGATCATCACGATCACGCCCACGATCGCCGCCAGCGCGAGCGAGTGCCAGAAAAGATAGCGCAGGATCGAGCCTTCATTCCCTACCTGGTTCGTCGCCGCCGTGGCGACCACGATGGATTGCGCATCGACCATCTTGCCCATGACGCCACCGGCGCTATTCGCCGAGCACATCAGGATGGGACTCAGGTGCAACTGCTCTGCCGTGATCCGCTGTAATCCTCCGAAGAGCGCGTTCGATGAGGTGTCGCTGCCGGTGAGCGCCACGCCGAGCCAGCCAAGGAACGTCCCAAAGAACGGGAACAGCCAGCCTGTGCGTGTGAATGCGATGGCGAGGACCGCGTCCATGCCGGAGTAGCGCGTCACGAAACCTAGCCCGAGCATGAGACAGATGGCGAGCACGGCGAAGCGCATGCGCACCAGCGTGCGCGTGAAGATGGCGGCCATACGCCGCACCGGAACGCCGAGTAGGAATCCCGAGACAATGGCCGCAAGAAAACAGCCGGATCCGGTTGCCGCCATCCAATTGAAATCGAACTTCGCGGCTTCCGGCGTCGGCTGGCGCACGACGGGCGAGGTGCGCTGCACCGCGCGGTGGAGCAGCGGTACGTCCCATCCGCCATTCGCCGCGTTCGGCGTAGTGACGCGGTTCATCGCGCCCTTGATGTTGGGAATGCCCCACAGCAACACGCAGAGCGAGAGGATCGCGAACGGCGTCCAGGCGCGGAAGACGACGCGCGCAGAGCCGGGATGCAATAGGGATGCTTCGACTCCGCGCGCATCTCGCTCCGCTCGATTCGCGCTCCGCTCAGCATGACGAGTTTCTTTCTTCTCCTGATCGTGCGCAAAACGCCAGATCCGCTTGGGCTGCCAGAAGCGCAGGAAGATCAGGGTCGCCACGAGCGATACGATGCCGCTGGTGATGTCCACCAGGTTGCTGTCCACGAGGTTCGACCAGGCGAACTGCGTCACCGCGAACGAGACGCCGACCACGAGGATCGCCGGCATCACCTCTACGGTCTCGGCCCAGCTCACCAGCGCGCGTACCAGCCACAAGGGCACGATGACGGCGGTGAACGGCAGGATGCGGCCGGTCATCGCGCTGAGCTGCGCATCCGGCAAGCCGGTGACGGCCGCGAGCGTGTGCAGCGGTGTGCCGATGGCGCCGAACGCCACCGGAGCGGTGTTGGCCATGAGGTTCAGCGTAGCGGCATGGAAGGGATCGAAGCCGAGCCCGATCATGAATGCGCCGGCGATCGCCACCGGCGTGCCGAATCCAGCGGCGCCTTCCAGGAACGCGCCGAAGCAGAACGCCACCAGCAGGAGCTGCAGCCGCCGATCGGGCGTGATGCGCGCGATGGACTGCTTCATGATCTCGAACTGTCCCGTGTCCACCGCGATGTCGTAGAGGAAGACCGAGGCGACGACGATCCAGGCGATCTTCAGCAGGCCGTAAGCGGCGCCGAAGCCGAAGCTCGCCACCGCAAGGGAGAACGGCATGGTGAAAGCAAAGTTCGCGACCAGAATGGCGGCGACCACGCCGCTCCCCGCGGCCCAATGCGGTTTGACCTTCGCGCCCGCGAGCAGCCCCAGCACCACGACCAGCGGCAGGGACGCCACCAGCGTGGAGAGCCACCAGTGGCCGAAGGGATCGTAGACCTGGGTCCACATGGGAAGGCAAAAGGTAACAGAATCCGTGGTTGAAGAGAGCTACTGGCGGCCGGCATTCGTGGGATCCTTCGGCCAAAGGAGGGCCTCAGGATGACGGTGCAGTCGTTTCCTTGTTCCCAGAGGCATGGTGGTGCAGGCGAACCCGTAGATCCTTCGGCCAAAGACGGGCCTCAGGATGACGCGCAGTTTTCGACGCAGGAGATGCGGGCCTCAGGATGACGAATCTTTGTCTCATCGATGAAGCCCGGTCGGCGATGACCGGGCAGCCATCGTTAAGAGAAGGTGCTTACGGCAGACTATTGAAGTAGCACGGCATACTGGTGCCCTGCGCCGGTGGTGTGGGTGGCGTCAGCCAGTCCGGGTTGCTGAACTTGAATATCGGGAGCAGCGACGCCTGGGCGGCATCGCGCTGCGTCAACGCCGGCAGGTCGTAGCGCACCTCGATGAATCTGAGGATGGCGGTGGAATCCACCGGCGTGTGCGAGACGAAGTTTTTCCTGACGAAGGGCGAGATGATGATCGTCGGGACGCGGAGACCGGTGATGGTGAAGTCTCCCCGGATGTCCGTCGGCGCCAGGTCGAGCGGCGCGATGCCGTCGGGACTCACGGCGGTCATCGGCGGGACGTGATCGTAGGCGCCGCCGCCTTCGTCGTACGTCAAGAAAAAGACCGAGTCTTTCCACGACGGGCTGTTCATCAGCGCATTGATGATGCTGGCCGCGTACTGCGCGCCGACCTGGATGTTGTTGTCCGGATGTTCATCCCTGCCGGAATCCTCTCCCGTCTCGATGAAAGCCACGGCCGGCAGCGTGCCGGCCGCTACGTCCGTGAAGTACTGCGCGATGGGCACGACATGGTCCATGTGCGCCGCGGCGTACGTGAACGTGGTGAAGGTCGTTTCGCTGCCGTCAGTGGTGTAGATCTTCCAGCTGACGCCGGCGTTCTGCAGCAGCTCCCAGATGGTCTTGAGGTTGAGCAGCGCCGTCGGTTCGTAGGCGTGGCCCGCGCTGGTGGCCGCCATCATAGCGATCCGATTGGCCTGGGTGCGCGTCGGCAGGGGCGCGAACCAGCGGTCGGAGGTGGCGAACTGCGAGGCCATGAAGTAGTAGTACGGAAGCGCCGAAGCGTCGTAGTAGCCCATGGCGCGCACGCCGTTCAGGTCGCTATAGGGGCGGCCCGCTGCCGTCTCGTCGCGCGCGAACTTCGCCGCGGTGTAGACGAAGCCATCCATCGTGGCGGTGGGCGACGTGGGGTCCTGGCGGTTGCGCTGGGCGTGCGTCTCGTTCCATGACGCGCTCAGGTTTTCGGTACACGACGTCTGCAACTTGAAGGCGGCGACCTGGGTGGTCCCGTCAAAGCTTGGGTTCGTGGCGTTCGCCGGCAAGCCATCCACGTCCTGCGGCAACCCTTGCGAATTACGGTAATCGTTCAGCTTGCCCATGTACGTGTCGAACGAGCGGTTCTCCTGCAGCATGAAGATGATGTGGTTGACGGAGGACTTAAGATCCCCGCTGCTCGCGGCATTCGTGGCGCTCGAGGTGTTACCCGTCAGTCCCTGACACCCAACGTTGATCAGCGCTCCACCCAAGCAACCACACGTGAGGACGTACCACACGAACCCATTACGTTTCATGCTCAGACACGACCCCCTTTATGACCTATTCATTAGAAACAGATGCGTAAGAGGGAGTTGGCCGGGGCTGCCTGCCGAGTGCTCAGGCAAAGAAGGCAGGAGGGGAGCGTGGGAACTCCCCTCCTGCCTCGTCGCTGGATGTCCTTACTCGGGCGTCTTGATCTGCTCGCCGCGCTTTAGTACGCGGTCGAAGAAATCGGTCCCGGCCTTGTAGGCCGCGACCCAGGAGCGCCACAGCAGGAAGTCGTGAATCTCGTCGGGGAAGACGAGTTGCTCGAAGCCGACCTTCTGCTGGCGCAGCCGTTGCGCCAGGTCCACGGTCTGGCTGAAGGCAACGTTGCGGTCGTCGTCACCCTGGATCAGCAGCACCGGTGAGCGCCACTTCTCGATGGAAGAGTTCGGCGATGAGGTGAACGCGAGGCGTTGTGCTTCGCGCGCATCGGGCGCTGAATCCGCGCCGATGCGGTTCTGCCGCACGCTCCAATCGTGTACGCCGTGGAGGTCGACGCCGGCCGAGAAAATGTCGGAATTGCGCGCCAGGCCCATCGCGGTCAGATAGCCACCATACGAGCCGCCCCACAAGCCGATCTTCGCTTTGTCCACCGTCGGCAGCGATTGCAGGTAGTGCGCGCCCGCGACCACATCCTTGTATTCCGCGCCGCCGCGCCAGCCACCGTCGGCCGGCTCGCGGAACTTGCGCCCGTACATGATGCCGGTGCGATAGTTCACCGAGAGCACCACGTAGCCTTGCGACGCGAGGTACTGATTCATCGCGTACGCATTGTGGTAGTAGTACATGTAGTGGAAGCCGAGCAGCATCTGTCGCTTCGAACCGCCATGGGTGAAGATGAGCGCCGGCCCCGCTGCTGTGCGCCCTTGCGGCGTGAACAACTGCCCGTGGATCGTCCAACCGTCCTCTGCCTGGAACGTCACATGCTTCGGCTCGACCAGTTGAGCTGACGGGAAAGCAGCCGGCAGCAGCTCTTTCCCGATCATCTGCTTCTGCGGCGCGATCACGTACGGCATGGCCGGCGAATTCGCCGTCGAACCCAGGCAGAACGTGAACTGACCGTCACCCGACTGCACGGGCGACCACTCGTTGCCTTTGCCGCTGCTGATCGCCTGCGGCCTGCCACCATTGATGGAAACACGCCAGAGGTGGCGGCGATCCACATCGTCCTTGTCGGCGCCGACCTGGTTCGACGAATAAACGACGGTCGCGTGGTCGCTCGAGAGGGTGACGTGCTCCACATCGAATTCGCCGGGAGTGAGCAGCGCTGGCTGGCCACCGCTCGTCGCGATGGAATAAAGATGGTTCCAGCCATCCGGTTCGTACGCGAAGACGAGACGCCCATTGCCGAAATGGAATGAGGTGTCGGCCGTAAGACGTGGGAAGGATTCTGTCTCCTCGTTGCCGCTGCGCCATATCTGCTTGGCGGTGCCATCAGCCGCGTTTGCCACCATGATTCCGAAGGGTTCAGGCCGGATCGGGATGTTCGGGAGCTTGTCCATGCGCCCGTGCAGGCGGAAGAACGCCACCTGCCGGCCATCGGGCGACCAGCGCGGCATGACATCGCGGTCTACCGAGGGCGAGAGCCAAAGGATCGTATCGCGGCTGAAATCGTAGATCCCAATGAAGCTGTGGTCGCCGCGCTCGCTCACAAACACGATGCGCTTGCCGTCAGGCGAGAACCGCGGGTCGGCATTGTTGCCGCGGAGATACGCGAGCTGCTTGGCCTTCTCCTGACCATTCACCGGCGCGACCCACAACTGCCGGCGCGCGCTCCACACGGCCCACTTGCCGTCGGGCGAGACCTCTATGTCTTCGCAGCCCTCGCCGCCGCACTCCATGTCGCCGAGCAGTCGTGGCTCGCCGGGCGAATCCACATCCACGGCGAACACCTGCTGGTGCGGTTTGTTCACATTGCTGGTGGGATCGGCGACTTCGCCCTGGCCGTTGGTCTCGCTGCCGCGCGTAAGGAGCACGGTCTTGCCGTCAGGCGTAAGCCGCACGCTGGCGATGGGGTAGCCGTCGTCTTTGTCGTAGTGCGTGATCTGGCGCGCGGTCCAGTTGGGCGCATCAGCGACGTAGACGTTGCGTAGCCCGCGTTGCGCTACCGCCCACGCGATGCGATGTCCGCTCGCGTTCGACGTCAGGTCCGACGGGAACGGCGTGTTCATCACCTGCTCGACGGTAAAGCCCGCGGCGAGAGCGATGGATGACAGCGCGAGAGCAACGACAGCAAGACGAAGTGAGGTTTTCATGGCGCGGAGAGAGTAAAGGACAGGCGGACGAATGCCAAGCCTTGATGCTACTGCTTCGGGTTGGGTTTTTCCGGATCGCGATCCAGGTCCGCGGGCTTGCCGCCATAGTTCACGCCGGCACGCTTCAGCTCTTCCTTGGTCGCGGCAGACCGAATGTAGACGTCTTCGGTCTTGCCGTCAGGCTGTGTCAGCACGAGCAGGCCATCGTCACGCAGGTGAAAGTGGCCGGTCTTGTCGCCGAGCGTGAAGGTCTGCGCGGCCAGGTCGTAGGTACCGTCTTGCGAGCGCATGCCGACGCGGACCTTCGCCAAACCGTCGCGCGTGTACTCGTGGATGGTGTCGCGCGCGATCTGCGCCATGGCTTCGCGCTGCTTCTCGTCGAGCGGCGGCTCGCCCGGACGGGTCGCGAGGGTCGCGGGCGCATCCATACTCCACTGGCCGACGATGGACGGAACTCCGGACTCGGCGGGCGTCAGGCGCTTAAGGCGTGCTTCTCTGCCCGGCTCGCCCCAGAACATCGTGTCGCCCTCGACGCGGAAGCGGATCATCATGGGCTTTGCGTCGGGCTTCGTGCTGCCGGGCGGCGTAATGATCTCGTTGCCCTTGATCTTGTACGGCTCTTCGACGATCGCACCGATGGTCATGCGCAGCTTGCCGCCGCGCTGGAACTCCCACGTGGAGCCGATGCCGCCGAGCGAACGATGCACCGCCACCCAGGTACCGGCGAGCTGGTCTTCGGTGACGGCATTCTGCGCAAGCGCGGTCGTGGCAAAGAACAGAAAAATGGCGCCGAGGCGTACCATGTTTTCGCCAAGCATAGCGGATTCCCGTCAACGTGTTAATCGCGGCTGCGCCACCAGAGGGCGACGGCGATGGCCGTTGCCGCGCCACCGAGGATAGCGGCGGCTTGAACGCGCGAGCGGCGCGCGGCGGCTTCGCGGCGCGCGGTTATCTCGCGTTCGAGATCGCCGGTCGCGCCGTCGTGCAGCGCGGCCTGTAGGACCTCGGCCACGTGCAGTGCGCGGCGGTCGGTGAGCTGCGCGATCTGCTCCCGGCAACTGAAGCCGTCAGCGAGAATGAGCGTCGATGGATCGGCTTCGCGGACCTTCGGCAGCAGGGCGCGCTCACCCACGGCGACCGACACGTCGTACTTATCGGCTTCGAAACCGAACGAACCGGCCATACCACAGCAACCGGTCGCTGGATACTCCGCTTCGAGCTGCATGCGTTCGAGCAGCGACTCCTCGTCTTTGAACTTCATGATGGCTTTGTGATGGCAGTGGCCGTGCACCAGCGCCTTGCGGCGAAGCGGCGGCAGCTGGAACGCGGGTAGCTTTTTCTCGAGGAATTCGCTCAGCAGAAATGTCTGTTGCATGAGCCGCTCCGCTTCGGGCCGATCGGGAAACAAGCCGCGGACTTCGTCGCGCAGCACGGCGGCGCAGCTCGGTTCGAGCACGACGATCGGGATGCCGGCCGCGATCTGCGGCTCGAGCATGGCGAAAACGCGCTCCAGATACTCCTTCGCGTCATCGAGCAGGCCGTAGTCGTAGAGTGGGCGTCCACAGCAGATGTGCTGCTGCGGGACCTCGACCTCGCACCCAGCCGCTTCGAGCACTTCGACGGCGGCCTGCAATGTGTCGGGAAAGAAATGATTGTTGAACGTGTCGGGCCAGAGGGTGACTTTTTGCCCCGACGAGTGGCGGGGCGCGCGCCGCTGCCACCATGCCACGAACGTCTGCGGCGCGAACTGCGGAACTCGGCGCTGGACGGGCATTCCCGCGGCCCACTTCGCGATGTCGCGTAACCCGGGCGTTGCAGTCACCAGATTCACCAGGCCCGGCCACAGCGAGGCGAGGCGCGCCCAGCGGTCGATGTATCCGAAGGCGTACGCCTGCCGCGGACGGGCGCGGCCTTCGTAGTAATGCGACAAGAACTCGGCCTTGTAGGTCGCCATGTCCACGTTGACGGGACACTCCGACTTGCAGCCTTTGCAGGCGAGGCAGAGGTCGAGCGAGGCTTTCACCTCTTCGGAGCGCCAGCCGTCGCGGATTGGACTTCCGTTGTTCCCACCCTCGCCGCCAAAAGAAGGCGGTAAGGGTGGGGCACCCGCTTCATGATCTGACTCAAACCCATGAAGCATCTCCCACAACAGGTGCGCGCGACCGCGCGTGGAGTGTTCCTCTTCGCGCGTGACCATGTAGCTGGGACACATCACGTCGTCGTCGTGCTCGTCGGTACCCTCGCGGCGGCACTTGCCGACGCCGACGCAGCGCAGCGTGGCGTGCGAGAACCGCCCGCCGTCGTCGGGAAAGCGGAAGTGCGTACTCGGCTCCCACGGACGGTAATCGGCGCCGAGCCGCAGGTTCTCGGTGATCCCATACGGGTCGACCACTTTGTGCGGATTCATCTTGTTCCGCGGGTCCCAGATGGCCTTGAACTCGCGGAAAGCCTGCACGACGTCGTTGCCGAACATCCGCGGCAGGAGTTCAGCGCGCGCTTGCCCGTCGCCGTGTTCGCCCGAGAGCGAGCCACCGTAGCTCACGACAAGGTCGGCGGCTTCGTCGAGGAAGCTGCGGAAGTCACGGATGCCGGGCGCCGACATCAGGTCGAAGTTGACGCGCGTGTGGACGCATCCCATGCCGAAATGGCCGTACAGCGTGCCGCGATAGCCATACCTGGCGTAGAGCTTGCGCAGGTCGCGCAGATACTTCCCGAGTCTCTCGGGAGCGACTGCCGAGTCCTCCCATCCCTCCCAGGTGAGCGGCTCGCCGGGGACGAAGGTGGTGGCGGCAAGCCCAGACTCACGCACCCTCCACACGGCCCGCTCGTCTTCGGGGTCGTCGTAGAGCTTGGAATCGCGCGCACTCTCGCGGCGCTTGATCCGGTTGAGCAATTCGCGCGCCTGATCGTCGGCATCCTGCTTCGATTCGCCGCCGAATTGCACGAGCAGGAAGCCTTTGCCCTCGGGCAGCTTGTTGAGGTACTCGACGTGGAAGTCTTTCTTCTTGATGTTTTCGACGATCAGTTCGTCGATCGCCTCAAGACCGATCGGTTTGGACTTGAGCAGGATGCCAGGCACTGCATCAGCGGCCTGATAGATGTCGTCGTAGCCGAGCACCAGCAGCGACTGGAAAGGCGGGTTGTAGACGAGCTTAAGCTGCGCTTCGAGGATGGTGACCAGCGTTCCTTCGCTGCCGATGAGAGCGCGCGCGAGGTTGAAGCGGCCGTCGGCATCGGGCACGAGCGCGTCCAGGTTATAGCCGGAGACGCGCCGCGGAATGCTGGGATAACGCGCGACGATCTCCCTGCTGTAGCGCGCAACCAGGCCTTTCAGTCCGTTAAAGATCTCGCCGCGCCGGCCGGGCTGCGCCGCTTCGCGCTCAAGCTCGTCCGTCGTCATCCAGCCACAGTGCAGCCGCAAGCCGTCGTAGGTGAGGATGTCCATCGTCTCGACGTTGTCCACGGTCTTGCCCGCCATCTGCGAGTGCACGCCGCAGGAGTTGTTGCCCATCATGCCGCCGATGGTGCAACGGTTGTGCGAAGCCGGATCGGGACCGAACGTCAGCGTGCCGTGCGCGCCGGCAGCCTTGCGCACCGTGTCGCAGATGGCGCCGGGCTGCGCGCGCAACCACTTGTCGCGGGCGTTGACTTCGAGGACGTGGTTCAGGTGCATCGACCAATCAATGACGACCGCCACGTTGCAGCACTGGCCGGCGAGCGAGGTGCCGGCGCCGCGCGAGAGCACGGGCGCACCGAAATCGCGGCATACAGCGACGGTCTGGATCACGTCGTCGAGCGAGCGCGGCAGCACGACACCGATCGGCACTTGGCGGTAGTTCGAGCCA
Source organism: uncultured Terriglobales bacterium (assembly GCA_964460655.1). Taxonomy (GTDB): domain Bacteria; phylum Acidobacteriota; class Terriglobia; order Terriglobales; family Acidobacteriaceae; genus CAVUAF01. Next base: position 1,384 of record CAYWSH010000085.1, on the reverse strand, counting down.
TCCGTGGCGTAGAGAGCGCGCGCGCCGCGGTCGAAGCGGACTTCGCCTTCCAGCCGCGCGCGCAACGCCGCGGCCAGGTCATTGGCTTCGTCGGATGGCAGGACGGGTAGTTGTGCGGATGGCATCGACTAGCCCGGGTACATCAGCCAGCCGCGGGTGAAGAAGTCCGCACAGGTCAGGATGAACATGATGGCGAGCCAGACGATGCCGGCGAACGCCGCCATTCGGCTCGCCGGATCGCTCCAGCGCAAATGCATAAAGAACAGGACGACGAGCGTCGCCTTGGTGCCGGCGATCAGCATGGCGACCAGGGCGTTCAGTGGGAACGTGATGTGCAGCACTGCCTCGAGGTCCAGCCGGGAGGTGAACGCGGTCAGGGCCGTCAGGAACATGAGCGCGGCCCAAATGGCCACATACATCGCGGGCTTGGCGATGTGCTGCGAGTGTTCTTCGTGTTGCGCCATGCTCAATGCACCTTCCCCACGAGATAGAGCAGTGGGTACAGGAAGATCCAGATGACGTCGACAAAGTGCCAGTAGAGTCCGAAGTTCTCCAGTGGATTGTGATACTCGGGCCCGTAGTGCCCGCGCCAGCCGAAATAAAGAACGAAGATGCCGACCAACAGGCCCGCCGTCATGTGGACGGCGTGCAAGCCGGTCATGGTGAAGTACAGGCCGAAAAAGATCTCCGAGTGGCGCGGATCGGTGGAGCCCTTGGGCATCTCGAACTGCGCGCCCGGCACGTGATGCTCCACGTACTCGGCGTGGTACTCGAACCCCTTGAGCACGAGGAACGCGGCGCCAAGCGCCAGCGTTAGCGCCATGAAGAGCACGATCCGGTTGCGCTTGCCGACCTGCGCCGAGTGCACGGCCATCGCCATCGTCAGCGACGAGCACAGCAGGATGCCGGTATTGATGGTCCCGAACCAGAACTTCATCTCCGCGCTGGCTTCCGACCAAGCCGCCGGGTACGTGTTGCGAAAGACGAGATACGCGGTGAACAATCCGCCGAAGAAGAGGATCTCCGTTGCGAGGAAGATCCACATCCCGAACGTCGAGCTGAGCCGCTGCTGCTCCAGGGTGTCAAACTGGAAGCCCAGGCGCTCGTGCGTGCCGGCGGCGTGGCTATGACTATCGCTCAAGACCTTCCCTCAGCGGCTAAAGCCGCGTGCTCACTGGTACCCTTACGGCACTGCTGAAGCCGTGCCCTTTCAAAGCGCGCCTGCGATCTGGACCTAACGTGCAACCAAGGCCTCCTTATCGGGATCGGGGCCATACTCGTAGGCCTCCGTCACTACCAGGTCGGCAGGGTTATCGAAGTTGTGCTCCGGCGGCGGCGAAGGCGTCTGCCACTCGAGCCCGACAGCATTCCACGGATTCGGGCC
>CAYWSH010000084.1:10717-14449 GCA_964460655.1 uncultured Terriglobales bacterium | reverse complement strand
GTGGTCGAGATCGACGGCATGGGCAATCCCACGCGCTCGAAGAAGTTCCACGACACCTGGTACGCCAAGATGGGTGACAACACGCTGCCTGACCAGGTCACGGGAATGCAGCAACTGGCGAAGAAGTATCCGTATATCGACCTGGAACGCGTCGGCATCTACGGCCACTCCGGCGGCGGCAATGCCACGGCCGATGCCATGTTCAAGTATCCCGATTTCTTCAAGGTCGGCATCGCCGAATCGGGCAATCACGACAATCGCATGTACGAAGACGATTGGGGCGAGCGCTATGAGGGCCTGCTGGTGAAAGGCGGCAATGGCGACAACTATGACGAGCAGGCGAACCAGCTCATCGCCAAGAACCTGAAGGGCCATCTTCTGCTGGCCCACGGCACGCTCGATGACAACGTGCCGCCGTACGAAACGCTCGTCGTCGTCGATGCGCTCATCAAGGCGAATAAGGATTTCGATCTGCTTTTCCTGCCGAACCAGCGCCACGGTTACGGCACCATGACGAACTACATGACGCGCCGCCGCTGGGACTACTTCGTGCGTTACCTGCTCAACACTGAGCCGCCGAAGGAATACCAGCTGCGTCCGGCGCCGGTGCCAGGCGCACCGCCTGCCGGTCCTGACGAAGAATGAAGCTGGTTGCCGCCATCACCGGTGCGGCGCAGGGTATAGGACGCCGCAGCGCGGAGACACTGGCGCAGCGTGGCTTTGCGCTCGCACTGAATGACCTCCGCTCGCCAGTGGAAACGCTGGCAGCCGTACGCAAGCTCGGCGCGGAGGCGATCGAGTTCGTCGGCGACATCTCAGAAGAGAGCGTCGCCCACGGATTCGCGGCCGCGGTGCAAGCCAAGTGGTCGCGCGTGGATGTACTGGTGAACAACGCCGGCATCAGCCTCATCTCACCGGCGGAAAGCACCAGCGCGGCCGACCTCCGCCGCGTCATTGACGTCAACCTCATCGCGCCGTTCCTGTTATGCAAGGCGTTCGGCGCGCTCATGCTCAAGCAGCGTAGCGGCAGCATCATCAACGTTGCGTCCATCGCAGGCCTCGGCGGCATCGCCGACCGCGCCGCCTACAACGCGTCGAAGCACGGCCTCGTCGGGCTGACGCGCACGCTCGCTGCCGAGTGGGGTGCGCGCGGCGTGCGCTGCAACGCCGTCTGTCCCGGATGGGTGAAGACCGAGATGGACGCCGCCGATCAGGCCCGCGGTACCTACTCCGATTCCGACATCACCAGCCGCATCCCGCTGGGGCGCTTTGCCTCGCCTGACGACGTAGCGCGCGCCATCGCCTTCCTCGCCGATCCCGAGGAAAGTGCTTTCATCAATGGCCACACGCTCGTGGTTGATGGCGGCTGGACTGCCGATGCGAGCTGGCAGTCACTGCGCGACAGCAAGCGCTAAGGGAAGCCAGTCGCAGAGCGGAGCGCAGCGACAAAACGGCCAAGGGAAAATCAAACAGAGCGGAGCGGCCCGTCCAGGCCGCGCAGCGCGATGAACGGCCTCGAGAGTCGCTGGGCGAGCAACGCACTCTAGCGGGTTGGAGCGAAGCGACAAAACCAGAAGACAACACGCCGCATCTAACCAAACATCAATCCCTGATGGTAGGAGGGCTCTATGACCAAGCATTTGCGGAAGCTTGCGCTGGTGCTGACGCTGAGCGGCATGCTCGCGGCGCAGACCATGCACACATTACCTAGCGGCAGCGAGATCAAAGTCAGGGCCGATGAGGCCATAACCGTCAACACGGCCAATGTAGGCCAGTACCACACCGGCACGGTGAGTCAGGACGTGATGGATAGTTCAGGCGCCGTTGTCATCCCGCGCGACTCGAAGGCGCAGATGATCATCGCGCGTGGCGACGACGACAAGACGGCGATGCTCGACCTGCAGTCGGTCGTCGTGAACGGGCAACGCTACAGCGTGACGGCGCAGGGGGCGAAATCGACCGGTGAGGGCCTCGGCAAGAACAAGCGCACCGCGAAGTACGTTGGCGGTGGTGCGGTAGCGGGCGCGGTGTTGGGCGCGATCCTGGGTGGCGGCAAGGGCGCCGCGATCGGTACCATCGCCGGTGGCGCTGCCGGCGCCGGTGCGCAGACGATAACGCGCGGCAAGGACAACCACGTTGCGGCCGAGTCCGAGGTGACGTTCAAGCTGGCACAAGACCTGCAGATGAACCCGATCAGCGGCGGCCGCCGCGGGCGCAGTCCTGAACTGCATCGCCGGCCGTCACAGCAATAACGACCGCGAGTCTCTTGTAGAGACGTAGCTCTGCTACGTCTCTTTTTTTCTTGGTAGCGACGAGAGACGTTTAGGAAGGCGCGAACAAGAATCGTTTTCCGCCAGGAGATGTTCGAGCATTTGTGTCCGTGCCTGGACCAATTCAATTCTCGTCATCACCCTGCAAAGAGGAGCCAGATTCCCGCCCGTGAACTTGTCAGGGGAATGACGAGCGTCGACTTCAGCGGCCTGAAATGCTTCCCATCGATCTTGAGCGGCTTTCAAGTCACGCAGGAAGTCGTCATCCTCTCGAAATCTTGTGCTTACTTGAGAATAAACAGACGCCATGCCGGTTTGAACCCGCTGTAGTTCGATGTCGGCACATAACCGCGACGCGCGCTCATCCGCGGCCCTTGCTAGACATGCTTTCAGAGCAGGGCTGTGGTCATAGCCGCAAACCGCACCATTATCGGAGGCCGCAGAGACAACGAGCACGAGAGAGCAGACTAAAATGCAACAACCAGATATCCTGTTCATCAGACCGTCCCGCCTTATCAATCTGCGTCTTTACGAGGACATCATCAGTAGAAGTCCGAGCAGCTCAGGTAGAAGCCGCAGCGCGGGCATTTGAGCTTGCAGCGCGTCTCTTTCATTTCCGCGGAGCAGTTCGGGCACACCTGCATGGCGGTGAGCGGCTGGGGCGGCGGAGCCGGGGACTGCGGTCGGCGCGGTTCGTTCATGTTAGAAACACGGACGCTGCGGCGTGGCCTCGCTTGACGGCCGTTCCGCTTCGGCGCGGCCCAGGGCAGAGAAACGGCAAAAACCTGCGCCGCCGCGCGCCCGTCCTTCTTTAGAGTAGGACGAGCGGCCCGTCATCGCAAGTTGCTTGTAGAATCTGCCTGTCAGGCTCTCAGCCGAGCCAAACCAACCGCGCTGACCGACTGAGAGACTGACCGACTGACGGACTGTGTTTGATGATCTTCGTCCTCGATAACTACGATTCCTTCACCTACAACCTCGTCCAGTATCTCGGTGAACTGGGGGCGAAGGTGGATGTGCGCCGCAACGACCAGGTGCGCGTGTCCGAGGTGGAAGCGCTGCGCCCGGAGCGCATCGTCATCTCGCCCGGCCCGTGCACGCCGCAGGATGCGGGCATCAGCATCGAATTGATCCGCCGGATGGCTGGCCGCGCGCCCATCCTCGGCGTGTGTTTGGGGCATCAGGCCATCGGCGCGGCTTTCGGCGGAGAAGTGGTGCGCGCCAAAACGCTCATGCACGGCAAGACCAGCCAGGTGCAGCACGACGACCGCACCATCTTTCGCGGCCTGCCGCAGCCGCTCACGGCGACGCGCTACCACTCGCTCATCGTGGCGGAACGCGACCTGCCGCGCCAACTGGAGATCTCGGCGCGCACCGAGGAGCCCGACGGCACCACCGTGATCATGGGCCTGCGCCACAAGCGGTATCCGGTCGAAGGCGTGCAGTTCCATCCGGAGAGCGT
>CAYWSH010000084.1:0-10617 GCA_964460655.1 uncultured Terriglobales bacterium | reverse complement strand
TCGCAGCCGCCGGTACGCGTCAACGTCCTGAACGTGTGTACGCCGAATGCCGACGACCAAAAAACGCTGGCCGCCGCGCTCGCCCGGATCCCGGCTACTCCACTATTCGCCAATGACTTTGAAGTCTCGCGCGGACGCACCAGCCTGCCCGACAACGCGACCTCGAACTGGGTGCGGGTGCGACGCGAATTCGCCGCGAAGCAGAGTTTCGTTAACGCGCAGTACTCGCTGAGCGTCGACGCGCAAGGTGTGGTTGAGACCCTGGTGTTGCGGCCGCGCGATCCCGCTGACCTGGTGCAGATCTCGTTCGAGGCGAGCGCATCTTCCGGTGGCGTGGGCGCGGTCCTTACTGCCGACACTCTGCCCGAACGCGTGCGCCTGGAACGCATGGGGAAGCCGGCGATCGTGCTGGCGCGCTGTCCCGGGGCCGACCAGAAGCCCTACGCGGAGCTGTTCACCGTCGCGGCCGGCGCATTCACGCGCTACCGCAAGGCACTCGACGTCCGTCGCACGTTGCCCGCGGAACTGGCGAAGCTCGGCGTTGTGAGCGGCGCCGCGACCCCGAAGAAACCGTGACCTTGAATCAAATCCGCCCGAGGACCATCTACTGACTCATGGCCGAAACGATCCGTAACACCGTCATCATTGGTTCAGGATGTGCGGGCCTCACTGCCGCGCTCTACACCGGGCGGGCCAACCTGAAGCCGCTCGTGCTCGAAGGACATGAGCCCGGCGGCCAGCTCTCGCTGACCACCCTGGTCGAGAATTTTCCCGGGTTCCCCGAAGGCATTCAGGGGCCGGAACTCATCGAGAACATGCGCAAGCAGGCGGCGCGTTTTGGCGCCGAGTATCAAACGGCGCATCTCGCATCCGTCGACCTCAAGAGGCGTCCATTCGAACTGAAGACCGAGCACGGCGTGATCAAGACGCTGTCGCTCATCATCGCCAGCGGCGCGTCGGCGCGTTGGCTCGGGCTGCCGAGCGAGCAAGCGCTCATCGGGCACGGTGTTTCGTCGTGCGCCACGTGCGACGGCTTCTTCTTCAGCGGCAAGCCCATCACGGTGATCGGCGGCGGTGACTCGGCCATGGAAGAAGCCCTGTTCCTCACGCGCTTTGCGACGAAGGTCACGCTGATCCACCGCCGCGAAGTGTTCCGCGCCTCGAAGATCATGCTCGAGCGCGCGCAGCACCACGAAAAGATCGAGTTCCTCACCGACACCGTCGTGGACGAAGTGCGCGACCCGGCAAAGAAAGAAGTGGCGTCGCTCCTGTTACGCAACGTGAAGACGGGCAAACAGTGGGAATTCCCGACCAGCGCGATGTTCCTCGGCATCGGCCACATCCCGAATGCCGCCATGTTCAAGGACCAGCTCGATACCGACGACGACGGCTACCTGAAGACGCGCGACTACGTCTTCACCGGCGTGCCCGGTGTCTACGCTTGCGGCGACGTACAGGACCGCCGCTATCGCCAGGCCATCACCGCGTCCGGCACCGGCTGCATGGCTGCCATCGAGGTTGAAAAGTTCCTCGAGGAGCACGGTAAGTAAGAAAAGAAAACGGCTGGGAACTCGCGTTCCCAGCCGCTGGCTCGTACCCTCCCCCAGGTACTTCGCCTAAGTCGTACTTCTAGGGCTCCGCAACCCCTTCGCCTTCGCTCAGGGTGCTTCGCCCTCGCGCTCTGCTCGCGCTCATCCGCGCTCGCGTCGCGCTTCACCCGACCTACTACTGCAGAGCCGAAGTGCCGGTCAGGCAGTTCGAGCCGCTGCCACCCGCGTCATACTTGATGACGCCCGACTGGTCAGAGCAGAACGCGCGCTGGCCGGTCTGGCCCGCGGCGGTCGGCACGCCCGTCGACTGGTAGGTCACGTTGATGGTGGTCGAGCCGGCTGCGGTGCAACCGGTCAACGTAAAGGTGTAGCCGCTCTTCACGCCGCTGGAAAGCACGGCGTCGATGAGGCCGGCCGCGGTCGAGGTCGCGCTGGCGGAACCCGCCGGCGGACCGAAGCGCGTTAGCGAGCAGCTGAAGCCCAGGTCCGGATACGTCGAAGCGTACGTGACTTCAGCTGTGTTCAGCGTGCGGATCGAGCCGACTGCCGATGCTTCATTGGCAGCGATGCGCGAGCGCAGCAGGTTCGGAATGGCGATAGCGGCGATGATCAGGATGATCGCCACCACGATGAGCAACTCGATCAGCGAGAAGCCCTTTTGTTTACGCATGTAAGAAATATCCTCCGCAAAGTTTTGCGAGCCTACCAACTCCCGCAGTGATGAAAAGCACTTACGAGGCCAAACCACCCGTCCCGCGCGGCTTTGCGCCGTCCCTGTAACCATCATTGCATCAGTGGTTTGCGCGGTAGCACGAAAGCTGGATAGCACGTTAAGGCCATTCCTGCGGCACTTTCTGGCTAAGTGTTCGACGTCGGCAATGACACGGATTGTCAGCAGCGAGCGACAAAATCCGTCAGTGTTCTGAACAGGCTCCTACCGGGCCTAGTTGATGTCATCGCGTTTAGAGCTGTTGGAGGTCTTCAAAACGAAAAGGGCGCTGCCCGTGTGGCAGCCGCGCCCGCTGCCGCAAGGCTTTCCTGCTGTCGCCACGAGTGATGCTCGTCGGCGGTTTGCAGCTAAAGGAAAAAGGGCGCGGCCCGTGTGGCGCCGCGCCCGCTGTTACAGGAGCCTACTAACTGTCGCCACGAGCGATGCCCGTCGGCGGTTTGCAACTAATAAGACAACGTCCGCGTGCTCAGCACCTTCAACTGCTTCGCCGGTGGAGGTGGCAGGAACGGGATCTTGTTCAGCATGTCTTCGGCCCAGCAATGGTCGTAGTAGATACCGTTGCCGCCGCCGCCGTTCCAGTGCATCGTGGGCGAGCCCATGGTGCTGAGCAGGTTCTGGGTCTGCCAGCCGTCCCATATCTTCGCGACGATGACCGAGCCGTTGATCTGCCCGTTACCACCGCCACCGAAGGATATGTTCCCGTCGCCGATCACCAGCACCAGGCCGTTCCAGCTGAAGTTGCCGCCCATCGTCACCGAGCCGGTCACCAGCAGGATGCCGTAGCCGGTATTGGTGCCGTTGAGCGTGATGTCGCCATTCACGTAATCGATCGCCGGAACGTTCTGCGAACCAAGAGCGATGCTGCCCGGGTTGGTGGTGTAGATGTTGGTGCCCGGGGCGGCGCGCACTGCCTGGCTGAACGCCAGCAGCCCCGCGGGATTCGTCATGGTGTCACCCAGCGCGCCGAAGATGTTCTCCACGTCGGGCGATGGGCCGGAGCCGAGGTAGTTGTTGGTCCGTCCGCTCGGGATCTGGCTGGTCACGTTCGAGATGGAGTTCGTGGGTGGCGACGCGTTCGGATCGTCGTACACGCCGATCGCCGGGTGCGTGGCGCCCGGGGTATTGTTGCAAGTAGGTGGTTGCGGCACGGCGTTGCCGGTAGCCGGATGCGAAGTCGTCGCGGCGTAGTCGGCGCCGTCGATGTAGAACGGGCTGGAGTTCGGCAACTGGTCGACGACCGGCGAAGGGCCATCCAGCGTGAGCGCGCCGGTGAGCGCGACACCGCGCACCGGTGTCGCTACCTCCATCTGCATCATCGAGCGTGCACCCGAAGGCGTCACCGCCAGGGAGGTAAGCAGGTACACCATGCCGTAAGTCAGGCCGCTGACGCCGTCCACGCTTGCCACGGCCGTCGCTCCCGTGCCTGGTCCCGAGGGTGGGTTGGGCGTGATCGTTACTGTCGGGATCGTCGTGTAGCCAGAGCCGCCGCTGACCACCGTAACGCCGGTGAGCTGCGCGGTATTCGCGATGCTCGCGGTCGCGGTCGCGCCCGTGCCGCCGCCGCCCGTGATGTTCACCGTCGGCGCCGTGGAGTATCCCGAACCGGAGGCCGTCACCGTGATCGACGTCACCGTTTGGGCATTCGGCGGTGGCGTGCCCAGTGTATCCGTGGCGGTTGGTAATGTGCCGGTGCCGCCTGAGCTGCTGAAGGCCATGGTGGGGGCGGTCTGGTACGATGCGCCGCCTTGCGTGGCCGAGTTGAATGACAGAGAGGTGACGCGCTTGCCGAACACCGGGGTCGCTGTCACGTTGGTACACGGCTGGCTCTGCGGTTTTGTCCCGTTCACCGCCACCGTTATGGCTGAGCCGTTATAGTTCGTGCCCGGGCTGGTGATCGGCACATTGACGGGCGAACTGAACGGTCCGGTGCTAACACTGCTGAAGCTGTTGCCGCTGCCGCTCCCGCTGTAGAGCGCTGCCGCGGTAAAAGTGTTTCCGCCGCCACCGGTGACCGTCACGGTCAACGTATCGTTCTTGGCGCAGTTCGCGCTTAGTGACATGGAGACAATGCAGTCCGTGCTGCCCAGGTTCGCGGTGGCCGAGGCGCCGGACCCGCCGCCGCCGCTGAAGGTGATCGTCGGGGCGCTGGCATAGCACTGCTCACCGGCGCCATGGGCGCTCGTAAGAGTGACTGAAGCCACCGGTGCGCCCGGGTTATAGATGCTGGCTGTTGCCGTCGCACCCGAGCCGCCGCCGCCGGTGATGTTCACGTTCGGGTTGCTGGTGTAACCCGAGCCGCCGCTCGTGATGTTGATGGCGCCGACCTGGCCGTTCGGCACCGGGTTGAAGTTCGCGGTCGCTGTCGCTTGCGTGCCGCTGCCGCCGGGCGACGCGATCGTGATCGTGGGTGCAGCCGTGTAACCGCTGCCGGCGTTGGTCAACGTGACCGTCAGGACCGAGTGTCCCGGCCCGCAATCCGTGCCGACGTAGGTGGCGGGTAGCGTGACTTGCTGCGTGCCGTTCCAGCAGACTTGCGTCGCGTTGCCGGCGTTGCCGTCCACCGGTATCGGCGTGTTGTTGTTGCCCTTGAGCTGGATGCGCGTCCACTTGTGCATCGTGGGCGTCGTCAGGTTCCAAGGCGCATTCGAGGAGCTGCTGTCGTCCACGCTATTGCGCCACGCGGAGCCGTTCGCGATGGTCGTGCACGGCACGCCCGCGGTGCCCGTAAGGCTGAGGACGTTCTCATGGCAGAGCTCGGTGTCGAAATAGTCGTTGCTCGTCTGCCACGGCCGCACGTTCTCGCTACCGCGCGGATTGACGATGTAGATGACCGCGTTGTTGTTGTTGAGCGGCAGCGCGTTCGGCGCCGTGATGGGCGCCACCGCGTTCACCGGCTGGATGCGGTCGCGCGCTTCCTGCAACCCGCCCATCGCCGCGTAGTTCGCGATCTGCTTGTCCTTGAAGTTGGCGTTGATGTACGTCTCGGTGTTGGTGGCGTACATCATCGCCAGGCCGATGCATGAGAGCAGCATCAGCGCGAACAACACCGTAAGCAGCGCTACACCCGCCTGTTGTTTCCGTCGCAAAGTGCGTTTCATAAATTTCTACCTCCGCGTTCCCGCGTCCTCATCGCGCCGCTCGGGGCGTGATGGATGGCGCTACTGGCAGCTCATGTACTGGCCCGTATTGGCAGCTGAGCAATTGTTCAGCTTCACGGTCGAGACCAGACTGGTGATGGGCCGCAGGCCGGTTTTCGGGTCCGGCGTGTTGGCCTGCACCGTCATGACGATCTTGATCGTGTCAATGCTGGCGATGTCGGTGGAATTCGCGTTGAAGTCCAGCGGCAGCGACAGCGCCGTCCCGGTGGAGCCGTGCGCATAGGCGTAGAAGATGGGGTTGGAGGAGGAGCCGTTCTGCACGTTCTGGACTTCCACTTGGTACACCGGCGACGTTTGTCCGGTCAGCGGGTCGCCGTTCACTTTCTGCTGCTGGCTGCGCCGCAGGCACGGGCAATTACCGGTCGTACTGGTGTCGAGGTGGTACTGCACCACCGAAACGTTGCCCGTACCGTCGACGTCGCCTTCGAACCACAGGTCGCCCGAGTCGATCTTGGTCACGCCCACGGCCACGCGATAGTCGGCGGCATAGGGGCTGCGGGGCAGCGCCGGATTCGCCGTCAGCGTGCTGCTCGACGCATAATTCCGCGGGCTCGGATAGCCCGCCTGGTGCAGGTCGCGCGTCATCTGGTCCATGAATTCGCGCGATTCCTGGAACATGTCGAGCTTGGTCTGCTCGGCCGCCGAGCGCTGCTGCGCCACATTGATCTGGTTGAAGATGGCGCCCACCACGACCGTGAGGATCAACATCACGATCATCAACTCGATGAGCGAGAAGCCGCGCTGCCGGATTGTGCGTTGCGTCGTCATTCGGGCCGTCCTACCACCATACGCATGTTCACCGGCAGTGAGAACAGTACGCCCGACTGCGTCCCTGAACCCTTGAGCTTCGCTCCCACCGTCAGCATGAAGGAGTTGCTCGGGGTCCCGGCCGCCGCGCCGATCTGGTCCACATGCCAGCGCACGTCATACGTCGCCACGTACTGCCCGCCGGCCGTGCATGGCGACATGACCACGTAGTTCATCTGGTAGCCCCCTGGCACCGTGACCTGCGTGAAGTCAATGTCATTACCGATCACGTCGTTCGGGTGTGTGCCGCCGCCGGTCAACAGGGCGCCACCCGCCGCCGCGTCGATGCTGAAGTTCGTGCCGGCGCAGTCGCTCAGGGCAGCCTGGCCGCTGCCGATCAACGTTGAGCTCACCTGCTCGATGACCGCTTCTGCCAGCATGGTCTTGGTGCTGTCATGCTTGTTGCGCGCGTTGCTCGCGATCGCTACCGAGATCATGGCCAGCACGCCCACCGAGGCGATCACCAGGATCATGCCCGCGATCATGACCTCGATCAGCGTGAAGCCCGCTGCGTTACGCTTTGCTTTGTTCCGCATGTTCCGTCCTCAGCTGCCCCAACTGCTGCCATACCAGAACCATTTCGTGATGCGTCCCGCCGGCGAGATGCTCACCGCCGTCCAGCTCGTATTGCGCCGTACGTCGGTGAAGTAATAAACGAAGCCGTTCACCGTGCACACGCCGCTCACATACTTGCACGGCAACCCGCGCGGATTGAACGAGACCAGGTCGGGATATACCAGCGGCGTATAGCCGAGCTGTGTGCTGGTCAGCTGCGTAGGCGTGCCGCCGCTCGGCGTCGTCACCTGGATGATGGGAGCGCCCAGCTGCACCTGCGGGTCCGTGTTCAGCAGGGAGGTGTTCGGGTCGGTCGCGTCCTTCACGTAAGCGTAGGGACCCACTTGTACGGTGGTGAAGTTGACCGTCATGGTGTGGTTGCTCTTGATGGCGATCATGCGGGCGCGCTGCAGCATGCCCGACAAGCTGGTGCCCGCGCCGCGCAAACGCACGTTGGCGATCGTGTTCATCAGATTGGGAATGGCGATCGCCGAGAGGACCAGGACGATCGAGACCACTACGACCAACTCGATCAGCGAAAAGCCGGATTGTCTGCCAGGACGAAGGGCCTTCATCGCTTCACGCCTCCCTGGGCGCTGCCGCGCCGACCGAAGGACACACACGTTTTCGTCAGGTTCTGGGGGAGATGAAGCGCATGCTACCACCGTTCGGCGGCGGAATTCCAGCCCCTGGGGTACCACGTAGATGACTGAAGTGCATGGCTTTGTGGGGTTTTCAAGCACTTAGCGCAGGGTAATGCTGTCGTACTGCTTCGGCGTGCCGAAGACCGTGGTGTTTCCCCGTATGAACAGGACCATCGCTGAGGTGCTGTCGCCCACATGCCGCACCAGCAGCAGGCCGTCGCCGTCCACCGGCTCCGGCGCGCTGCCGGCTTCCCAGTTGATGTTCGAGATGGAGTCCTTGGCGATGCGTGCGATCCCGCCCACGTTGGGAAACTTGGCGTCGTAACGCACGTTGTTCTTGCAGATGAGCACCACGCGGCGCGAACCATCTTCGCCGACCAGCAGATACGCCACGTCATTCCCCAGGCCGCTACCGGAGAAATCGCCTACCATCCGGCCGGTGACTTCCTTACCGTTCGAACGCAGCAAGCCGCGCGTCGTGCCGTCGAAATCGTTCTCGTCGGCCAAACGCCACTTCTTGACGTCGCGGATCAGCACGCCTTCGGCCGGCACGATCCCCGCCGGGTAGACCGCCACATCGGCGGAAGTCTGCGGCCGCTCGGAGATGTTCGTGGTCGTAAGCACGTAGACGGCGGTCGCCACCAGGCCGATCACGATCATCGCCCGGCCCAGCACCTGGCGCTCGCGCTTGAACGGCACCAGCTTGACGCTCTCCGCGCCCGGCATGGCGCGCAGGCTCTCTGCCAGGCCGCTCATCTGCTTCAGGTGGTCAAGCACGTGCTTGGCCGGCTCAGGCTCGGGGATGATCATCTCCGTAAGCTCGACCGACCCGATCATCAAGTTCACGCTCGTTTTGTTCGAGCAGCAGAGGCGCTTCAGACCGGTGAGCGTCCGCGGATCGAGGAACATCCGCACCTCGTGCGGCTGGTCGCTGCGCATGGCGAAGCGCTGGTCGAATCCCGGATCGCTGCTGCGCACGACCGATCGGCCGGCTGCGCCTTCGGTTCCCACCGGCGTCACCGACAACGTGAAACTCGCCGGCGCCTGCATCGTGACCTGCAGGCCGGGCGTTAATTCGGAATTCGAGAAGCGCACGATGGTCGGGAGCTTTCCGAAAGTGCCCGACATCACCAGGTCTTCGCCGTCGCGGAACAGCTCACCCTTCAGCGCCTTGGCGAGGGTGCGCGCCTCCGCGCCGTACTCTTCGTAGCCCGCATAGGTGCGGCGGTCGCGCATGATCGCCACCACGATGCCGACTGCGGCCAGCACGCCGACGATCAGTAACGCTAGTTGCGGAGGAGTGAGGGAAGACATTGGTGATTGGCTAATGGTTATTGGTTATTGGCAGCGTTCGCGCCGGACCAGGATCCTCCGGTTCGGCAAAATAGCGAATAACCAATAACAAATAACGAATGCGCTTGCATCTTAGCGGCGCATGCTGCCGGTCGCAACGCTTTTCGCTGACTGACTGAAAGACTGAGAGACTGACCGGCTACTGCGCCGGCATCATGCTCTGCGCGATCTGCACCCACCCGTGCGACACGCTCTGCCACACCGTCATAACGCGTACGGGCGCGGCGTCCGGCTGGCCATCGAAGTGCAGCACAAGCGTGTACGCCACCACCATGTCGGCGCCGTTGATCTCGGTACGCACGTCGGTCATTTCGAAGCTGTTCAGCTTCGTGTGACGCTTCAAGTGCTCGAGGATCTCCGCGCGGCCGCGCACCCCTTGCGGCTGCACCTCGACGAAGGTCTCCGCCATGTGGTTGCTGACCTCGAGCCAGTCGCCGGCCTTCACGCGCTCCCACATCTCGCGCTCGAACTGCGCCGGATTCGTGACTTTGGGCGAGGCAAAGGGCGACTTCGGCCCAAGATGCATGCAGCCGGTGAAGAGCGTCAAGAAGACCAAGGCGGCAGCGACGCTTGCAGCGTTTATTCCGTGCCGCATGCTATGGCGCTCTCCAGCGTGTACTCCGCCCGGTGTCGCATCCGTCTCGCCAAGTCGCGCAGCGACGTCACAGCGAGAGCCCACGACGTGAGTCGTGGGTGACGAAAGAAAGCGGGAGAGAGTGCCGTAGGCACGGCACAGCGCCTCAATCGAACACATCATGGCCATATTTGATCCCGTAGCGTCTGAGCAACGAAATGAACTCCTCCTCGAACGTGTGCTTCTTGTGATGCTCCGCTTGCGCCCGAATATACTCGCGGACGGCATTGGTTGCCGAGGCGCTTACGCTGAATGCGCCGCATCCGGTCTGCCACGCGAACCGCAGGGAGCCATTCTGACGCATCCACCGCGATGAATTCGCTTTGAGTTTTTGCACCGCCGTGGCTACATCGGTCGTGGATGGAAGGTCAAGGAGGACGTGCAGGTGATCTCCCACGCCTCCCACTTCGTACATCGTCATTCCCAGTCGCCGTCCGATGCCCGCCGTGTAAGCCCAGAGCTGGGGTCTCATCTCGGCGCGTATCAGGTCCCTGCGTTCGTACGTCGAGTAAATCACGTGCAGGCGATTGCTGACGTAGGCGTGCCCCATCCTGTGCCGTCCCTCCGGGACTCGGGTGGATTCTAAATCGTTCTCCCACTCACGTCGTGGGCTCTCGCTGTGGCGTCGCTGCGCGACTGCTTACGGGTCGCAGCGGGATGCCGAGAATACAGTCATATCGTAAGACTCTTCTCGCTCTGCGTCCTCCGCGGTCCAGGCCTCGTACAGCAAAAAAGCCGCCATTGCTGGCGGCTATGTGGCCCTTTGTGCTCTGCTCCGAAAAACCTTGTTAGTCGCCCGCGACCTCTTCCTTCACGTCTTCGATCGCGTGCTTGCCGTTGCCGTTCGTGCTCAGCGTGGCCAGCGGGACGAATCCGTCCTTCGGCGCCTTCTCGCCCAGCACGACTTCGCGATACAGCGCGGCCATGCGCTCGTTCTCGGCGGCCTGCTTTGCCATGTTGGCGTTGCGTGCGCGCAGCTTCTCTTCGCGCGCCGTCTTGGCGATGCCCAGGTGATCGAGGTCGTGTTGCACTTCCTTCGTCACGATGTCGTCGTTCAGCTTCAGGCGCGTCAACTCGACCGTGCCCAGGCTGACCTTCTTGTTGCCGGCGAAGATCTCGTGCCGGCCGTGCTCCTCGTACCACTTGGTGAGCGTGGCCGTCATGTGCATCTTCTCGATGATGTTCC
>CAYWSH010000083.1:0-14532 GCA_964460655.1 uncultured Terriglobales bacterium | reverse complement strand
TTTTAAGAATACTTTCCACCGTGACCCGATCCACTCTCGAACCCGAAGCCGTCATCCTGCACACTGATTACCCGGAACTGGAACTCTGGGCCGGCGGAAAAGTCCGCGACATCTATCGCGTCGACAACGACCGCCTGCTCTTCGTCGCCACCGACCGCATCTCCGCGTTCGACTACGTCCTCGCCACCGGCATCCCGCAAAAAGGCAAGGTGCTGACGCAGCTCTCCGTGTTCTGGTTCGACTTCCTCCAGGACACCGTACGCAACCACATGGTGACGCCGCGCGTCGCCGACTATCCGCCGCAGTTGCAGCCGCGCGCCCACGAGTTGCGCGGCCGCTCGATGCTGGTGATGCACGCGGACATGGTCGCCATCGAATGCGTGGTGCGTGGCTACATCTCCGGCTCGGCGTGGAAGGAATACAAGGAGAAAGGCAGCGTGTGTGGCATCAGCCTGCCTGCCGGCTTAAAGGAATCGGACAAGCTGGCGGAGCCGATCTTCACGCCCGCGATCAAGGCAACGAGCGGTCACGACGAGAACATCTCGTTTGCCGACATGGTGAAGCGCACCGGTCCCGAGTTGAGCGAGACCCTCCGCGACTTGAGTATCCGCATCTATACGAAGGCAGCGGACTACGCGGCGGCGCGCGGCATCATCGTGGCCGACACCAAGTTTGAATTTGGCCAGACTGCGGCTGGCATCGTGCTCGCCGATGAAGTCCTGACTCCTGATTCCTCGCGCTTCTGGCCGGCCGACACATACCAGCCCGGCAAGGCGCAGGAATCGTTCGACAAGCAGTACGTGCGCGACTATCTCGAGCAGATCCGGTGGAACAAGCAACCGCCGGCGCCGGGACTTCCGCCGGAAGTGGCGGCACGCACCAGTGAGAAGTACGTCGAGGCGTACCGCAAGCTGACCGGGCGCGACCTTGACGCGTAATGAACGGGCTGGATTGGCTGATCGTCTTTACCATCGCGTTGTCGGTGTTGCTGGCCGCGGCGCACGGGTTCTTTTTTGAATTGTTCTCGCTCGCGGGCGCGGTGGGTGGTTACCTGCTCGCGGCCTGGATGTATCCGCGGTTGGCGCCCTGGTTCCTGCCGTATGTGAAGCAGGAATGGATCGCCGACCTGGCAGGGTTTTTGACGATCTTTTTTTCGGTGTTGCTTCTCGCCGGTTTTGCCGGGCGGCTCGTGCGATGGATGTTCAAAGAGGCGGGCCTGCGCTGGTTCGACCGGATGCTGGGCGCGGCTTTCGGCCTGCTGCGGGGTGGCGTGGTCGTGACCGTGCTGGTGATGGCGCTGGCGGCGTTCTCGCCCGGAGCGCAGTTGTTGTCGCAGTCGCGGCTCGGCCCGTATTTCCTGGTGCTGGGTCATGGCGCCAGTTGGCTGGCGCCGGCACGATTGCGCGCTGCGTTCCGCGAGGGTGTGCTGGGGTCGCGTGGCATCCCGGCGCCACAGGCGCCTGCAGCGGAGCAGCACTGAACGGATTGCATAGCGCCGGCGGCAGAAGGGTTCCTGCCGGCCCAGCGGGTGAGTACCGCCCTTTGAGGAGATTCCTGTGAAAGACCAGCTCGAAGCCTTGGTCGCGCAGATGTACAAGAGCGGCATCCTCTATTCGGAAGCCGTCCGCGAGTTCAAGAAGCGGTTCCTCCTCACTGTGCTGGCCGAGAACCACGGCAATCAGTGCAAGGCGGCGCGCGAGCTGGGGATGCATCGCAACACGCTGAGCCGCACCATCGCCGAGCTGAAGCTCGATGTCTCCACGCTGCGCGTCGGCGTGCGCCGTCCGCCACGCGCCGCCCGGCCCGGCATGGCGCCGGCTGCGCTGGAGAAGAAGGCCGCTCGCGGCTAGACCAGGATTTGCATGGCGACCGAGACCATGACCGCGAAAGAGACGGAACGCTCGCCGAAAGCGTTACGCGTCCTGTTCACGCGCGAGCAGATCGCCGCGCGCGTCCGCGAGCTGGGCGCCGAGATCTCGCGCGATTTCGCCGAGCAGCCTGTCATCTTCGTCGGCGTCCTGAAGGGTGCTTGCCTCTTCCTCAGCGACCTGGCGCGCGCCTGCACCATCGACGTGACGTTCGACTTCATCTCGGTATCCAGTTACGGCAAGGGCGCGCACTCCAGCGGCGAAGTGAAGCTCATCAAGGACCTCGATCAATCGGTGCAGGACAAGAACGTCATCCTGGTGGAAGACATCCTCGACACCGGCCTTACGCTCACCTACTTGAAAAAGCTGATCGCGGCGCACCAGCCGCGCGCGCTACGCGTAGCGACGCTGCTCGACAAGCCTTCGCGCCGCATCGCGCCCTTCACGGCCGATTACACCGGCTTCAGGATCCCCGATGAGTTCGTGGTCGGCTACGGCATGGACTTCGCCGAGCGCTACCGCAACCTCGCCGACATCTGCGTCCTGCCACCGGCGTAACGCGCGCCATCTTCTGTGCCCACACCGTAAGCGTTACACACTTCGCGCTGCGCGATGTCGCAACACCCCGCTGTTAAGATGATAAGGACCCATGACTGCCCCCACGGCCCAGCTATCTCCCTCGCATTCCGAAGCGTTCCAGTTGGCGGTGGCCGACGCGGTCAGTACCACGCTCGACCTCAGTACGCTGCTGCAGCGCATTGCCGAGCTCGTGCGCCAGGTCGTGGACTACGAAGTCTTTGCCATCCTGCTGTTGAACGAACGCTTGCAGGAATTGCGCATACGGTTCCACGTTGGGCATTCGCCGGAAGTCGCTGAGCGCCTGCGCATCAAGGTCGGCGACGGTGTTACCGGACGTGCCGCCAAGCTGCGCGTGCCGGTGCTCGTGGGCGATGTAACGCAGGAGCACGACTATATCGATTCCCGCGTAGGCGCGCGCTCGGAACTCGCGGTTCCGCTCATCTCCAAGAACCGGCTGGTCGGAGTGCTCGACCTGGAATCGCGCGAGCCCGATCGTTTCACCGTCGAACACCAGCAACTGCTCACCGTCCTGGGTTCGCGCATCGCCGTCGCCATCGAGAATGCACGGCTGTACACGCGCGTCGCGCGACAGGCGAAGAACCTCGGGTTGCTCTCCGACATCAGCCGTGAGCTGACGTCGATCCTCAACCTGGATGAGCTGCTGAAGCGCGTCGGTGACCGCGTGGCCGATCTGATCGACTACCAGATGTTCAGCGTGCTGCTGCTCGATCCCGCCAGCCAGAAGCTGCAACATCGCTTTTCGCTGCGCTTCCAGGAGAACGTGCACCTCAAGCACGACATCCCCCTGAACCGCGGACTCGTCGGCGCGGCGGCCACGTTGCGGCAGCCGGTGCTGGTCCCCGATGTCTCCAAAGACCCGCGCTACATCGAGCTGAATCCCGAAACGCGCTCGGAGCTCTGCGTCCCGCTCATCTACAAGGATGAGGTCATCGGCGTACTCGACCTGGAGCACACGCGCCGCGGCTACTTTACCGAAGACCACAAACGGACCATCTCGACGCTGGCAGCGCAGGTCGCCATCGCCATCGAGAACGCGCGCCTCGTCGAGCGCATCACGCGTGAAGAGCGGCGGCTGGAGCGCGACCTACAAATGGCGCGCGAGGTCCAAACTCATCTGTTGCCGCCCAGCAGCCCGAAGCTGGAGAACGCTGAACTCGGCGTGCGCTTCTCACCGGCACGCGCGATCGGTGGCGATCTGTACGACTTCATGCCCTATTCGCGACATCGCCTCGCGCTTGCGGTCGGCGACGTCAGCGGCAAAGGCGCGCCGGCAGCGCTGTACGCGGCCTTGGTCAGCGGCTTCCTGCGCTCGCACGCCACCCAGGAGCTTTGCCCGCCCGATATGCTCGCGCAAGTGAACGCCTCGCTCAGCCGCAGGCCGATCACCGGCCAGTTCGTCTCCATCGCGTTTGCCGTATGGAATGACAAGACGCGGAAGCTGCAGATCGCCAGCTCTGGCCTGCCGCGTCCGGTCCTCTGCCGCAACGGCAAGGTCGAGATCATCGAAGCCACGGGGCTGCCCCTCGGCCTGTTTCCCGAGGCGAGTTACGACACCCTGAACTACCAGGCGCAGGCGGGCGATGTGTTCGCGTTCTTCAGCGATGGTTTGATCGACGCGCAGAACAAGAAGGGCGAGATGTTCGGCCGCGCGGGTGTAGAGCACACCATCGCAAAGCACCACAAGAAATCCGCGGAAGAGATCGCCGAGGCGGCCGTCACCGCGGCGAACGCGCACGCGAAGGGCGTGGCGCCGTTCGACGACCAGACCATCGTCGTGCTGAAGGTCCGTTAGCCGCCTATTTGTTCTTTTGCGCGCTGTTATGCGCGGCTGTTGCGCTAAGTCCGAAATCGGCAGGCGGCGCGCTCGGAAACTTTCTTGTAAGCTCCACGGCAACTTCTGCAGGTGAGCGTTCGACGTAGCCATTCGGCACGGCGAACAAAGCTGGGTCGGGTTCGCCGAGCGAAATTGATGTTACTACCCTTTCGTTGTGCGCCGAGCCGTTGGAAACGCTCTCCTGAAGAGCAAAGCAGTTAAGCGACGGCGCTAACCAACGATCGCGGATGAGACCGGGGACCTCGGATTTGTCTCGAACCGTCTCAATGTTGTTCATCGCTTGACGTTCCGATGCCAAGGCGCGGCATGAGGAGAGGTCTGCAACATATTTACGCACTGCTCCGGTTGAGAGTGGATAAGTTGTAACAGAGCCCGTGGCAGCGTGAACGACTACTCTCCTGCGGTACGAGACATCAATAATCGTCCTTAACGAGTAGTTCTTGCCATCAGGAAAGGCCCTCTCTTCGGAGATGACAAACGACCCATCTGATCTCATCGCGCGGATAGAGTCGCTCTCGTGTCCCTTCACGCCTTTGCCATTGAACTTTGTCTCATGGACGACGGCAGAGAATGGTTGGAACTGGATGGGTTGGGCACTTAGTTTTCGTAGCAGCACTCCCCCAACAACAAGAGTCGCTGCCAGAACGGTCGCCGCCAGAGGTCGAAATCTCATAACCGCCTCCTCACCAAGTTACGTGCACCACAAGTCGCGACACGGTGTGTAGAGGCCGCAATTCTCAGACAAGATGCACTTTTGGGTGCTACCAGCCCCTATGCCGCAAGCCTCGTAGGGATCGCACTGCCAGTGCTCGCACGAGCGAAGCACCGCAAAGATCTCGCATTCCTCGTCGTCAAAGCATTCTGACGTGATTGCGGTGGGCCCTCGCAGGTCTCCGAAATCTGGCGCGGTGCAACTGCGTGCCCGATCGCCCGTGTAGATCATAGACACTATGAGTAGGGCCGGCAGACTAAACGACTTGGACATTCTCATCGTTCTCTCCTTGGATGACTCTATGGCCCTAACGCTCCTTGCGGAATGCTACGCCCCCCCCCAGCAGCTCTTGTCAAGTGCTGCTGTTAGATTAGGAGTGTATGTCTATCACGTCCGGCCGTCCTCCCGGGTTCGCGTACCGGCGCAACGTCCTACACTGCGACAAAGTCGCCCTTCCGCGGCTCGTGGAGCGCCTCGGCACGCCGCTGTATTGCTATTCGGCAACGGCCATCCGCGAGCGCTTCCGCACGTTCGACGAGGCGTTCGGTGGCCAGCCGCACACCATCTGCTATTCGGTCAAAGCGAACCCGAACCTCGGCCTCTTGAAGCTGCTGGCGCAGCTCGGCGCCGGATTTGATGTGGTCTCGGGTGGCGAACTGGAGCGCGTACTGCGGGCGAGTCGGCCGGCCGCGAAGCGCGTGGTGTTCTCCGGCGTCGGCAAGACTGAGGCCGAGATGGATCTTGCGCTGCGTGCCGGCATCCTGATGTTCAACGTGGAGAGCGGGGCGGAGTTGCGCGTTCTCGCCGAGCGTGCCGCCAAGGTGAGGAAGCAGGCGCGGGTCGCGCTGCGCGTGAATCCCGATGTCCCGGCGGAAACGCATCCCTACATCGCCACAGGTCTACAGCAACACAAGTTCGGTGTAGACATTGCGTCGGCCGAGAAGCTGTACGCTGAAGCAGAGCGCGCGAAGTACCTGGAGGTTGCCGGCATCAGCGTGCACATCGGCTCGCAGATCACCAGCGCCGAGCCGTTCGCAGCCGCGATGGAGCGCGTAGCTGCGCTCGCCAGACGCCTGCGCGCTGCCGGCCACGACATCCGCTACATCGACGGCGGCGGCGGCCTGGGAATCTCGTATCATGCGCCGGATGAATCGCCGGAAGTAGCACGGGACTTTGCCGTGCGCGCGCGTGAGTACGCCCGATCCGTGATGGCGCCGCTCCGGCCGCTCGGCGTGCATCTGCTGCTGGAACCGGGGCGCAGCATCATCGGCCCGGCGGGCGCGCTCATCACGCGGTTGCTCTACTTGAAGCAGAACGGCGGCAAGCGTTTCGCCATCGTCGACGCAGCGATGAATGACCTGATCCGTCCGTCACTCTACCGCGCGTACCATGAGATCGTGCCGGTGCAGCAGCGCGACGGCGTCAAGCAGGCGTATGACGTGGTCGGGCCGGTCTGCGAAACGGGCGACTTCTTCGCGCGTGACCGCGAGCTGCCCACGCTCAACGAGGGTGAACTGCTGGCGTTGCTTGACGCGGGTGCGTACGGCATGTCGATCGCCTCGAACTACAACACGCGACCGCGCGCCGCCGAGGTCCTGGTCGTCGGCGCGAAAGTGAAAGTCATTCGCCGCCGCGAAACCTATCGCGACCTGCTGGCGGCCGAGGCGCCGTAGGTCACCTAACAAGATATTCACAATTGCGACGACCTTAGAACTGGGCTACGCTGCGCTCATCAAGCCCATGACAGATCACAACCACGCGCCCCAAGGCCAGGCGGGTCAGTGTGTCTGGTGCGAGTCGGAGTATCTTCCGGCGTACAGTCATGCGCGCACCACGGCGCTCTTTTGTTCCACGAAATGCGAGGTGGAAGCGCGCTTCTGGCTGGTCTCGAGCCTGGAAGCGCCGCTGAGCAGCTGACGCTGCTGACAACCCTGGGCTAATGCGGCGCGCCCGGCGCGTTGTAGACCACCTTGCCGCCCACGATGGTCGTCAACACCTTTACTTCCTGGATCGCAGCCGGCGCGATGCGGAAGATGTCGTCGCTCAGCATGACCATGTCGGCCAGCTTGCCGGGCGTGATCGAACCTTTCACGTTGTCCTGAAATTCCGCGTAGGCGGAGCCCATCGTGTACGCCTCGACGGCGTCGGCGACCGTGATCTTCTGCTCCGGCACCCAGCCATCGGGATTCTTGCCATCGAGCGTCGCGCGGGTGACGGCAGCGTAGATCGTCAGCATGGGGTTGAGCGGCGCGACGGTCCAATCCGTACCGAGCGCAAGGCGAATGCGGTGCTCCAGCATGGTCTTGAAGGCGTACGTGGTCTTGATGCGCTCCGGGCCGATGCGCTTCTCCGCCCAGCGGCCGTCGTCGATCGCGTGATAGGGCTGCACGGACGCGATGACATGCAGCTTGGCGTAGCGCGCAAAGTCCTTCGGCGCGAGATGCTGCGAGTGTTCGATGCGCCAGCGGCGATCGCGCTCGCCGTTCGTCTTTTCGACCTGCGTGAAGAGGTCGAGCACGGTCGAGATCGCCTGATCGCCGATCGCGTGGATGCAGAGCTGTAAGTCGGCAGCGTCGGCCTTGGTCATGCGCTCGCGCATCTTGCTGATGGGCTGCATCGCGTCGGAGAGCAAGCCGCGCGTGTTCGGCGCGTCGGTGTACGGCTGAAAGAAATATGCAGTGGTGGAGCCGAGCGAGCCATCGGCGAACGCCTTGAGCGCCCCGAGACGAAGGAACGGCGAGCCGAACGCGCGATGCAGGCCGATCCTGGCTTCGTCCTGCCAGTTCGCGAGGCCGGGCACCGCGTAGATGCGCGCCGTGAGCTCGCCGCGCTGCGCGAGTTCACCATAGACCCTGATATCGGCGTAGGAAGAACTCATCGCCTGCACACTGGTCACGCCGAGCGAAGCCGCGTGCGCCAGCGCGCGCTTTACCGCGCGTACGAGCTGCTCGTGTGTCGGATCAGGAATGACTTTGCCGACCAATCCTTGCGCCGCATCTTTAAGCACTCCCGTGGGATCGCCTTGCGCATCGCGCACGATCTCGCCACCGGGCGGCGTCTTGGTCTCGCGCGTCACGCCCGCCAGCTTCAGCGCCACGGAGTTCGCCACCGCCATGTGGCCGTCGTAGCGATTCACGAACACGGGCGTGTCGGGCGTCACCGCGTCGATCATTTCTTTGGTCGGCAGGCGCGCGGGGACCCAGCGCTGGTCGTCCCAATCGCCGCCGGTTATCCATTCTTTCGGGCGCTGCCGCGCGCGATCGGCGATGCGGCGCGTGAATTCTTCCGGCGTGGCGGCGTCCTTCAAGTCGACCGAGTCGAGTTGGAAGCCGCCCGAGACGAAGTGCGTATGCGCATCGTTAAAGCCGGGCAGGACGAGCTTGCCGCCGGCATCGAGCACGTGCGTGGCCGTTCCGCGCCACGCATCGACCTCGGTCGCGGAACCAACGGCGACGATGCGGTCACCGATGATGGCCACGGCTTCGGCCTTCGGGCGATTGCCGTCGACGGTCCAGATGCGCGCGTTGGTGACGATCATGTCGGCGGCGGGGCGCGTTTGCGCGGATGCCACAGCCGCCAGCACAAGGATCAGCTCCAGGACCCTCATCGTTGTCCCCATTTCAGCTTGCCGCGCAGCACGTCGAAATAGTTGTGGTCGCCGAAGCGCAGCAGCTTGACGCGGGACTTCGAACGGCGGCAGACGATGCGGTCACCATCTTCCAGCGGCATGCCGAGTTGCCCGTCGATGCTGAGGAACGCCGTGCCCTCCGCGCTCTTCACGATGATCGTGATCTCCGAAGTATCGCGCAGCACGAGCGGCCGATTGGTCAATGCGTGCGGCGAGACCGGCGTGACGATGAGCGCGGCAGCGTCAGGTACCACGATCGGGCCACCGGCGGCGAGCGAGTAGGCCGTCGAACCGGTCGGCGTGGAAACGATGATGCCATCCGCCTTGTAGTTCGAGACGAAGCTGCCGTCGATGAGTACGTCGAAATCGGCGATGCGCGCCAGATGCGTCTTGTTCACGACGGCGTCGTTCAGCGCATCGTAAGCGGCGATCCGCTTACCTTTACGGGCGAGTTGGCACGCGATCAAAGCGCGGGCGTCGGTGCGGACCTCGCCCCGCAGCACAGCTTCCAGCGCGGGATAAAGATCGGCCAGCGCAACCTCGGTCAGGAAGCCGAGCGAGCCCAGGTTGACGCCGAGGATCGGGACGTCGTCATTGGCCAGCGCGCGAGCGGCAGCGAGCATGGTGCCGTCACCTCCCAGAACGATGGCGAATGCGGGCTTCTGGGCGCCCAGCTTCTCGCGCGCGACCGCGCGTGCTCCCTTCACGTAACGCGCGGTCTCCGGATCGAGCGCCGCGGCATAGCCGTGCCGTTTGAGCCAGGCGACTAGCGCGGGCGCGACCGCACGCAGGTCTGCGGTAGCCGGCGCTTCCTTGGAAATGATGGCGACACGTTTCATTGGCTATGCAGCGTGGCTGCCATACAGCAGGAACTCGCGGTTCCCTTCCGCTCCCAGGATCGGTGACTCGGTGACAGCGAGTGCGGCGTAACCCAGCGACTCCAGCGCGCTGCGCACGCTGGTCACGGCGGCCTGCTGCGCCTCCGGGTCCCGCACGATCCCGCCTTTGCCTACGGCTTCGCGTCCGGCCTCGAACTGCGGTTTGACGAGAACGACGGCGCGAAAGCTGCTGCCGCGCGCGTTCTCACGAAGGCTGCGCGTCACCGCGGGGAGCACGAGTGTAGCAGAGATGAAAGAGACATCCATGGCGAGGAACTGCACTGCATCGCCGACGTCGACGGGTTCGAGGTAGCGCGCATTCGTCCGCTCGAGCAGGCGCACGCGCGCGTCGGCGCGCAGGCGGGAGTCGAACTGCCCGTAACCGGTGTCGATGGCGATCACGCGCGCGGCGCCGTGCTGCAACAAACAGTCCGTGAAACCGCCGGTGGAGGCGCCGATGTCAAGACAGGTGAGGCCGGATACGTCGATGTCCCAGTGTCGCAGTGCGTGTTCCAATTTCAGGCCGCCGCGGCTGACGTAGCGCAGGTCGTCACCGAGGATCCGCAGCGCAGCCGAGGCCGCCACGGCGGCGCCGGGCTTGCTGTGCTTCTGCTCGTCCACGAGCACACGGCCGGCAATGATCATTGCCTGGGCGCGCTCGCGTGTCGGCGCAAAACCGCGCTCCACGAGCAGCTTATCGAGGCGCGTCTTTTGATCAGCAGCGCTAATGCGGGTTACCAAAGTGTCGTGGGGTTCTGCACAGGCTCAGGCTTCGCGCGAGCGCACTCATTGCGGTGCAAAGTGCTGAACTGCACGCCATTACCGACAATACGGGGCCGCTTCGGACTTTTTCCACAATTATTTGCACATGGGTGTTGAAAAGCACGCCGCGCACAAATCGCGCGTTTGGCACCCAGTTTGCCGGCCCAGCTAGACCAGCGACAATCCGCCATCCACGACCAGCAATTGACCGGTGATGAACTGCGGCGCCGTCGCGAAAAACATCACGGCGGCAGCGACATCTTGCGGCGTTCCGTTGCGCTGCATGGGCGTGCGTGCAGCCAGCCGCGTGAGCCATGCAGGTTGTCCGGCGGACGCGCGGCGGACCTGTGTGCGCGCATACGCGCGCGTGCGGTCGGTCTCGATCATGCCGGGCGCGACGCAATTGACCGCGATCGCCGGCGCCAGTGCGCGCGCCATTACGCGGCTCAGCATCAGGAGCGCTGCCTTGGAGGCGCAGTAGTGCGCGTTCTGGCTCCACGGCTGCAGTCCGCCGAGCGAGCCGATGTTCACGATGCGGCCGCGCCGCTTACGCAGATGCTGAAGGCAGGCGCGCGTCACGAGGAACGGCCCGCGGGCGTTTGTCTCGAAGACGCGGTCCCACTGTGCCGCCGTGAGCTCATCAAAGGGTACGGATTCGAAGACGGCGGCGTTGTTCACCAGGACATCGATGCGGCCGAGGTGGCGCACCACCGCCGAGACGGCGTGCGTGATGTCACGCTCGCGGCGCACGTCGCAGCGCACCGCGAGAGCGCGCACGCTGGCGGTTTCGAGCTCGCGGACCAGCTGCCTTGCCGGCCGCACCGAAGAGAGATAGGTGACGGCGACATCCGCACCCTCCGCGGCTGCGGCAAGGGCGATAGCGCGCCCGATGCGCTGCGCGCCACCGGTGATGAACACGACTTTGCCGCGAAGACTCACGCTTCGATTGTAAAGGGTGGGCGAAGTGGGACGCCTCAGCGCAATGCGCCGAGCTTTTCCATCGGCCAGTAGATGAACACCGCCTTGCCGGCGATGAAGCGCAGCGGGACAGCGCCGAACTCCCGGCTGTCATTCGACAAGCTGCGATGGTCTCCGAGGACGAAATAGCTGTCTGCCGGGACGGTGATCTCGCGATAAGAGCGGGTGTCGCGGAAATCCTCGGGAACGTACGACTCGCTGAGCGCGCGGCCGTTCACGTAGACCGTGCCGTCGGCGATCTTGACGCGGTCGCCGGGCAAGCCGACAACGCGCTTGATGTAGCTCTTGCTGGGATCGAGCGGATACTGGAAAACGACGACATCGCCGCGCTCGATGGGCCCGAGGTGATAGACAAGTTTGTTGATGAAGATGCGTTCCTGGTCCTCGAGGCTGGGCAGCATCGAAGTGCCTTCGACCTTCACCGGCTGGTAAAGGAAGATGATGATGAAAGCCGAGACGGCGAGGGAGACGACGAGGTCGCGGATCCAGACGCGCAGCACGGATCCGATGCCGGCTTTGCGGCGTTCGGCGGCCAGAGCAGCCGCACTGACCTCGGGTTCTGCCATGTCCATATTCTAATGGATGCCGCTATCAGGGCACGCGTCTCAAGGTTAGAATGTCGGCATGCTCAGGCTGAAGCGCTTGCCTACTCTACTGTTCGTGGTCACGGTGACCATCGCCGGTTCGGCGCAGTATCCGCCCTCGCCCGTCGACATTCCCGCGTATCACCGCACCGCGCCGGAAAAGGCCGCGAAGCTGCCGCACATTCTCGCGGGCGACCAGCTGACGGGACCGAGTTTCCAGCATCCCTACCAGGTCAAGGCGTATCAACTCGCTGCCAAAGTGCCCGGCGTGCTGTATCAGCAACCGTGCTTCTGCTTCTGCGATCGCAGTGTCGGCCACCAGAGCTTGCGGAGCTGCTTCGAGAGTACGCACGGCGCGCACTGCTCCACCTGCCTGGCCGAGGCGTACTACGCGTACCAGCAGACCAAGGCCGGCAAGACGCCGCAACAGATCCGTGCGGGCATCCTGAAGGGCGATTGGAAGTCGATCGACCTGGTGAAGGCAGCCAGCAGCATCAACTAGCGATCGCGGGTTTTCCACGGAGTTGACGGTACCGGCGGCGCGCGGGTATAACAACCAGTTGCGGGCGCACGTTCACTCCCTCCAGCCAAGGCCCAGGCGCGCCTCCGAAGAGAATCCCTGATGAAGAAGAAATCAGCCGCGAAGGCGTCTAAGTCGAAGAAACCACAGGCCGTTAAGGGCAAGGCTCGGGCCAGCGCCAAGCCCGCGCCAGTACCCCGCAAGCCCACCTTGGCCGAGGACCCGCGCTTCAGGGAAGTAGTGCACCAGTATGAGACGGGTGTCAGGCTCATGCAGGAGCGCAAGTTCGAGCGCGCGAAGACGATCCTGCAGAAGGTCGCGCAAGGACCGAGCAAGGAATTGGCGGAGCGCGTCGCGGTCCATCTGAACGCGGTGAACGCGGCGCTGGCGAAGACGTCGAGCACGTTCAAATCGCCGGAAGAACACTACGATTACGCCATCTCGCTGATGAATGCCGGCGATTACGAGACGGCGCGCGAGCACCTGCAGAAGATGGCCAAGCAGAATGCGAAGGCCGATTACGTCTGGTACGGCCTGGCGGCGCTGGCGTCGCTCGAGGGCAAGGCGGAAGAAGCGATCAAGCACCTGAGCGAAGCCATCAAGCACAATCCGAGCAACCGCATCCAGGCGCGGAACGATTCGGACTTCCAGAACATGTTCGACGACCCGCGCTTCACCGAGCTGCTGTATCCTGAGCCCGGCGAAGCGCCGCCCGCGAGCGACACGCGCGCGCGCAGCCGCTAGCAACATCTCATGGACCAGGGGCCCAACCTGAGCGCCACCGGTGGGGCAGCAGGCGAACGTGCGCGCGGATTTCGCGTGGTCGCCATCGGCGGCGGCACCGGCCTATCTACCCTGCTCAAGGGTCTCAAGCGCTACGCCACGGCAAACGTCGCGGATCCGCATGCGCCGCACATCGCCGAGCTGACCGCGGTCGTCACCGTGACGGACGACGGCGGCTCGAGCGGCCGGCTGCGCCGTGAATTCAACATCCTGCCGCCGGGCGACATCCGCAACTGCATGGTCGCGCTCTCGGAAGACGAGGCCATGCTCTCGCGCCTCTTCCAATATCGCTTCCCGGGCGGATCGGGACTCGAGGGCCACAGCTTCGGAAATCTTTTTCTCACGGCGATGACTGCGCTCACCGGCGATTTTGCTGAGGCGGTCAAACACTCCGCGGGCATTCTGGCGACTTACGGCCGCATCTTCCCTGCCACCACGTCGCACGTGCAACTGGTGGCGCAGATGGACGATGGCTCACTCGTCGAAGGTGAGACCCGGATCACCGCCAGTCAGCGGCGCATCGTGCAACTCCGCATGGTGCCGGAAGACGCGCCACCGCTGCCGGAGACGCTGGACGCGATCGCGCACGCCGACCTGATCACCATCGGCCCCGGATCGCTCTTCACCAGCCTGGTGACGAATGTGCTTGTGCCCGGCGTCGCGCAGGCCATCGCGGAATCGCGCGCCGTTAAAGCGTACGTGTGCAACCTGATGACGCAGGCGAATGAGAGCCTGGGGCTGCGGGCGTCGGAGCACATTGTGGCGCTGCGCAAACATGCGGGGCGCAAGCTCTTCGACTATGCCCTGGTGAACACGGCCGAACTCTCGGGTCCACTGAAGGCGAAGTATGCGCTGGAAGGCGCGTCCCAGATCCCGATCGATCGCGAGGCGATAGCGGGGCTGGGAGTACAGACCGTCGAGGGCGTCTACTTGCGCGAAGAGGGTGGCATCGCACGACACGACGCCGACCGCGTCGCCCATGACCTGCTTAGCCTGCTGGAGCGCCGCGCGGCGGACGCGCAGGAGGCCGCAGGGTAATATGTCGGCGATGGCGAGAGCGAAGGGTAAGTCGGCGCGCTCGGCCAAGATCGCGGTAGCGATCATGGCGGCGGGCAAAGGCACGCGGCTGAAGTCGCAGCATCCGAAGGTGTTGCACCGGATCGGCGGGAAGCCACTCCTGGAGCACGTGATTGCCGCGGCGACGCAGTTGGTCGCGGCCCACGACGTCTTCTGTATCGTCGGTCACGAAGCCGAGCGCGTGATGGACGCCGTGCGCCCCACAGGCGTGCAGTTCGTGCAACAGACGGAACAGCGTGGTACCGGCGACGCGATCCGGCGTTGCGAGAAGTCGCTTGCCGGATATGACCATGTGATCGTGCTCTCGG
>CAYWSH010000082.1:0-14768 GCA_964460655.1 uncultured Terriglobales bacterium | reverse complement strand
TCATCGAGCGTCGTCAGGCCGGCGATCACTTTCTCGAGTCCGTGGGACTGCATCAGCTTGACGCCGTGAGCGCGCACTAGCTGGCGAAGGTCGGTGTCGGCGGCGCCAGCGAGGATGGCGTGCCGCAGCAGGTCATCGAGGAATAGGACCTCGAACACGCCGACGCGGCCGCGGAAGCCGGTGTCGCCGCACGCCGAACAGCCGCGCGGCTGATACATGACGGCCGGCCCTGGCCCGGACAGCCCGGCTGCGCTCAGTTCGTCGAGGAATTCCGGCGTGGCCGCGAGCTCGTCGCGACACGAGCAAAGTTTGCGTGCCAGCCGCTGCGCCACGATCGCTGTCACCGATGACGCGATGAGGAACGGCGCGACCTTCAGTTCGAGCAAGCGGCCGACCGCGGCCACACTGTCATTGGTATGCAGGGTGGAGAGCACCATGTGGCCGGTCTGCGAAGCTTGCAGCGCGATCTCGGCGGTCTCCGCGTCGCGGATCTCGCCCACCATGATCACATTCGGGTCCTGGCGCAGGATGGAGCGCAGCACGCCGGCGAAGGTCCGGCCAGTCTTCGGATTGACCTGCACCTGGTTCACGCCGGCCACCACGTACTCCACGGGGTCCTCGACGGTGGTGATGTTCACCGCGCTTCCGGCCAGCAGATTCAGCGCGGCGTAGAGCGTTGTGCTCTTGCCAGATCCGGTCGGCCCGGTGACCAGCACCATGCCCTGGGGCTGGCGGAGCGCGCGCATCAGGTCGTCGGCGATGTCGCGGTCGACCCCGATGTTGTCGAAGCGCGCAAAGTCGGCGTTCGCGCTGAGCAGGCGCAACACGATCTTTTCGCCGAATTGCGTGGGTAGGGTCGAAACACGGACGTCGACCGACCGTTCCCCGATGCGCACGAGGAAGCGGCCATCCTGCGAGACGCGCCGTTCAGCGATGTCCATATCAGCCAGGATCTTGATGCGCGAGACCAGCGGATTGCGCAACGAATCGGAGACGCTGGTGAGCTCATTCAGCATGCCATCCACGCGTAGCCGCACGTTGATGGCGTCGGGCGCCTGCTCGATATGGACATCGCTGGCGCCGCGCGCCACGGCCGCCGCCAGGACGCGGGCGACGACTTTGACCGCGGGCGTGGCATCGCTCTGCAACTCGGCCGTGGAATCATCGCGCAACCGGACGCGGTTGCGGCCGCGCGACACGCAGATGAACTCCACCGCCGGTTCCGCTGCATCCTGCAGCGCGGCTTCGACCTCGTGCCGCGTTTCTGCCGTGCGATAGAGCGACTCGACCTGCGCCTGGATGTCATCGCGCAGGCCGATGCAGGTCTCGACTTCCATCGCGGTGACGAAACGTATTTCGTCCACCGCTGCGAGGTTCTGCGGCTCGGCCATAACGACGCGCAGCCTGCGGTTCTCGCGGCCCACTACGAGTACGCAGTGGCGCCGCGCCAGGTCGTAGGGAATGATCTCCAGCAACTCGCCCACGGGCGAGACCTTGCGCGCGTCGACATACTCATGTCCGCTGACGCGCTGCAGCGCCGCGCCGAGTCCCGGCCGGCTGACGGCGCCGCGGGTGAGCAGCACTTCGCCGAGCCGCCCGCGGCCGGCCTGTTGTTCGGCCAACGCCTCTTCGAGGGCTTGCGGCGAGATCTCGTTCTGCTCCCGCAGGACTTCGCCTAACCGCTGGCGACGCGGTCGCGTAGGTGTGGGTGCCATGGTGGAGGATAGGAATGCAGCCCGGGTGCCAAACTGCGAGGCTCAAAAGGCGAGGGTTAACAATGGAACAGCGTCCGAGAACGGGAATCCGGTTCGGGAAAGGGAAGGCGGGTGGTCCATCCTTCCCGTAGCTCCGCAACGCGGAGCGAGGGAGGGTGGGATCGGTAGCTCAGCAACCCAGCCAGGTCGCCGCTTCCTTGGCGAAGTAAGTCAGGATGATGTCGGCGCCAGCGCGCTTGATCGATACCAGCGATTCGAGGATGACGCGCTGCCGGTCGATCCAGCCATTCTGCGCCGCTGCCTCGATCATCGCGTACTCACCCGAGACCTGATACGCGGCGATGGGCACGTCGAATCGCCGCCGCGCTTCGGCGATCACGTCGAGATAGGCGAGCGCCGGCTTGACCATCACCATGTCTGCGCCTTCCTCCAAGTCAGTGGCGATCTCGCGCATCGCCTCGCGCAGGTTCGCGCCATCCATCTGGTAGGAACGCCGGTCGCCGAACTGCGGCGCCGAATCAGCCGCCTCGCGGAATGGCCCGTAGAAAGCCGAGGCGAACTTCGCCGCATAAGAAAGGATAGGCGTGTTCACGGATCCTGCGGCGTCGAGCGCCTTGCGGATTGCCGCGACCCGGCCATCCATCATGTCCGAGGGTGCGATCACGTCCGCGCCCGCCTTCACCAGCGAGACCGCGGTGCGCGCGAGCAGTTCGAGCGTGACGTCATTCAGGATCTCGTACTCGCCGGCGCTCGCGCGCTGCTGCACCACACCGCAGTGCCCGTGGCTCATGTATTCGCACAGGCAGACGTCGCCCACGATGATCAGCCCCGGCAGTTCGCGCCGCAACGCCTTAGCGGCCCTTTGCACAATGCCGTCTTCTTCCCACGCGCCGGTTGCGACCTCGTCCTTGGAGGACGGCAAGCCGAACAGGATCACGCTGCGCACACCTGCGGAGAAGGCGGCACGCGCCTCTTTCACGGCTTCGTCAACCGAGAGGTTCGCCACGCCGGGCATCGACGTGACCGGCTTGCGCACGCCCTCGCCTGGACAGACGAATAGCGGATAGATGAACGCATCGGGCGTGAGTCGCGTCTCGCGCACCAGCGCGCGCAGCGGCTCCGATTGCCGCAGGCGGCGCAGGCGGGTGACGGGGAAGGCCATGCCAAGATTCTAACAGCGCCCATTTACCATGGTGACGTGCAACCCTCGCCGTTGACCCACGCCAGCGCCCGCCTGCTCGAATTCGACCAGGTGCGCGAATTGCTGCGCGCCTACGCGTCCTCTCCACTCGGCCAGGGGCGGGTGGCAGGGCTCGCTCCCGTCGCGGATGCGGCGTGGATCGCGCGTCAGCAGCAGCTCACCGCCGAGGTGCGCGAGTATCTGCGCGCGGGAAGCCGTTTTGAGTTCGCCGGTCTGGCTGATCCAGCGCAGCTGCTCGCGAAGGCGCAGATCGAAGGCGCGGGCCTGGACGCGCTGGAGGTGCGCGACGTCATCGCCGTCGTGGACCGCGCTGCCGAATGGCGCGAGGTCGCCTTCCATCCGCCGGCGGCGATGAAGAGCGGCGACGCGGAATCACCGTGGCCGGCGGTGCGCGCCGTGTCGTCGGCCATCGCTGATTTCACCGACTTCCTGCGCTTCTTCCGCAAGAAGATCCTGCCCGACGGCACGCTCGACGACCGCGCATCGCCCGAGCTCGCCGCCGTCCGTCGCGAGGTCGATAAGCAGAAGCGCGCCATCCAGGAATCCCTTCGCGGCCACCTGCGCCGTCTCGCGGAAGGCGGCAGCGTGCAGGAAGAGCTGGTGACGATCCGCGGCGAGCGCTTCGTCATCCCGGTGAAGGCGGAGCAGAAGCGCAAGGTCAGCGGCGTGGTCCACGGCGTCAGCTCCAGCGGGCAGACGGTCTTCATCGAACCGCTGGAGACCATCGAGCAGAACAACGAGCTCGTGCGCCTGCTCGAAGAGGAGCAGACCGAGATCCATCGCATCCTGCGCGAGATGACGCAGCGCATCGCCGAGCAAGCGGTGAACATCTCGGCAGCGACCGATGCGCTCGCCGAACTCGAACTGCAATTCGCTAAAGCGCGTTTTGCCGATGACTACGATTGCGTCACTCCGGCGAGCGGTGACTTCCTGCGCATGGAATCGGCACGCCACCCGCTGCTCGAGAGAAATCTGAAGGCCCGAGGCGGCCGTGTAATACCGCTGACGTTGGAGCTAGGCGGCGCGGCCAACGACCAAAGACCAACGACCAACGACGCTTTTTTACAACTGGTGATCACCGGTCCGAATACCGGTGGCAAGACGGTCGCGCTCAAGACCGTTGGCCTGCTCGCGCTCATGCATCAGGCAGGCATGCCCGTGCCGGCAGCGCGCGCCGTGCTGCCTATTTTCGACGCGGTGCTGGCGGACATCGGCGACTACCAGTCCATCGAGCAGAACCTCTCCACGTTCTCCGCGCACGTCACCAACATCGACTTCATCTCGCGCACGGCCACGCCCCGCTCGCTCGTGCTGCTCGATGAACTCGGCTCTGCCACCGATCCCGAGGAAGGCGCGGCACTAGCCGTAGCCATCGCCGAGCACTTCCACCGGCTAGGGTGTGTCAGCCTGATCTCGACGCACCACACATCGCTCAAGGTCTACGGCGCGAATACTGCCGGCGTGCTGAATGCCGCCGTCGGCTTCGACGAGCGCACCTTGCAGCCGACGTTCGTGCTCAAGACTGGCGTACCTGGTGCATCCGCCGGTATCAACATTGCGCAGCGACTCGGGCTCAACCCCGCGATCATCACGGCGGCTCGCTCTCGGTTGAGCTCGCAGGCACAGGATGTCGGCAAGTTCCTCGATCGCCTGCACGACGAGCTGCGTGCCGCCGAGACGGAGCGCGGCGATCTGCGCGACCGCGAGCAAGCCTTGGCACGCGAGCAGAATCGGCTGGCCCTGGAAGGGAAGAAGGAGCAGCAGCAACGCGTGCGGGAGCTGGAGAAGAAGCTGGAAGAGCTGCTGCGCGAGTTTGAGTACCAGGTAAAGGAGAATATCGGCGCCGTGCAGGAGCGCGCGGCGGCGCTGAAGTTATCGAAAGACGCCGAGCGCCGCGTCGCCAAGCTGCGGCGCGAATTCCGCGAACAGTTCAATCAATCTGTGGTCGCCCACAGCACGGGTGCGGACACCGGTGACGAAGACGCGCGCCCGCACATCGTCAAGCACGTCAGCCAGGGCGACACCGTGCGCCTGAAATCTCTGGGCAAGGCGGTGCGCGTCACCCGCAAACTCGACGACGACACGTTCGAGGTCGAAGCCGGCATCATGAAGATGAAGGTTGCGCGCAGCGACATCGCTGAAGTCGTCGGCCGGCCGCAGGAAGCCAAGCCCCAAACGCCGGTACAAGCTGCGCGAGCACGCGGTATCTCGGTACATGTCGCCGACGATGCTGCTGTGCCCAGCGAGATCAACGTCATCGGCCGCAATGTGGACGAAGCTACGCGCGAGGTCGAAAGGTTCGTCGACCGCGCTTTTCTCGCCGGTCTCGCGCGCGTGCGCGTCGTCCACGGCAGCGGAATGGGCATCCTGCGCAAAGCGCTTCGCCAATTCCTGAAGGACCATCCGCACGTCGCCACGGTCACCGAGCCGGCACAGAACGAAGGCGGCGCGGGTGCAACGGTCGTCGAGTTGCGAGTCTGAGCGCGTAGAATGCGGCGCATGTTCCGTGCTCTTCCCGTCCTATTTTTGTGTCTCGCTGCGGGAGCGCAGGTGCCTCCTGCGCCGCAATACGAGGTCTACGCTGTCCGCTACGCCACGCTCCCGCAGTTCCCAGTCGCGGGACTGGTGCAGGGCGCCGATCGCGATCGCAAGCTCGACATCGCCATGATGATCTGGGTGCTGAAGGGCAACGGCCGCGTCGTGCTCTTCGATTCGGGTTTCTATCGTCAGAAGTTCATCGACCGCTGGAAGCCGCAAGACTTCATCAAGCCGTCAGAGGCGATCGGCGGGCTTGGCCTCAAGCCCGACGACGTGACCGACGTCATCATCAGCCACGCGCACTGGGACCACGCTGATGGCGCTGACCTGTTCCCTAAGGCGCGCGTCTGGATACAGCGTGACGAATACCAGTACTACACCGGCGACGCGTGGCAGCGCTCACCGGGTGAGGGCGACCGCGAGTACAACGCGAAGCACGGCGGCGTGGATACTGACGACGTCGCGATGCTCGTCAAGCTGAACACGGAAGGCCGATTGGTCCTGGTGAATGGCGACGATCAGGAGACGGCTCCCGGTGTGCGCTGCTACTCCGGCGGCAAGCACACCTGGCAATCACAGTTTTGCAGCGTCGCGACGCTCAAGGGCACGGTCGTGCTGGCGAGCGACAATATGTATCTGTATGAGAACCAGGAGAAGCACGTGCCCATCGCGCAAACGCTCGACGCCGCGTCGAACCTGCGCGCGCAGGACAGGATGAAGCAGCTTGCAGCGAAGCCAGAACTCGTCGTTCCCGGCCACGATCCCGTCGTGATGCAGAAGTTCCCGAAAGCCGGCGAGCGGGCCGTGCGGATTGACTAGGGCTTCGCGAGCTTCGCGTCGACCAGCTTCTCCGCGGCGGCGATGACCTCGTCGATCGTCATCCGGCTCGAATCAAGCACGACGGCATCGGCGGCGGGAACGAGCGGCGATGCTGCCCGCACGCGATCGCGGCGATCGCGCTCCGCGATCTCCGCCGCGACCGCCGCCACCTGCGCCGCGATCCCCTTGGCCTGCTGCTGTGCTACGCGCCGCTCGGCGCGGACTGTGGGGTCGGCATCGAGAAAGATCTTTACGTCCGCGTCAGGAAAGACTTTCGTCCCGATGTCGCGGCCTTCCATCACTACGCCGCCGCCGGTGCCCAACGCACGTTGATGTTCCACCATCCACGCACGCACGGGCGGATGCACGCTCACCTTGGATGCGGCGTCGGTCACATCGGCCAGGCGCGTGCGCGCGGTCACGTCGCGGCGATCGAGCAGCACGCGGTTGCCGTCGGGCGTCGGCTGTAACTCGATCTTCACGCTGTCGGCGAGCACCACGAGGGCATTGCCATCATCCACGGACGTGTTCGTTTCCAGCGCGCGCAGCGCCAGCGCGCGATACATCGCGCCGGTCTCGATGTTGAGGTAGCCGAGCCGCTGCGCCAGGTGCGCCGCGATGGTGCTTTTGCCCGCGCCGGCCGGGCCATCGATCGCGATGACGAGCTTGCGTCGCGATGAGTTCATGAGCGCTTGCCGCCTGTGGGCCGGCCGCGACGCGAATCGCGCCGGCGAGCGAAGTCGCGGCGTGGAGGTGCTGCTGTTCGCGCGGGCTTCGCCGCCACGGGCGGTCGCGGCTTTGGCACGTACGGCACGCGCGCCGGCGTGAGTTGCACGAGCGTTCTGTGGCCGACGCTGACAAAGCTGAACTCGCGTGCCGCCAGGAGCGCATGGACCGCTTCACGGACCTTGGAGCGTGGGGCTACATGCGAGAGGAATTCTTCAATCTCTGCTTGCTCGGCTGCAACCACTGCTTCCAGAAACTGCGAGACGAGCGCCGAGATCGCCGCCGGTTGTGAGATGTTCGCGGCCGCACGGGCGGTTTCGGGCGACCAGTGCTGCAGCGTGTCCCATTGCCGCTCGCCCGCAGCGTTGTCGCCGATGGGTACGACGCGCAGCCGCATCCACACCTCGCCAAGCGCGCGCTCGACCGCGGTGATGGAAGGTTCAGCCCCTAACTGTTCGCGCAAGTCGGTCTCAGTAAGCGGACCTGCCTTCTGCAGCGCGCTCCACGAGAGCTGGGCCAAAGGTGATGTTCGTTCCTGTTTGCCGCCACGCTCGCCCACCAGCGCATAGAGATAAGGAAACGCACGAGCCGAGATGAGCAGCCAGTTGTCGGGAAAGAGATTCGAGGCGAACGCCGCCTTCTCTTGGATAAGCCGCCGCGCCAAAACTTCCGCCGGGCGTGCGCGCTCATCAACCAAAGCCTTTTTTGCTACCGGCAGATTCGCATCGTCACCCAAGGTCGCTCCCACGAGTGTGGGTAACAACACGGCCGGCCGCGCAGCATAGAGCAGGCACAGCCCGACGTCGTCCAGGAACGACTGGGCGTCTGGAAGCGTGCGCACCGCAGCGCTATTGACGTGCCATTTCCCGCGCCGCTGCTGGTGGAGTTCCTCGGAAGTCATTGTTCTTGGTTGTGCTGACCACTGACAGCTGGCAACTGACGACTGGGTTCAAATGCGCTTGAAGGCGCGCTGAATGTCCTTAAGAGAATACCGCAACAACACGGGGCGGCCGTGCGGACACGTCATGGGGCACTCCGTCTGCGCCAGTTCGCGGAGGAGCCACTCCATCTTGTCCGGCGCCAGCGGCATGTTGATTTTGATCGCAGCGTGGCAAGCGATCGACGCCGCGATGCGCCCGCGCAGCGCGTCCAGGCTGATCGCTTGGTCCTCGCGCCCGCACATATCCAGCAGCTCGTGCAGCAGGCGCTCGACGTCGGACGCTTCGACGCCCGCGGGTGCGGTCTTGACCGCGACGGTGCGCGCGCCGAATGGTTCGGCCTCGAAGCCGTTCAGCCGCAGCTCGTCGCTGATCTCGGCAAACGCGGCCTGCTGCGCGGGCGACAACTCGATGACCAACGGCATGAGCAGCCGTTGCGACTCCACGCCGCGCGCTGCACGCTGCCGCAGCACGCGCTCGAACAGCACACGCTCGTGCGCCACGTGCTGGTCGATGATGAACAGGCCATCGCCGTTCACTGCCAGAATGAACGACTCGCGTACCTGCCCCAGCGGTCGCAGCGACGCCAGCACCGCCGCGTCCGGCAGCTCGGTGGGCACGTCGACAGCTTCCTGGGGTTCGCGGCACGCGCCCGCAATAGGTGCGAACTGCTCCGGCAACTTGATGGCATTGACTGCCGCGTTGGCCTCGACAGCGATGCTGTCGGTGAAGCCGAGCGATGCGGATAACGGCGCAGTGGGCGCCGCGAGCGCGAAGTCTTCGGCAGCGACGGCCGCGGCTGTTTCCTTCGCGGCAGAAGGCGGCGCCGCCCCCGGCGAAAGCGCCACGCTTGCCGTCGGGTTGGCGTGGATCTCGCTGACGAACTGCGGCACCGGCCGCACCTTCATCAGTGCGTCGCGCACGGCGTCGCGCACAAAGTCATGGACGAACGATCCTTGACGGAAGCGCACCTCGGTCTTCGCCGGGTGGACGTTGACGTCGACCTCGGTATTCGGCAGCTCGATGAACAGGAGCACAACGGGGAAGACCGTCGGGGGAAGGATATTGCGATACGCATCCGTGAGCGCGTGCTGGATAAGGCGGTCGTGGATGAGCCGGCCATTGCAGAAGAAAAACATCGAGTTGCGGTTCAGCTTCTGTACTTCGGGGCGCGAAACCAGGCCATGGACGCGGAGTTCGCCGTGGCCCGCTTCCACAGGCTCGTCCGATTCGTTGCGCCGCCATGGCGGTGGCTGCGGGATGCCGCTGCGCTCCAGCGGCATTACCGCCGCGAGCGGGAGTAGCTGATCGAGCGTCTCCTTGCCGAAGATCTGGTAGATGCGCTCGCTGTGCGTCTTCACCGGCGGCGCCATCAGCAGCGCGTTCGCCGAGCTGTGCAGCTCGAAGTGGCTTCCCGGATACGCCAGTGCGTAGTGCGTCACCAGCGAAGCGATATGCGACAGCTCGGTCGATTCTGCCTTCAGGAACTTGCGGCGCGCGGGGATATTAAAGAAGAGGTCGCGCACCGTGATCGAGGTTCCCGCCGGCAGGCCCGCTTCTTCGACTTTCAGGATCTTTCCGCCGGCGATCTCGACCACGGAACCGCTCTGCTCCTCGGGCGCACGTGTTTCCAGGCGCAGCCGCGAGACCGACGCTACCGAGGGCAGCGCTTCGCCGCGAAAGCCGAGCGTCGCGATGGTAAGCAGGTCGTCGGGGTCCTTGATCTTCGAGGTCGCGTGGCGCTCGAAGGCGAGCAGGGCATCGTCGCGCAGCATGCCGCTGCCGTTGTCGTTCACCTGGATCAGCCGCTTGCCACCCGCCTCCACCTGCACCCGGACGCGCGTCGCGCCCGCGTCCAGCGCGTTCTCCAGCAGCTCCTTGACGACCGAGGCAGGGCGCTCCACGACCTCGCCGGCGGCGATCTTGTTGGCGACCTGGTCGGGAAGCACGTGGATACGGCCCATGGCGGCAGTTTCGAGTCTCGGGTTTCGAGTTGCAAGCGAAAAGCGGCGTTGCGGAGGGGCGTTGCACCAAATCCGGTGCAGCCACTCGCGCCTTGAATCTGGAAACGCAAAACCCTAAACTGACGGTAGTCCCATTCCAATCAAGGCTCATGAAACGATTCCGCTCAACGCGTGATGTACTGGCCGAAGTGCGCGAGGTTCTTGCGCAGCCGCCGCAAGTCGGAGGTGTCGGGCCGCTGCCGGTCGTGATCGCGGCACTTGAAGACGGCCGTGGCTTCGCCGCTGTCGGCATTTATTTGTCCGTGCGCGATCGTCTGTTGCGCGAGTGGGCGACGGCGGGACAGCCGAGCGAACTCAGCAGTGCGATGTCGCAAGCGGATGGGCAGTCGACCGCGCCGCTCAAGATCGGTGGGCGCATTCATGGCGCGCTGCACGTCGAGGCGGATCCGCAACGTGGATTCGCCGCCGATGATCGCGTCTTGATCAAGGAAGTCGCGTCGGCCCTTGCGCAGTTCCTGACGGGCCGTGGACGGTACATCGTTCGCGCGGCGCGTGAACGCAGCGCCGGCACGCCGGGCAAACACGAGCCGCAAGCGGACAGATCCGCCGGCCGCCGCGCCGCCGCGGGAGAGTCAGCGCGCTCATGAGCACACTGGAGCAGAAGGTCGGCACCGTCACCGATCTGAAGAAGATCTGTAACCGCATGCGCATCGAGATCGTGCGCATGATCGGTGCTGCCGGCTCCGGCCATCCGGGCGGCTCGCTCAGCGAAGTCGAACTGCTCGCTACGTTGTATTTCCGCGCCATGCGGCACGATCCCAAGAATCCGACGTGGGCCGATCGCGACCGTTTCGTGCTCTCCAAGGGCCACGGCTGCCCAGCGCTTTACGCGGTGCTCGCCGACGCGGGCTACATCGAGCGCGCGGAACTCATGACGCTGCGCAAGCTGGGCTCGCCGCTCCAGGGCCACCCCGACAAGCGCATGCTCCCGATCCTCGAAGCGTCTACCGGATCGCTCGGCCAGGGACTCTCGATCGGCATCGGTATTGCGCTCGCCGCGAGGCTCGACAAGCGCGACTACCACACGTTCGTCATGGTGGGCGACGGCGAGATCCAGGAAGGGCAGAACTGGGAAGCCGCGATGTTCGCGCCCTTCCACAAGCTCACCAACCTGACGCTCATCGTCGACTACAACCGCCAGCAGCTCGATGGCTGGGTGGCCGACATCCTCGACATCGCGCCGCTCGCCGATAAGTTCCGCAGCTTCGGCTGGACGCCGTTCGAGATCGACGGCCACGACCTGAATCAAGTGGTACCCGCCCTCGAGCAGGCGCGCGCGAACGCGGGCGAACGTCCGACGGCGATCATCGCGCACACCGTGAAGGGCAAGGGCGTGAGCTTTATGGAGAACAACATCGAGTGGCACGGCATCGCGCCCAAGCCGGAGCAGGTGGAGGCGGCGGTGAAGGAACTGGCGGCGGAGGCGGCAAAGCTGGGATGACGACCGCACCCACAGCATTCGCTCTGAAGATGGGCGTCGCTACGCGCGAAGCTTACGGCCAGGCGCTAACCGCGCTAGGCGCGGAGAACCCGAACATCATCGGGCTCGACGCTGACCTGATGAAATCCACCTTCAGCGCTAAGTTCGGCAAGCAGTTCCCGGAGCGCTTCTTCACCGTCGGCATCGCGGAAGCGAACATGGTCGGCATCGCCGGCGGGCTCGCGCTCAGCGGCAAGATACCGTTCGCCTCATCCTTCGCCGTGTTCCTCTGCGACAAAGGCTACGACCAGCTGCGCATGTGCATCGCCTATCCGCACGTGAACGCCAAGTTCGTCGGCTCGCACGGCGGCATCTCCATCGGCGAAGACGGCCCCAGTCAGCAGGCGATCGAAGACTACGCCCTCATGTGCGCGCTACCGGGCTTCGTGGTGATCTCGCCGGCTGATGAGTTCAGCGCGCGCGCCCTGGTCCGTCGCATGGCCGAGCACAACGGGCCGTGCTACATGCGTACCGGCCGCGCCAAGGCGCCGCTCATCTATTCCGACAAAGACACATTCGAGATCGGCAAAGCCAAAGTGCACGGCGATGGGCGCGACGTGGCGATCATCGCTTGCGGCTTCGAGGTCGGCTACGCACTGGAAGCGCAGGCACAGCTCGCGACCGAAGGCATTGGCGTGCGCGTGCTCGACATGCACACTCTCAAGCCGCTCGACGAAGCCGCGGTCGCGCAGGCCGCGCGCGAATGCGGGGCGCTTATCACCGCGGAAGAGCACGTCCTCGAAGGCGGACTCGGCGCGCAGGTGGCGCGTGCGGCGGCGCAGTCGCATCCCGTGCCCATCGAGTTCGTCGGTGTACAGAACACCTACGCCGAATCGGCCACGCCCGAGCAGTTGATGGAGAAGTACGGACTCACCGCGCCGCACATCGCTGCGGCCGCGAGGCGAGTCGTGAAACGCAAGCGTTCCTAGCTCGATCCGCGAGGTACGCAGCGATGGGAACCCACGCTGAATCCCGCCTCGGTAGCCTCATTGCCGCCGGGGGCATCATCTGGGCCGCCCACACCTCCACCAGCGGCTTCGTCAACCTGCAGGCACTCTTTCCCCTCCCGCCCGGGCCGATGGAAGTCTGCGGCATCGGCATCCTCATCTGGCTTCACGCGAAGTGGCGCAGGTCGGTGCGCGAGAAGTAGCAAATTGCGCCCATTAGCTGCCAACCGCCAACTGCCCAGTGCTTCTTCCGTGTTACAGGTGGTACAGCTAGGGCCCTACGGCGACTAAGTGCGCGGCCTTAAGGCATTTGCTGCATTCCCGCTTTTCTTGCTCGGCTTGAGAATCACGAGTCATGAACACGGCCGTGCAGAAGTTCATCGACGCCCACAATCGCTACCTCGCCCTCGACGACATCCGCACCGCATGCAGTTCTGCCCGCCAGCGTGAAGTCGTCCACATCCAGATCCTGAAGGCGTACCTCGAGGTGCAGTACCGGGCACGCGTCATCGCCGGGTTGCAGTACGCCGACGGCATGGACTTCGCCGAAGTCAACTGAACACCGCTGCGCGAAACTTCTGGCACCCTTCCTCACCTGAGCTGCGTCTAATCAAGCACGCCACCCCGTCCCATTGGGATTCGTCTGCCAATTCCCCTGCGCACCGCCAGGTGAGGTCCGACATGCCGCTCGCCCGCATCACTGCCACCTCTGAGAAGGAAGCTGCCGCCGTCGCTGAGTTCCTCGCCGAACGCGGCTTTGACATCCAGGCTGCCAGCCCGCACGACTTTCATCTTGTTCCCGCCGACCTGGAGATCAACGTCGTTGGCCTGTCGCAGCGCGAAGCGTTGCGGCGCGCCGCCGACCTTGTCAGCCGGCGGATCGCGGACGAGCGGAGCCACGCCGACGCCGTGCGTGAAGCTGCCGCCAGCGCGCCCATCTACACCTTTGGCGGCACCGTGATCGAGGATGATGCCGCTGTCATCGAGGCGCCCTCTTCGGCCGGTGTGGTCTCGGCAATGCTGGCACAGACGCGCGAGCGGCTCGCTGACCTGAGCTTCCGCGTGCGCGCTCGTCGTGAGCAATCGCGGCAGGGCCGTGACGCGCGCAGTGCGGAGCGCGAGCAGCAGCGCGAGGCGCTGGCTGCGCAGCAAGCCGAGACGCGGCGTCGCCAGCAAGAGGCGCGTGCCGAGCAACGCGAAGCCGCCGCCCGGCTCGCTGCCGAGAATGCCGCTCGGCGCGCCGAGCGGGAGACAATGTATGCGAAGCAACGCGCGGAGCGCGAGGCCGCTCTCGCCGAGCAAAAGGCAGCCTACGATGCTCAGGTCGCAGCGCGCCGGCAGGCGGTGCTCGACGCCGAAGACGAGCGAGTAGCACGGACCCAAACCGCGCGCGCCGAGCAGCAACAGGCGATCCGCGCAACCAATCCCGCGGCGCTGCCCGTGGCCGAGGCCGCATTGCGCCAGCCCTTCCCGCCGCACTATCGGCGGCAGGCCTTGGCCGACTGGCGTACCGCGTTGACCCTGGCCGCTACGTTTGCCGTGGCCCTGATGATCGGTTGGGCGGCGGCAGCGAATGGCCGGCCCGCCACAACGACTCCAGTTGGTGGCGATATCCAGCAGCAGGTGCCCTTCGGCGCGGTCACGGTGAAGCCCTCGGCAGCGGCGTCGGTTGTACCCGCCGCGCCACGGGCGGTCATAACTGCGCCATCGGCTCCGCAGCATCAGAAGCCGGCTGCGGCGAGACCTGTGGCTTCGCCACGTGCTGCGCGCGCGCGCTCATCGAACGACGTCGCCGAAGACACGGTGATCGTGCGGCACTTCGATACGACGCCGCGT
This sequence comes from uncultured Terriglobales bacterium, assembly GCA_964460655.1. Taxonomy (GTDB): domain Bacteria; phylum Acidobacteriota; class Terriglobia; order Terriglobales; family Acidobacteriaceae; genus CAVUAF01. The sequence goes on along the minus strand of CAYWSH010000082.1, from coordinate 544 downwards.
CGTGCCGTGACACAGAGTGCTGTGACGCAGGTCAGTCGCGGCACGCCGAGACGGATAACCGACCAATAAAGCAAGAAGCCCGGCCTCCGAGACTTCGGAGCCGGGCTCTCTTTCTGAATCTGCTACTACGTCCCCTCGCTCCACGATGCCAAATACGCTTCCTGCTCCAGCGTCAGGCGATCGATACCGATCCCCATCGACTCCAGCTTCAGCTTGGCGACGCGCTTATCGAGGTCCTCGGGAACGGGGAAGACCTGCTTCGGTAGCGTGGTGTAGTTCTTGACCAGGTAGTCCACGCTGAGCGCCTGGTCGGCAAAGCTCATGTCCATCACCGACGGCGGATGGCCTTCGGCCGAAGCCAGGTTGATGAGGCGGCCTTCGCCGAGGATGTTGATCTTGCGGCCGTCTTTCAGCGAGTACTCCTCGACGAAGGGGCGCGTGGTGCGCTTGGTGCCGGCCATCTTCTCCAGAGCGGGGATATCGATCTCGACGTTGAAGTGGCCCGAGTTGCACACGATGGCGCCGTTCTTCATCGCCTCGAAGT
>CAYWSH010000081.1:5203-14860 GCA_964460655.1 uncultured Terriglobales bacterium | reverse complement strand
TCGAACGGGCACGGCTTGCCTTCGAGGTGCGCTTCGAATTCTTCGCGGAACTTCTTGATCATGCCGATCACTGGCATGGCGGCCGCGTCGCCCAGCGGGCAAAATGTGCGACCGAGCATGTTCTCAGCCAGATACTGCAGATTGTTAATGTCTTTCTTTACCCCGGCGCCGGCATGGAAGCGGACCAGCGTCTTCTTCATCCAATCGGTGCCTTCGCGGCAGGGGATGCACCAGCCGCAGCTCTCGTGCTGGTAGAACTTGGTGGTCCGCAGGCAGAACTTCACGATGCAGGTGTGATCGTCAATGACGATGACGCCGCCGGAACCAAGGAATGTGCCGACCTTCATCAGGCTATCGAAGTCCATGGCGAGGTCGATCTCGTCGGCTTTGAGGATCGGCACCGACGATCCGCCGGGCACGACGGCTTTGAGCTGATGTCCGTTGGGGGTGCCGCCGGCGACGTCGTAGATCATCTTCTTGAGGTTGTAGCCGAGTGGCAGCTCGTAGACGCCGGGACGCTCGACGTGGCCGGAGAGGCAGAAGAGGCGCGTGCCGCCATTCTTCGGTGTGCCGAGGTTCGCGTACCACTCGCCGCCGCCGAGGATGACGTGCGGCACCGAAGCGAGCGTCTCGACGTTGTTGATGACGGTCGGTCCGCCCCACAGCCCGACGACCGCGGGAAACGGCGGACGGATGCGCGGGATGCCGCGTTTGCCTTCGAGCGATTCCATGAGCGCCGACTCTTCGCCGACTTCGTAGGCGCCGGCGCCGGTGTGCCAGTAGACCTCGAAGTCCTGCCCGGAGCCGAAAATGTTCTTGCCGATGAAGCCGCGGGCGCGCGCGTCGGCAATGGCCTTGCGCATGATGTCGACGAGGTAGCGATACTCGCCGCGGATGTAGATGTAGCCGGTCTTCGCACCGATGGAGAGCCCGGCGATCATGACACCTTCGATGACGGCGTGCGGGTCGTGCTCGAGGAGCAGGCGGTCTTTGCACGTGCCGGGTTCGGACTCGTCGCCGTTGCAGAGCACATACTTCGGCTTCGCGGATTCCTTCGGGACGAACGACCACTTCATGCCGGTAGGGAAGCCGGCGCCGCCGCGTCCGCGCAGGTTTGAGGCCTTCATCTCGTTGATGATCCAGTCGGGTCCCTTTTCGAGCGCGCGCTGCACCGCCTTGTAGCCATCGAGTTCGAGGTAACGATCGAGCGAAGCCGCGCCCTGGCCGAAGCGCTTGCTGACCACTTTGACTTCGTCGGCGTGTTGGACGAGGTCGGCCATTACTGTCCCACCTTTGCGCGGTAGTCGGCGAGGATGTGGTCCACGCTGCTCGTCGTCAGATTTTCGTGGAAGTCATAGTTCACTTGCATGGCCGGGCCCCAGGAACAGGCGCCGATGCATTCGACCTCTTCGAGCGTGAACATCTTGTCCGGGGTGGTCTGCTTGTGGCCGATGCCGAGGCGTTTCGAGCAGTGCTCGAAGATGTCTTCCGCGCCGCGCAGCATGCAGCAGATGTTGGTGCACACCTGCACGTTGAAGCGGCCGCGCGGTTTGGTGGTCAGCATGGAGTAGTAGCTGATGACGTTGCGCACCTCGAGCTCGCTGAGCGCAGCCTTCTTGGCGATGTAGTCGATGGCAGCGTCGGAGAGAAAACCGAGCTCGTCCTGGGTGTAGAGCAGCATGGGGACGAGGAACGAGCGCTGTGTCGGGTACTCCGACATCTTGGCGGTGAAGAAGGCGTCGAGTTGGGCGGACACGACCATCAGCGGTCAATCTCCCCCAGCACAATGTCGATACTTCCGATCGCGGCCACCACGTCGGCGATCAGGCGGCCTTCGCACATCTTGTTCAGCGCTTGCAGGTTCGCGTAGGACGGCGAGCGCATGTGCACGCGATACGGCTTCGCGGTGCCGTCGCTCACGACGTAGTAGCCCATCTCGCCGCGCGGCGATTCCACCGCCTGGTAGACCTCGCCCGGCGGAACGCGGAAGCCTTCAGTCACGATCTTGAAGTGGTAGATAAGGGCTTCCATCTGTGTCTTCATCTTCTCGCGGTCGGGCAGGACGACTTTCGGCGCGTCAGCCTTGACCGGCCCCTCGGGAAGACCGGCGAGCGCCTGCTGCACGATGCCGATGGATTCGCGCAGCTCCTGCACGCGCGTGATGTACCGCGCCCACACGTCGCCGTCCTGTGAGACTGGGACTTTGAACCGGAACTTTTCGTAGCCGGAATACGGCATGTCGCGGCGCAGGTCCCAATCGACGCCGCTTGCGCGCAACGTGGGGCCGGTGCAACCGAGGGCGAGCGCGTCATCGGCACTGAGGTGCGCGACGCCCTTCGTGCGGCGGATCCAGATGGGATTGCCGGTCAGCAGTGCTTCGTATTCATCGACGCGCGATGGGAACTTATCGGCGAACTTCTTCACGCGCTGGAAGAAGCCGAGCGGCGGCTCCATGGCGAGCCCGCCGACGCGGAAGTAGCTGGTCATCATGCGCTGGCCGCTCACGGCTTCGAACAGACGCAGGATGTCTTCACGCTCGCGGAAGCAGTAGAGGAACACGGTCATCGCGCCGATATCGAGCGCGTGTGTGCCCAGCCACACCAGGTGCGAGCCGATGCGTGTGAGCTCGTTCAGCATGACGCGGATCCACTGCGCGCGCTCAGGTATGTCGAGCCCCAACAACTTCTCCACCGCAAGCACGTAGCAGAGGTTGTTGGTCATGGGACAGAGGTAGTCGATGCGGTCGGTGAGCGGCACCACCTGCTGGTAGAACTTCGCTTCGCACGTCTTCTCGATGCCGGTGTGCAGGTAGCCGAGGTCGGGCATCATGCGAATGATGGTCTCGCCCTCGATCTCGAGCACCAGGCGCAGCACACCGTGGGTCGAGGGATGCTGCGGTCCCATGTTCAGGATCATGGTGCGGTCCTGGCCGCTCTCGAGCACCGGAGTTTGCGTGAGGTGGGCCATCGTCAGATTGCGGAATTGCCGAATTGCCGAATTGCGGAATTGAAAACTGCTCCAACTCGGCGATTCATCGGTATCCCTCCACGGGGTAATCCTTCCTAAGCGGGTGCCCTTCCCAATCTTCCGGCATCATCAGTCGCTTCATGTACGGATGGCCGGAGAAGCGCACGCCGAACAAATCAAAGACTTCACGCTCGAAGAAATTCGTGGCAGGGAAGACGCTGGTCACAGACTCGAGGTTCGCGTCGTTTCCGGGGAGCGCGACCTTCAGGCGCACGCGCTGCTTGTTCGGGATGGAGAGCAGGTGATACACGACCTCGAAGCGCGGCTCGCGCGGATACCAGTCAACGCAGGTCACGTCGCTGAGGAAATTGCAGCGCAGGTCGGCGTCGTCGCGCAGAAAAGCTACCGCATCGCGGATGAAGGGGCGGGCGATGCGGATGCTGAGCTCACCGCGATCGACCGTGAACTCCTCGACGGCTGCCGGGTTCCACGAGCGCAAGCGCGTAACAGCGGCTGGCTCGCTGGGCGGCGGAGTGACAGCGACTTCATCGGTCACGCCTACACCTCGCCTTTATGCGTCTTGGACCAGTCGATGACGCCCTTCTTCCACACGTACCAGAAGCCGACGAGGACGATGGCGATGTAGATCATCATCTCCCAGAAGCCGAACATGCCGAGGCCGTTGCGGATGAGTTCGCGGAAAATGGCGGCCCAGGGGTAGATGAACACGGCTTCCACGTCGAACAGGATGAAGAGCATCGCCACGAGATAGAACTTCACGGAAAAGCGCCCGCGTGCGTCACCGGTGGGGACGATGCCGCATTCATACGCCATCAGCTTCACGCGGCTGGGGCGATGCTTGCCCAAGAGCCACGAGAGCAGCACCATGCCGCCCGCCATGAGCAGCACGACGGCGAGGTGCATCAGGAGCGGCAGATAACGGACGAAATAATTGTCGGGCATGCGGACGGCGTGCCATAATCCAGCGACTTTTTCGCGACCAAGCCGGTACACGACAAGCGCGGCAAGTGCTGGGTAAACAGTCAGTTATAGAAGCCGCGTTCGGCGAGTGTCAAGCCGTGGAAGGACGCGCCAGCAGCGGCGTTTCGTGTGCTGAAACGGGTGCTGATTGATCTTCGGATTCAATACCGACGTGAAGCACGGCGACACGGTGTATCACGTGCAGAGTGAGGCGCGCCGGCAGCAGCAACTGTTGCAGACCCAGGTGTTCATTCGCGGACGCTGTATCGGCAAAACCGCTTCTTCCTACGCCGAGCAGATGGCGCAGCCTGATTTCAGCGACGAGAAGATGCACGAGCTCTTGAAGGCGCAGCACCGCCGCATCCTCGAAGCGGTGAAGGAAGGGCGCGTGGCGGAAGTGATCGAGATGCACCCAGCAGCGAGCGCGTCGACGCCACCGTCTGCACCGTCATCCTGAGGCTTGACTCTGGCCGAAGGATCCCACGACATCTTGCACTGCGAGTGCCGCGCTCACTTTTTCAATCGAGAGCTTCGATTCCGTGGCCGGAAAGCGTATGGCGATAAGGCCGGTGCCAGCATTCGCTGGATCCTTCGGCCATCCCGAAGCTTCGGGAGCAGGCCTCAGGATGACAGCACTTAGGGTTGTGGTGGTTTCGGGGCTGGTGTCTTTGGTTGGGCCGGTGCGGCTGATGGGGTGCCGGCTGGTTGCGGCTCGCGCCGCGGCGGTTCGATCGCGCTGTCGAGCCAAGCCGTGTACCACATGTCGGCAAGCATCTGTGCGCCGGCGGCGAGACGCTTGCGCACGAACTCAAAGCCCTCAGGCGTTCCTTTGTCCTTGAACGCTCCTGCCTTCTCGAGCTCGTAGAGCGGGACGACGAGCTGGTTCGACTGCTTCAAGTAGTCCTGATAATCCTGAAAGACATTGTTGAGCTTTTTCGGCGCGTGCAGCAGGTCATCGATCTTCAGGCGGTCGAGATTGTTCTGCACGAAGCGGCCTTCGAAGTCGCTGTGGACTCTTTCGCTCGTCGAGAAGCCGCGCGGATTGTCGCCGACCCAGCCGTTGTAGTGAATGGTGGTGTGGAGCGGCTGCGCGGCGTCGCCGACGTAGTGGCCGAGCCAGCCGGCATATTGGATGATCGTCGCTTCGATCGGCGCGGTCGGCTTCTGGTCACGCAGCGCGTGGCGATATTCGCGAAACGCGGCCTTGAGGCGGTCGTAGATCTCGATCGCGATGTACGGCTGCATGCCGACGTTCTCGGGCGTGAGCGCTTCCTTACCCGGCGGCTTCATGCCGGCAGCCTCGTCCCTGATGCGCTTCTCGTTCAGCTTGGCGATGAAGGTGTAGCGGTCTTCGGGCAGAGGACCGAAGCCTTCGAGCATTTCCATGTTGAGGAAATGATCGGGCGCCTGTGCCTTCTCCAGCGGGCCTTCGGTCGCTCGCGTGCGCCAACGGTCGGGCTCAGGACCAAGATAGGCGATCTGTTCGATGGCGAGACGCAGCGAGAGCGGAACGTCGGCGGGCAGCTTCGCCAGCGCTGCACGATTGATGAGGATGTGGCCCTGGTCCCACCAGGCGGAGAGGGGAAGCGCAACAAGCAGGGCTAAGAGGAATACGAAGGCTTTTTTCATAAATCCCGAACGGTACCCATACAGCGCGGTGACTATAGGGATCCCTCGCTGCGCTCGGGATGACGAAGATGGCGAAGCGAGGGACCATATTGTACCCGTGCGGTCGGATGACCATATGGTTCCCTCGCTGCGCTCGGGATAAAGAATGAGCTTCGCTCGGGCATCAACAAAGAACCGACTACTGGTCCTTGCCTTTCCCCGACGATGACGCCGCCGGTTCGCCCGGCATCGCCGTTGGTGAGAGCGGCTTGCCGTGCTGGTAATCCGGATAGGCCGGCTTCTTCGCCGTCTTCAAGGGTTCTTTCTTCAGCTGGTCCAGCACGACCTGCACGGCCTTTTCCAGCTGCACGTCGTGGCCTTCACGCCAGGCCTTCGGCGAGAAGTCCACGTCATAGTCGGGTGCGACGCCGTGGTTCTCCACGTCCCACTGACCCTCGGGGCTGTAGAACGCCACGCGCGGCGCGGTGACGCTGCCACCGTCGATCAGTTCGGGATAGTCGTAGATGCCGACCAGCCCGCCCCACGTCCGCGTGCCGACCAGCGAGCCAAGTTTTTCGTGACGGAAGATCCACGGCATGGCGTCGCCGCCGGAGCCGGCGTAGTTGTTGATGATCATCGCCTTCGGCCCGTAGATGGAGCCAAAGGGCGAGCTGAAGTCGTGACCTTCACGCGTGGTCCAATAGCTGGTGACGGGACGCCGCAGCTGGTCGATGACGTAGTCGGCGATGGCGCCACCGCCATTGAAGCGTTCGTCGACCACCACGCCTTCGCGACCGACCTGGGCGTAGTAGTAGCGGTTGAAGAAAGTGAAGCCCGCCGCGGCCGTATTCGGCAAGTAGACGTACGCCAGCTTGCCGCCGCTGAGTTCATCCACCTTGCGGCGGTTCTGATCGATCCACTCGCGGTTGCGCAGCGCCTGTTCGATGACGATGGGTACCACCGTCACGGTGCGCGCACCTTTGCCCGTCGGGTCCGAGCCGACCTTGAGCAACACCTGGTGGCCGGCGGTCCCTTCGAAGAATTCGAAGACCTCGTCGGAACCCTTCAACTCCCGGCCGTTGACCTCGAGCAGGTAGTCGCCTTCCTTCACGTTGACGCCGGGTTCGGTGAGCGGCGCACGCAGGCCGGGGTTCCAGTTCTCACCCTGGTAGACCTTGGCGAAGCGATAGCGGCCGTTCTCGATCTTGTAGTCGGCGCCGAGCAGGCCAACCCGCGGATTCTGCGCGCCACCGCCGGGGAAGGGAGCGGGATTGCTGACATACATGTGACCGATGGTGATCTCGCCCAGCATCTCGTTGAAGAGATAGCTCAGGTCGCTGCGGCTCGCGACCGACGCGAGATACGGCTCATACTTCTTGTCAGACGCCTTCCAGTCGAGACCGTGGAGGTTCGGGTCGTAGAGGTAGTCGCGCTCGATGCGCCACACCTCGTGGTACATCTGCTTGAATTCGGCGCGCGGATCCACCCAGACGTTCATGGCGTCGAGGCGAAGCGCTTCGCCGTTGATGCGCGGGCCGCCGGCGCCCGGGCCTTCGGCGCTCGGGGCCGGGCCCGGCGGCGTAGGCGGCGGAACACTGGCGATGAGCCAGCGAGCAGCCGCGCCGGCGCCCATGCGATAGAGCATCTTCTTGCCGTCGGCGGAGACGGCAAAATCGCGCACCCCGTCGAGCAACTTGTTGACGCGACGCACTCCGAGTTCGAAGCGGTACAGCGAGTTGCCGCCTCCGCCCGGAGCCAGAGCAGGTGTCGAAGGCGCTTCCAGCAGGAAGAGCTGGCCGGCTGCGCCGGCATACATGCCGACGTAGTTCCGCGCGGGGATGGGCAGCGACAGGATGCGTTGCGAGATGCCATCGAAATCCACGGTGACCGTGACTTTCTTATCGGCGGGCTTGGCATCGGGCTTGGCGTCACCCGGTTTCGCGTCGGCGGTTTTCGCAGCATCCGCTTTCGCGTCTTCGGTCTGGGGCTTCTGTGTGCCTTCGGTCATCGGCGACGGCTTGTCCTCAGACTTCGCTTCAGCGGCGGCCTTCTCTTCGTCGCTTTCGGGAGCGAGCGGCGAGGGGTCGTCCTTTTTCAGCACGACCACGTACGCCGCCCGACTCGTGTCGCGGCCGAAGCTGGAGAGATCAAGCCACGCCGCCGTCGGGCCAACGTCTGTCGACGCCGTGAAGTACAGATACTTGCCGTTGCGATCGAACCACGGATAGCGCGCATCGCTCAGGCCGTCGGTGATCTGGTTGCTCTTGGTGGTGTCGAGCGAGTAGACGAACACCGCGTGCAACTGGCTCGGCAGGCGTTTCGTGTAGGTGATCCACTTGTTGTCCGGCGACCACGCGGGGTCGAACGAGCGCTCGGGATGGTCGTAGTAATCCGTATCCACCTTGACGGGCGTGCCCTTGGCGATGTCCACGTACCAAAGGTTGAGACGCTTGTCGTGGTACGCGATCTTCTTGCTGTCGGGTGACCACACGGGCGCGTAGAAGAATGACGGCGGATTACCCAGATTGATCTTCTTGGGCGCACTCATGCCGTCCTGCGAACGCAAATGCAGTTCGTATTCGCCGGATTCGTCGGAGAAGTAGGCGATCCACTTACCGTCGGGTGACCAGGCGGGATCGCGCTCGGCGACGCCGGTGGTGTTCGTCAGGTTGCGGATGTCGCCCTTGTCGGCGGGTACGGTGAGGATCTCGCCATGCGCTTCGAAGACGGCGCGCGCGCCCGCAGGGGAGATGCCGAAGTTCGTGACGCGCTGCCCGACGGCCTCAAAGTGCGCGCGCAGGTTCGGCAGGTCGCCGGCGACGTTGACCCTCAGGTCGCTGGCTTTGCCGGTCTGCGTGTCGAACATCCGCAGCGTGCCGACCTGCTCGAACACGATGGTGCTGCCGTTGGCGGAGGCATACTTGATGTCGCCGCCCTGGGGCGCGAGTGCCTGGTCGACTCTTTTCGTGCGCGTGTCGTAGCTAAAGAGCGTTATCGAGCCGCTGCGGTCCGAGAGGAAGTAGACCTTGTCGCCGACCCACATCGGAGAGTTGTCGTTCGAAGCGTCGCGCGGCACGGCGACGGTGCTGGAGTCGGCGAGGTTGGCGATCCAAACGCGCGGTGCGCTGCCGCCGCGATAGCGCTTCCACGCCTGCTGGCCGTTCTGGAACGGCACGTAGGCGAGTTGTTTGCCGTCGGCGGAGAACGACCCGTTCACCGCTTCCGGCAGCGGGATCTCGTACGGCAGGCCACCCTCCAGGCCGATGGTGAACAGCCGCTGCGGCGACGAGAATGCATTGCGCGACGAGCGGAAGAGCACGCGCTTGCCGTCGGGCGTCCAGCCGATGACGAGATCAGCCGCGGGGTGATGCGTCAGCCGCCGCGGAACGCCGCCGGCCGCGGGGATAACGTACACATCGGCGTTCCCGTCGATGTTACCGGTGTAAGCGATCCAGTTGCCGTCAGGCGAGAAGGCGGGCACGCTCTTTGTGCCCGGCCCGGTGGTCAGGGGATGCGCGTCGCCACCGTTCCGCGGGGCGCTCCAGATGTCGTCGCCATAAACAAAGGCGACCTGGGTGCGGCTGACAGAAGGCGCGTGCAGCAGCGGATGCGCGCTCTGCGCGGCGGCAGTCAGACCGAACACCAGAACGCACAAGCTCGCGAGTGCGAAGCGTTTCGCCATAAATCCTCACTTTTTGCTGGAAGGTGCGGTACTTGGGTCGGGCGACATTATATGTCGCAAGGCGCGCGTGCGCAGCGGAACGTAAGCACAATTCCCGCCGCATGCCAGACGACGGAAGTTAGTCACCTGTCAGCTTAGCCCTGCGTTGTGGAAAAACGCGGGCAACGGGACGAAGCTCCCAAGAATCCTACGGTGGTACTCCACCGCGCCGCTTATGATCCACAAATGCGCCATCGACGGCTGTCAGCGTGACTTCAAGTACTTCCGCGCTGGACGCCTGTTCGAATTCCCCGCCACACGGGCGACCACCGAGCAGGCGGTGAAGAGCGAGAAGCGACGCATGTTATGGGTGTGTGACGAGTGCGCGCAGCGCTTCACGCTGGATTATCGCGATGGCGAGATCGTCGCCATCGATCTGC
>CAYWSH010000081.1:2677-5103 GCA_964460655.1 uncultured Terriglobales bacterium | reverse complement strand
AAAAAAAAGACGCGATGCCTTGCGACATCGCGTCTGCGCAAACGAGTAAAGGGACAGGGCCTACTTACTGTCGTTCAAACCGGCGGTCGGCGCGCGATGAGTTCGACGGCGCGACCGTCACAGAGTTCTCCAACCGGAAGCTCAACTGCGTTTCCGAGGGCAGCACGATGGGCTCGGGCTTCTGAATGGTCTGGGCCGCCCCGCCCACACCGGCGCCGGAGGCAGCGCCGATCGCCGCTCCCTTGCCGCCGCCGATGATGCCGCCCAGCACGGCGCCGATCGCGGCACCACCGCCCACTTTGCCGACCGTGCCTTTGGTGCGCGAGCCGGTCTGGCGCGTGTACTGGTCAGTGCGGATCTGGTACGTCTTGCCGTTGTAGCTCACCTGCGTGAGCTCCAGCGCAAGCTGGGACGAGCCGGTGTAGTGTCCTTGCTGTCGTGCTTCGGTGATGCGGCCGGTCACGTCCGCATCCTGCGGGATGGCGACCTTGTCGCCGATCATGATGGGCGAATCGAGCGTGCCGCGGAAGACATCGCCCGCGTGGTTCACGTTCGTATCAATGCGATCGGTCAAGCGGATGCTGAACACCGTGCCTTCCTGTACGGTGATCGGTTCAACCGCAGGTACCGGTGCCGGAGCGGCTGCGACTGGAGCGTAGCTTGGCGCGGGCGCTGCCGGGGCGACCGCCACGGGAGCTGGGGCCGGTGCCGGTGATTCATAGGATCGTGCCGGCTGCGGTGCGCGATGCAGCACGGGAGCACTGCTGGCGACGCGGCGAACGCGTGGCGCCGCCGGCGCCGGTGTCATCGCCGGCGCGGGGGCCACGGGGGCGACCGGCGCTGCATCGGCGACCGTGGAGCCCACGGTCAGGTTGTTCACCACGGTCTTCACGCCACTGATCGCGGCCGCATCGGCTGCGGCGGCAGTCCGTTCAGCGTCGCTGCCGACGGCGCCGCTCAGCGTGATGACGCCTTTATCGGCGCGGATGGTGATCTGCTTGTTGGGCAGACTCTGGTCCGCATTGATCTTGTTCTGCACTTCGGCGGCGATCTGCGAGTCGGTGCGCGGCATCAATTGCGCGCAGCCCGCGAATAACGCGACCGCCAGCAAGGCGAGTATCAGTGACGACTTTGTCTTCATCATCATCAACTCCTTGGACTTGGCCTGGGTCCCTGTGCTCCTACTTTAGATGCTGAGGGGCTGCCTGCGATGGCAATTCTTCGGGACCTGTTTTTGCAGCGCTTCCGACTTTTTGCAGCGCTTCCGACGGCCGCCCGAGCCCAGGGGAGAGCCAGCGGCCGGTCGGAAGCCCTTGCATGCCTTTGGACCGACACCTCCGATCCTCGGGTCCTGGCTCCGGCGCGCGTCTGCTGAACACCACCGGAGCACTTTGTTGGCCTGGCCACACCACGTAGCTTCGGGACCACGTGTCGGGTTGCGCCGTTAGAAGAAGAACGGCGAGCGGTGGAGAACTTGCAGCTGGGAGAAAGGCAAAACCCTGCCTCTGCGTTCATCGGCGGCGAGCCTTAATCGCAGCTGCGCTTGCCGGTTGCATCCAGCGTGCACATCTGCGGCGCGCCCAGCGCGCGCAGCAGGCACCCGGGAATGCGATAGCGATTATTAGCCACCAGCGCATAGACCGGCGGTCCTAGCCAACGTAACGGTGGCAAGGCGAGCAGACCCCCGAGCCAGCGCCAGCGTGGAAGGGCTTTCAGTATCTCGAGCCAGCCCCAGAAGCCGATGTGCCATGCGCCGTCGGGTGTTTGCACATGCATGCGGCGAGAAAGTTGCTCCTGCGGGAACGGGGTCTCGCTGCCGTGCGTGTTGTAGTCGCGAAACTCGAGCCGCCGATCGCGGTCCCAGCGCTCCGTCCTGGCTTGCGCCCATTGGCAGAACGCGCACGCGCCGTCGTCGTAGATTTTCAGCCTGACGCTCGTCAGCTTTTCGCCGCTCGGCATAGGTACTTATTTAGACCCTCGCGGAAGCCCACCGGTCGCAGATTAAACGTCTGGAGCATCGGTGTGGGATCAGCCGTGGAGCCCTCGCGCAGCATGCGCAACTGGTCGGTGGTGACCGGTGGCTTGGGCAACACTGACATGAGCGCAGCGTTGAAAAACATGATGGGCATGGGGACCTTGACCGCAGGCTTCCGCACACCGACGCACTCCGCGATCTCAGCAAGAACCTCGGCCAGCGTGAGCTCGTCAGGGCCGACGACGTCGATGGTTCTGTCCAGCGCCCGTTCGCCGGTGAGCGCCTGCACGAAGCAATCGACGACGTTGCCGATCCACACCGGCCGGAACGGATACTTGCCCGTGCCGGGCACGGGACGCACGAGCGGCGCGGCCTTCATCACGTCGACCATCTGGGTCACGAAGCCGTCGCGCGGCCCGAAGATGATGGATGGCCGCAAGATGACGAACGG
>CAYWSH010000081.1:0-2577 GCA_964460655.1 uncultured Terriglobales bacterium | reverse complement strand
GTCGGGATCGCGCACGAGCGCGTGCACGCGGTAGCCCTCGGCGACAAGACGCGGCAGCATGTGGCTGCCGACGAAGCCGGTGGCGCCGGTGAGGAAGATCGGTGCGTCGGTAGCTTCCAGGACTGCGCTTGCGCTGCGGGTCTGGGGGATGCGCCGCGGGTCCATGGCGCGAATTGTAGTCGGCGCCTGTGGTAAAAAATAGGCGCGGAGCAAGTCAGACGTCTGGCCCTGGATCCTGGGAGGCCCTTTGCCGGTGCATATCGAGCGCGGAGACTTCGACGCGGAGCGCGGCCGTTTCCGCTACTTCATCTGCTTCACCAAAGACGGGATCGACGATGACGATATCCGCTCGCGCGTGCCGGTCGAGGTCTCGATGTCGGTCTCGGAGAACGGCGACCTCGCGGATTTCTCGTTCCTGCTGCCGAAGACGTGCCGCGAGGATTCGCTGGCGCTGATCAAGAAGACACCGGAGGCGCAGGCGGTGGCGTCGCGGGTCTTCGTCACGCAGCCGGGCGTGAGCGGGGACTCCGTCATCAACAGCGCCGCGGAGTTGCAGCTGGACGCCGCGGGCCGTATCATCGGCATGGCCATCCATCCCTTCTAGGCCGCGACACACGAATTCCTCTGGAGGCGGACCATGAAAACACGCTTTTTTGCGATTGCAATCGTATGCGTTGTTTTGTGCGCGGCGGCGTCCGCGCAAAGTTCCGGCTACAAGCTGGAGAAGAAGATCACCATCGGCGGCGAAGGCGGTTGGGACTACCTGCTCGCCGATCCAGATTCGCACCGGGTCTATGTTTCGCATGGCCAGCACACCGTCGTGGTGGACCCGGCGGAAGGGAAGATCATCGGCGACATCCCTGACACCAGGGGTGTGCACGGTATCGCCCTGGCGCCCGAGTTCAACCGCGGCTTCACCAGCAATGGGCAGGGAAACTCGGTCACCATCTTCGACCTGAAGACCTTCAAGACCATCAGCGAGGTCAAGATCCCGGGTCAGAACCCTGACGCCATCCTGTACGACCCGGCGTCCAAGCGCGTGTTCACCTTCAACGGACGAAGCAAGGATGCCACCGCCATCGACGCCAAGACCGGCGAAGTCGCCGGCACGGTCGCCCTGCCCGACAAGCCGGAGACGGCGCAATCCGACGATGCCGGCCATGTCTTCGTGAACATCGAGTCGAAGGACGGTCAGCTCGTAGAGTTCGACGCCAAGACGCTGAAGGTGCTGAACACCTGGCCGATCGCGGGTTGCGAAGAGCCTTCCGGACTCGCGTTCGATGTGAAGCACAAGCGCCTGTTCGCCGGCTGCCACAACAAGGTGATGGCGGTGGTCGATTCGTCGAGCGGCAAGGTGGTGGGCACGGTGCCGATCGGCACAGGTGTTGATGCAAACGGCTTCGATCCGGCTACGGGTTACGCGTTCGCGTCGTGCGGCGACGGCACGTTGACCGTGGCGCATGAGGACTCGCCCGACAAGGTCACGCTGGTGGAGAACGTGACCACGGAACCGCGTGCTCGCACCATGACTGTGGACACGAAGAACCACAAGGTCTACCTGCTGACCGCGGACTTCAATCCTGCGCCCGCAGCGACCACGGAGAACCCGCGACCGCGGCCGACCATGGTGCCGGATTCGTTCCGGCTGCTGGTGTACAGCAAGTAAGCGCTGAGTTTGCGGAGAGACGGGCGGTATGCCCGTCTCTTTTATTGTGCGGAAGCAGTGGCGTGCTTGGGATGCGCGTCGTGGCGTGCCTTGCGCAGGTCGTGCATGTCACCCATCACGATGATGACGGCGCCGGTCTGCACACTCCAATCATCGGGCGGATTCGGCACGAAGCTCGTCGCCCCCTCGCCGCTCGCCGGCGGCTTGGTGGCCAGCGGCAGCAGGTTGTAGCGCGTACGGAAATTCAATTGCTGCATCGTCTGGCCCGCCCAGGTCGAGCCCGCGCCGACCTCGATCTCCTCGATCCGCAGTGTTTTCGAGTGTTCCTTCAGCATCAGGTCGAGGAAGCCGACCACATGCGGCCGCAGCACCTCACTCGCCAGTCGCATGCCACCGATCTTGTTCGGTGAGACGGTGGTATTCGCGCCGGCCTTTACCATGCGATCCGCGAATTTCAGGTCCACGCAACGCGAGACGATGCGCACGGTCTCATTCTTCTGGCGTGCCATGACCGTGGCGACGAGGTTGTCTTTGTCGGAGGGAAGGGCAGCGATCAGGCCCTTGGCGTGCTCGATGCCGGCCTGATCGAGCACCGCTTCATCGGTCGCGTCGCCGATGCAGTAGAGCATCTCGCCGTACCCGCTGCCTTGTTCCTGGAACTTCTTGATGTGGTCCTCGTGACTCTCCACGACGACAAAGGGAGAGCTGGTGCGGTGCAGTTCTTCGACCGCGTAACGGCCGGTGTCGCCGAGGCCGAGGATGATGTAGTGCTCGCGCAGTTCGCTGATCCGCTTCTGCATCTTGCGTCTCCAGAACAGGCTCGTGATCTCGCCTTCGACCAGGAAAGCCGTGAACACAGAAAAAACGTAGACCATCGTGCCCACGCCGATCACGATGACGAACATGTTGAA
>CAYWSH010000080.1:9862-15150 GCA_964460655.1 uncultured Terriglobales bacterium | reverse complement strand
GACGCCATCCGGTGACGCCGTGGGGCCAGCCGACGCGCGGCTACAAGACGCGCAATAACAAGCGCACCGACAAATTCATCGTCAATCGGAGAAGCAAGTAAAGATCGAGTACCGAGTACCGAGAAAGAGATTATGGCGAGAAGCACAAAAAAAGGTCCTTACGTCGAGGCGGCCCTGCAGGCGCGGGTCGAAGACATGAACCGGCGCAACGACAAGAAAGTCGTGCGCACCTGGTCGCGGCGCTCCACCGTGCTGCCCGAGTTCGTCGGCCACACCATCGCGGTGCACAACGGGAAGAAGTTCATCCCGGTGTACATCACCGAGAACATGGTGGGTCACAAGCTGGGTGAGTTCAGCTTCACGCGTCAGTTCAAGGCACACTCGATGAAAGCGGCGGTGGAAGTGAAGGCGGGCGCAGCGCCGATGCCGGGCGCCATCACGCCGGCGGCGGGTGCAACTCCGGCGGCAGGTGCGGCTCCGGCAGCACCGGCGCCGAAGGCGTAAGGAGAGTTTCGAGTTTCTAGTTTCGCGTTTCTAGTCCTTGCGCCGACGGCGCAGCTGGGCTCGAGATCAAAGCTAGGAACTAGAAACTAGAAACTGGAAACTGATTTTTATGGCGGAAGCAAACAACAAACCGCAAGAGTTTCGCGCTGAGGCGCGCTTCGTGCGCATCTCGCCGCAGAAGGCGCGGCTGGTGCTCGACCTGATCAAGGGTCTGCCGGTGGAGACGGCGTTGAACACGCTGGCCTTTACCAAGAAGGGCATCGCGCCGCTGGTCGAAAAAGTATTGCGCTCGGCCATTGAGAACGCGAACTACCTGAGCCAGGAGAAGGGGCTCGACGTGGACGTCGACAACCTGATCGTGGCGCGGGCGATTGCCAACGAAGGTCCGCGCATGAAGCGTATCCGGCCGGCGCCGATGGGGCGCGCGTATCGCTATCAGCGGCGGCTGGCGCACATCCAGATCGCCGTGGCGGAACGGCAGCCGGGCCGCGTGGCCAGGCTGGTCGAGGCCTCGGGTAAGCACGGGCGGAAGCGTGGTACGCGTCCGCAGTTGAGAAAGGGCGCATCGAGCGCCGCGTAGGACAAAGGAACAACGATGGGACAAAAAGTACATCCTTATGGTTTCCGGCTCGGCTACACCAAGCCGTGGAAGTCGCGCTGGTACAACGAGCGCGACTACTCGAAGCAGTTGCTGGAAGACGTCAAGCTGAAGGAAGAGCTGAAAGAGAAGCTCAAGTCGGCGGGCGTCAGCTCCATCGAGATCGAGCGGCCGGGCAACAAGCTGCGCGTGCTCATCAAGACGGCGCGCCCGGGCATCATCATCGGCCGCAAGGGCGCCGAGATCGACAAGCTCAAGGGCGAGCTGCAGAAGCGCACCTCGCGCGATGTCTACATCGACATCCTGGAAGTGCACAAGCCGGAGCTCGATTCGCAGCTGGTGGCCGAATCCATCGCGCTGCAACTCGAAAAGCGCGTCGGCTTCCGCCGTGCCATGCGCAAGAGCGTGGATTCGGCGCTGCGCTTCGGCTGCAAAGGCATCAAGGTGCGCGTCTCGGGCCGGCTGAACGGCAACGAGATCGCGCGCTCCGAGTGGTACCTGCAGGGGCGTTTGCCGCTGCACACCCTGCGCGCCGACATCGATTACGGCTTCGCCGAGGCGAAGACCACCTACGGCGTGATCGGCGTGAAGTGTTGGGTCTACAAGGGCGAGATCCTCGGGCAGAAGCGCCGCGAACCGCAGCGCGAAGCCGCGGGTGGAGCGGGAGCGTTTTAATAGCGTCGTTGGTCCTTGGTCTTTGGTCGTTGGCCAAAGCCCAGAGCGGCCAGCGATGAGATGCCAAAGACCAACGACCAAAGACCGACGACGGGTTTGACTTTATGTTGATGCCAAAGAAAGTGAAGTACCGCAAGCAGCAGCGCGGACGGCGCGCCGGCAAGGCATGGCGCGGCTCTACGCTGAACTTCGGTGATTACGGGTTGAAGGTGATGGAGCCGGGCTACATCACCGACCGGCAGATCGAGGCGAGCCGTGTCGCCATGACGCGCTTCGTGAAGCGTGGCGGCAAGATCTGGCTGCGCCTCTTCCCCGACAAGCCGATCACCAAGAAGCCCGCCGAGACCCGTATGGGCAAAGGCAAGGGCGCGCCCGAAGGCTGGGTGGCGGTGGTGAAGCCGGGCAAGATCCTCTTCGAGATGGAAGGCGTGACCGAGTCGGAAGCGCAGGAAGCGTTGAAGCTGGCGGCCCACAAGCTGCCGCTGCGCACGCGCTTCGTGGCGCGCGACGTGATCGCGCACTAGCAAGTCGCTCAGTCAGTCAGTCGGTCAGTCATTCAAACCGACGCGACTGACAGACTGACAAACTGACGGACTGACAGACTTTTTTATGACGAAGACCAATAAACAAGCCGACAAGCTGCGCAACCTGGCCGAGGCCGAGTTGGCGCACCAGCAGCGCGAGCTCAACGACCAGCTCTTCCGCCTGAAATTCCAGATGAACATGGGGCAGACGGAGAGCCTGAAGAAGGTCCGCGGGCTGAAGAAGGACATTGCGCGCGTCAAGACGATCGCGCGCGGCCGTGCCCTGGGCATCGAAGCGACGCCCGGCACCGCGAAGAAGTAAGGACGGAGATCATGGCTGAGAAGAGCACACAACTGACCGTGGCGCAGGCCGGGTCGGGACGCAAGACGCTGGTGGGCGAAGTCGTCTCCACCAAGATGGCCAAGACCATCGTGGTCGAGGTGAACCGCAAGAAGTCGCACGCCTTCTACAAGCGCGTGGTGGCGAAGTCGCGCAAGTTCTACGCGCACGACGAGAAGAACACCGCGAACGTCGGTGACGTGGTGCGCATCGAGGAGACGCGGCCGCTCTCGAAGCTGAAGCGCTGGCGCTTGCTCGAGATCGTTCGGCGCGCGGCGCTGGTGCCGCAGCTCGGCGAAGGACCGGGAGCGCAGGCGTAGCAAGAGGGGCCAAGGACCAACGACCAAGGACCAACGACGAGGTTCACGACCATGGCAGTGATGATGCGAACCATTCTCGATGTCGCCGATAACAGCGGCGCGCGCCGGCTGCAGATGATCCTGCCGCTCGGCGGCTCGACCGGCCTGAATGCCGGCCTGGGCGACGTGGTCACGGCCGCGGTCAAGGAAGCGGCGCCCGACGGCCAGGTGCAGAAAGGCAAAGTGGTGAAGTGCGTGATCGTGCGGACGCGCAAAGAGCATCGCCGGCGCGACGGCACCTACATTCGCTTCGACCAGAATGCCGCGGTGCTGATCAACGAGACGGGCGAACCGGTGGGGACACGCGTGTTCGGTCCGGTGGCACGCGAACTGCGCGAGAAGAAGTTCCTGAAGATCGTGTCGCTGGCGCCGGAAGTTCTGTAGGTTCGAGGAAATGGGTGAAGCGCGGCGCGAGCGCTGGATGGCGCGAGCAGAGCGCGAGGGCGAAGCAGCGAAGCGTTGCGGAGCCCTAGAGGAAACGACGATGGCACTACAAACAGCAGAAGCAACGCACAAGCGAGTGGACATCCGGCGCAACGACACCGTGAAGGTGATCGCCGGGCGTGACAAGGGCAAGGAAGGGCGCGTGCTGCGCGTGTTTCCCGACAAAGGCAAGGTCCTGGTCGAGCACGTCATGATGGCGAAGAAGTCGGTGCGGCCGAACCCGCAGAAGAACATCAAGGGCGGCATCGCCGAGCAGGAGAGCCCGATCAGCATCTCGAACGTGATGCTGCTGTGCCCCACCTGCGGCCCGGTGCGCGTCGGTCATATGTTCCAGGGCGACCGCAAGGTACGGGTCTGCAAGAAGTGCGGCACGCAGCTGGAGAAGTAATTTGGCGATTGAGTGAATTTGCGATTTGGTGATTTTCCAATCACGCAATCAGCAAGTCACCAGATCACGAAATGGATTGAAGATGGCGAAGGAACAAAAAGAGCAGAAGCAGAAGAAGGGCGCACCGGCCGCTGAGCCCGCGGGCAAGCCCGCGCGTGCGGTGGCCAACGTGAAAGGCGGCTCGCGGCTGCATGTGCGCTTCCAGAAGGAGATCGCTCCCGCGCTGATGAAAGAGCTGGAGCTGAAGAACCCGATGGCGGTGCCGCGCGTCGAGAAGGTCGTCATCAACATGGGTGTAGGCGAAGCCACGCAGAACGCCAAGATCCTCGATCCGGCGGCGCGCGAACTCGGCCAGATCACCGGCCAGAAGCCGGTGATCACCAAGGCGAAGAAGTCGATCGCGGCGTTCAAGGTGCGCGAAGGCATGCCGATCGGCGCCATGGTGACCTTGCGCGGCGACCGCATGTACGAGTTCCTCGACCGGCTCATCAACATCGCGCTGCCGCGCGTGCGCGACTTCCGCGGCGTCTCGACGAAGAGCTTTGACGGGCGCGGCAACTACACGCTCGGCCTGCGCGACCAGTTGATCTTCCCGGAGATCGATTACGCGCGTGTCGACAAGAGCAAAGGCATGAACGTCACCATCGTGACGACGGCGGGCGACGACAACCAGGCGCGCACCCTGTTGAAGCACATGGGGATGCCGTTCCGGACGGCGTAAGGGATTTGGTGATTTGCGATTTGTGATTGAGTGATTTGAAAATCGCAAATCGAAGATCGCAAATCAGAAATGGGAATGAATGGCAACGACAGCAAAACGAGCCAAAGACGCACGTAAACCCAAGTTCTCCTCCCGGCGGCACAACCGCTGCAACCTGTGTGGCCGGCCGCGCGCTTATCTGCGCCGCTTCGGCATCTGCCGCCTGTGTTTCCGGCAGTTGGCCCTGCGCGGGGAGATCCCTGGGGTGAGCAAGTCGAGTTGGTGATGCAGTTTCTCGTTTCTCGTTTCTAGTTTCTAGAAACAAGAAACTAGGAACTAGAGACTGGTTTTAACGGCGTTGCTAGGTTTCCCGGCTGAGGCTGGGACGAACGGACGCCGCAAGGAGACGTAAGCGATGAATCTGACCGATCCGGTCGCAGACCTGTTAACCCGCATCCGCAACGCCATCCGTGCACGGCAGGCGAAGGTGGATGTCCCAGCCAGCCGCCTGAAGCTGGAGATCGCCCGCATCCTCAAGGAAGAGGGCTATATCCAGAACTTCAAGGCGACGGAAGAAGAAGGCAAGAAGGTGTTGCGCGTGTACCTGAAGTACGGCGCCGACAACCAGGCGGCCATTAACACGCTGAAGCGCGTGTCCAGCCCCGGCTGCCGCGTGTACGTGAGCCGCAACGAGATCCCTCGCGTGCTGGGCGGGATGGGGATCAACATCCTGACGACGCCGCAGGGCGTCATGAC
>CAYWSH010000080.1:2269-9762 GCA_964460655.1 uncultured Terriglobales bacterium | reverse complement strand
GCGTGCTGGGCGGGATGGGGATCAACATCCTGACGACGCCGCAGGGCGTCATGACGGGTCGGGCGGCGCGCCGCGCCGGCGTGGGCGGCGAATTGTTGTGCGAGATTTGGTAAGCGAATAACGCTGGAAGCCGGCGAGCGATCGCCGCGAGCAGACAGTAGAGAGAGAAGAGAATGTCGAGAATCGGAAGAAAGCCGATCGCAGTGCCGCAGGGCGTCACCGCCAGCATCCAGGGCAACGTCGTGTCGGTGAAGGGCCCGAAGGGCAAGCTGGATACCGCGCTTCCTGCGGGCATCAAGATGGAGCAGAAGGACGGCGCGCTCGTCGCGGTCCGGGAGAACGACGAGCAAGCCGCGCTGCATGGCTTGGCGCGCGCCCTGGTGAACAACGCCGTCGACGGCGTCACCAAGGGTTGGTCGCGCGAGTTGGAGATCGTCGGCATCGGGTATCGCGCCGAGATGAAGGGCAAGGGCACGGTGGTGTTCACGCTGGGGTATTCGCACCCCATCGAGTATCCGCTGCCGTCGGGGATCGACGTCGCCGTGGACCCGAAGCAGACGCGCCTCACGCTGACCGGTATCGACCGCCAGAAGGTCGGCCAGGTCGCCGCCGAGATGCGCGCGCTGCGTCCGCCCGATCCGTACAAGAACAAAGGCGTGCGCTACGTGGGCGAGAGATTGAAGAAGAAGGTCGGCAAGACCGGGGCCAAATAATCACCGAAACGGGCGCACAAGCAGCGTCCGCTGATGGGAAGAGAAGATGCTGAACAAAGAAGCGAAGAACATTGTCCGGACGCGCGTACACAAGCGCATCCGCACCAAGATGACGGGGACGGCGGAGCGGCCGCGGTTGAACGTGTATCGCTCGTTGAACCACATCTACGTGCAGGTGATCGACGACCACAACGGCAAGACGATCGTCTCGGCGTCGACCAACGAGAAAGCAGACAAGGGCGCGAAGCGCGCCGGCGGCAATGTCGCCAAGGCGAAAGATATCGGCAAGATCGTGGCCGAGCGCGCTAAGGCGAAGGGCATCGAGAAGGTCGTGTTCGACCGCGGCGGTTATCTGTATCACGGCCGCGTGAAGGCGCTGGCCGATGCGGCGCGCGCAGCCGGATTGAAGTTCTAATAGCAGTTTCAAGTTTCTAGTTTCGAGTTTCCAGTAGCCGGAACCGACGAAGCTAGAAACTAGAAACTAGAAACTGGAAACAGGCATTTATGGCAGTGACAACGAAAAAGCGTCTCGACGCCGGCAACTTCAACCTCAAGGACCAGGTCGTCGCCATCAATCGCGTCACCAAGGTCGTGAAGGGCGGCAAGAACCTGTCGTTCGCGGCGCTGGTCGTCGTCGGAGATCCTTCGGCCGCCGTCGTGGGCTACGGCTCCGGCAAGGCGAAAGAAGTCCCGCAGGCCATCCGCAAGGGCATCGAGGCGGCGAAGAAGAACCTCGTCAAGGTCTCGCTCACGCAGACGACGATCCCGCACCAGGTGCTGGGCCGCTTCGGCTCCGGGCGTGTGCTGTTGAAGCCGGCGCCGGAAGGCACCGGCGTGATCGCCGGCGGCGCGGTGCGCGCGGTCATGACCTCGGCGGGCGTGCAGAACGTGCTGACCAAGTCCATCGGCACGACGAACCCGCACAACGTCATCAAGGCGACGTTCGCGGCGCTCGAGCAGTTGCGCGACAAGCACGTGGTCGCGGCCATGCGTGGCAAGCAGGTAGAGGAGCTCTAAATGACCCCGACCAAAGCTGCCGAAAAAAAGAACAGCGCGAAGGGCACGGTGCGCATCCAGTGGGTGCGCTCGTACATCGCGGCGCCCGAGAAGCATAAGAGAGTGGTCCGGGGCCTGGGTTTTACCCGGCTCAGCCAGATCGTGGAGCGCGAGGATTCGCCCTCTATCCGCGGCATGGTGAAGAAAGTGCCGCACCTACTCAAGATCGTGGGACAGTGACGCCATGAATCTATCGACAGTACGGGCGCCGAAGCGCTCATCGGAGAAACGGAAGCGCGTGGGCCGCGGTATGGGCTCGGGCATGGGCAAGACCTCGACGCGCGGCCACAAGGGCCAGGGCTCGCGCTCGGGCTCGCGCCTGTTGCGCGGCTTTGAAGGCGGCCAGATGCCGCTGCATCGCCGCCTGCCGAAGCGCGGCTTCACCAACATCTTCCGCGTGGAATACGCGGTGGTGAACGTCGGCGACCTCGCGTTGCTCGGTGAAAAATCCATCACGCCCGAGTCGTTGCAGAAGGCCGGCCTGGTGCGCAAGCGCAATTTGCCGATCAAGGTCCTCGGCGAAGGCGAGCTGAAGGGCGCGATCACGGTACAGGCGCACAAGTTCTCGAAGTCGGCAGCGGAGAAGATCACCAAGGCGGGCGGGAAAGCTGAAGTACTCGGGGCGTAAGCCAGGGGCATAGTCGATGGGTAAGCTTTTCGAAAAACTCGCGAACATCTTCCGCATCCCCGACCTGCGCAGGCGTGTGCTGTTCACGCTGGCCATGCTGTTCGTCTACCGCATCGGCGGCCATATCCCCACGCCGGGCATCAATGCCGACCTGCTGCAGCAGTTCTTCGACCAGAACCGCGGCACGTTCCTCGGCTTCGTCGACCTGTTCAGCGGCGGCCAGCTGAAGCGCATGACCATCTTCGCGCTCGGCATCATGCCGTACATCACGGCCTCGATCATCCTGCAGCTGCTTACGGTGGTGTATGAACCGCTGGCGCGGTTGCAGAAAGAAGGCGAACTCGGCCGCAAGAAGATCACGCAGTGGACGCGCTACCTCACGCTGTTCCTGAGCATGATGCAGTCCATCGGCATCGCCATCACATTGCAGAGCGGATCGGCGGGCGGCACCGGTTACGTCCTCAACCCCGGCATCGGCTTCATCCTGATGACCATGCTCACCCTGACCACGGGCAGCGTGTTCATCATGTGGCTGGGCGAGCAGATCACCGAGCGCGGCATCGGCAACGGCATGTCGTTGCTCATCTTTGCCGGCATCGTGGTCGGTCTGCCGCGTGGCGTGCAGGACTTGTTCCAGAAGGTACAGACCAATGCCTGGGGCAGCTTCACGGCTCCGGCCGTGATCATCCTGATGGCCATCATGATCGCGGTGGTCGGCTTCATCGTTTACGTCGAGCGCAGCGAGCGCCGCATCCCGGTGCAGTACGCGAAGCGCGTCGTGGGACGCAAGGTCATGGGCGGCGGCTCGACGCACCTGCCGTTGCGCGTGAACTCCGGCGGCGTCATGCCGGTCATCTTCGCGTCGTCGATCCTGACGTTCCCGCAGACGCTGCTGTTCAAGTGGAAGGATTCAGTCCCGTTCGTGGGCAAGACGTTGCGCGCCATCCAATGGGGCGAGCCGCTCTACACGTTCCTGTACGCGGTGGGCATCATCTTCTTCGCGTACTTCTACGTGTCGATCGTGTTCAACCCGAATGAAGTCGCCGACAACATGAGGAAATACGGCGGGTTCGTGCCCGGTATCCGGCCGGGTGCGCGCACGCGCGACTTCATCAACGAGATCCTGACGCGTATTACGCTGGTCGGCGCGATCTACCTGATCATCATCTCGTTCATCCCCGAGTGGATGATCACCGGCATCCATTTGAACCACTTGCCGGGAGCGCTGGGCGCCTTCTTCGAGAAGCTGCCGGCGTGGATGACGAACGGCCTGGGTGTGAACTTTTACTTCGGCGGTACATCGCTGCTGATCGTGGTCGGCGTGGCGATGGACACGGTGCAGCAGATCGAGTCGCAGCTGATCATGCGGCACTATGAAGGCTTTACGCCGCGCAGCGGACGCATCCGCGGGCGGCGCTGGTAGGCAGGTTAAGGCGTGAAAAACCTTAGCCGGTGCGAGGTTTCGTGGTAAAACGCCTCGCCGGATTTCCGGCTGAGGGAACACCATGGACGGGCAAGCCGCTGCGATGGCGGGTAAAAGCGTGCATGTAGGCCCGATGATCTTGCTGGGCGCCCCGGGCGCCGGCAAAGGTACCCAAGCCAAGCGCCTGGTCGAGCGCTATGGGATACCGCAGATCTCGACCGGCGACTTGTTGCGTGACCATGTGGCGCGCGCCGACGAGTTGGGGGCGAGGGCCAAGGCCATCATGGAGCGCGGCGAGCTGGTGCCCGACGCGCTGATGTTCGAGATGATGGCGGAGCGGTTACGGCGCGACGACTGCGGCCGTGGGTTCATTCTGGACGGCTTTCCGCGGACCATCGCGCAGGCCGAATGGCTCGATAAGTTATTGAGGGACAAGTTCTTTGAAAAGATATGCCGGCGGCCGCCGATTGTGGTGGATATCGCGGTCGACTATAATGGATTGCTGAAGCGGCTCACCGGCCGCCGTTCCTGTCCTACCTGCGGGCGGATCTACAACGTCTACTTCCAGCCTCCTCGTGTCGCGGACACCTGCGACGACGACGGCAGCCATCTGGAATTGCGGCGTGACGACACCGAAGCGGTGATCTCGGAGCGTTTGCGGGCGTATGAACGGCAGACGCTGCCTTTGCGCGATTATTACCGCGCGCAGGGACGGCTGGTCTCGGTGAATGGCGACGATGCGCCCGAGCGCATCGGCGCGGCTATCCAGAAGGCAGTCGAGGAGAATGGCGATCGTCTGTAAATCGCAGTCCGAGATCGACAAGATGCGCAAAAGTGGGCGCATCGTCCGCCAGGTGCTCGATGAACTGGCCAAGCTGGCGAAGCCGGGCGTCAGCACCATGGACCTGGAGCGCGCCGCCGAGCGGATCATCCGCGATGCCGGCGCTAAGCCTGCTTTCAAGGGCTACTACGACTATCCGTGCGTGCTGTGCACCTCGATCAACCATGAGATCGTGCACGGTATCCCGTCGGAGAAGCGGGTGCTGCAGGACGGCGACATCATCTCCATCGACTGCGGCGTGGTGCTCGACGGCTATTTCGGCGACGCGGCCGTCACGGTGCCGGTGGGCGATACGGTGAGCGGCGAGGTACAGAAGCTGCTCGAGGTGACGAAAGCCGCGCTGTATCGCGGCATCGAAGCGGCCCGCGTGGGCAATACCGTGGGCGATGTCGGCGCGAACGTGCAGGAGCACGTCGAGGCCAACGGCTTCAGCGTGGTGCGCGAGTTTGTAGGCCACGGCATCGGGACCAAGCTCCATGAAGATCCGCAGGTGCCGAACTACGGCACGCGCGGGCACGGAGCGCGCTTGCGCGAAGGCGTGGTGCTGGCCATCGAGCCGATGGTCAACGTCGGCGGCGCCGCGGCCAGGGTCTTGGAAGACCGCTGGACGGCGGTGACCGAAGACGGCAGTTACAGCGCCCACTTCGAGCACTGCGTGGCGGTGACGGCCGATGGGCCGGTGATCTTGACGCAGTAGAAGTCTGTCAGTCATTCAGTCGGTCAGTCTGTCAGCGAGACAGCATCAGCTGAGAGACTGACCGACTGACAGACTGAACGACTTAGGAGTGCATGAGCAAAGAAGACGCGATTGAGGTGATGGCAGTGGTCCTGGAACCCCTGCCCAACGCCATGTTCCGGGTGGAGCTGGAGAACAAGCACCAGGTGCTGGCGCATGTTTCCGGGAAGATGCGCAAGAACTTTATCCGCATCCTGCCGGGTGACCGTGTAGCGGTGGAGCTTTCGCCCTACGACCTCACGCGCGGACGCATCGTGTATCGGTATAAATGAAGTTTCTAGTTTCGAGTTTCTCGCGACTCCGCGGCGGGCCGTCTGAGGCAGAAACTAGAAACTAGAAACTAGAAACTGGAAACTGCATTCATGAAAGTACGGGCATCAGTCAAAAAGATTTGTGACAAGTGCAAGGTCATCCGCCGCAAAGGCGTGGTGCGGGTGATCTGCGAGAACTCGAAGCATAAGCAGAGACAAGGATAGAGGCGTCGTTGGTCTTTGGTCGTTGGTCTTTGGCAAAAGCCAACGTCGAAGGGGCCAACGACCAACGACCAAGGACCAAGGACAGCATTTATGGCACGCATTGCAGGCGTTGATCTCCCGCGCAACAAGCATGTGAATGTTGCGCTGACGTACATCTACGGCATCGGCGATTCGCGCGCCGCCCGCATCCTGGGCGCGGCGAACGTGGAGTCGTACAAGAAGGTGCAGGACCTGAACGAAGAAGAGGTCAACCGCATCCGCCAGGTCATCGAGTCCGAAGGCCAGGTCGAGGGCGACCTGCGCAAGGACGTCTCGATGCACATCAAGCGGCTCATCGAGATCGGTTCGTACCGTGGCTACCGGCATCGCCGCAACCTGCCGGTGCGCGGCCAGCGTACCCACACCAACGCGCGCACCCGCAAGGGCCCACGCAAGGGCACGGTGGCGAACAAGAAGAAAGTGGCGGCCAAGACCTAGCTTTGCAAGGGCGTGGCTTCAGCCACGCCGTGCAGCTCTTTTTGGGATTAGGGGCTTTAGCCCCGGAAAACTGGATTCGAGAAACACATGGCAAAACCAGCGGCACCAGCAGCGGGCGCACCGGCGGCAGCAGCGACCGGAGCACCGGAGAAAAAAGGCAAGAAGAAGCAGTTCAAGAAGCGCGAACGCAAGAACGTGCCGTACGGGCTCGTGTACGTGCAGGCATCGTTCAACAACACCATCGTGACCATCACGGACCAGCAGGGCAACGTGCTCTCGTGGAAGAGCTCAGGCTCGCTGGGTTTCCGCGGGTCGCGCAAGGGCACGCCGTTCGCGGCGCAGCAGGCGGCCATGAATGCCGCCAACCTGGCGCGCGACCACGGTGTGCGCGCGGTGGATGTGCGGGTGAGCGGGCCGGGTTCAGGGCGCGAATCGGCCATCCGTGCGCTGGGGGCGGCGGGCATCGAGGTGAAGAGCATCCGCGACGTCACGCCTATCCCGCACAACGGTTGCCGTCCGCCGAAGAAGCGGCGTGTGTAAGGGCACGTAGCGCCGGTCGCAAGGTGGGAGCACCGGCCTTTAGGTGGGAGCACGGGCCTTTAGGTGGGAACCGGTGTCTAGGTGGGAGCACCGGCCTTTAGGTGGGAGCACCGGCCTTTAGGCCGGTGACCAGGGCCTGGGAGTTCGAAGGGGCTTCAGCCCCGGAGACTGAAGTATGGCAACGAGCACGGAGCCGGTAACCGCGACGCAGGCGCCCCCGATCAACGCCGTCGTCGCCATGATCCGCGTGCGCGAGATCGAGCGCTCGGTGAAGTTTTACCAGCTGCTGGGGTTCGAGATCGGCAACTATGAGCCGCGCGAGGGCCCGCCGATGCACTGGTGCTGGCTGTATCAGCCGCATGCGCCGGATTGGAAGACGGGCGCGAACTTGATGTTGGTGCGGGGCAGCAACGAAGGCTGGGACAGTGCACCTGATACGCACGTGGTCCTGTATGTGTACGCCAAGGACCTGGTCGCCACGCGCGAGCGGATGCTGGCAGCGGGCGTGAAGTGCGGCGAGATCTGTTATCCGGAGTACTTGCCGAAGGGCGAGTTCGCGTCACACGATCCGGATGACTACGGCGTGATGGTGGCGCAGTCGTA
>CAYWSH010000080.1:0-2169 GCA_964460655.1 uncultured Terriglobales bacterium | reverse complement strand
GCGAGTTCGCGTCACACGATCCGGATGACTACGGCGTGATGGTGGCGCAGTCGTACGAGCGGTCACCGTAGGCAATCGGATCATCGGTCGATCGGAGCATCGGACTATCGGGAACTTCCGATGAGCCGATGATCCGCTGGTCGGATGACCTGGAAGATGCGCGGCGAGGCCCACGTAGCCTTGGGCTTTAGCCCGAGGTCGCGAAGCGATAAGCCGAGCCGCGTGTTGCAGGAGCATAGGGAGTCATCGCGCGAGCGAGAAGTTCGAGCGGTTTTCAAGGGTTAGCGGCGAGGCCCACTTGGGCGCCGAGCCGCGTGTTGCAGGAGCATCACGCGATTTCGTTCGAGCGATGAACCTCGAGCGGTTTTAAAAAAAAAGGACCGGGACGAAGGGCGGCAAGTCCGTAAACCGGTCGTCACCTGAAGCTAAGGAGAGAAACGAGTGGCACGTTATACAGGCGCAGTGTGCCGGCTTTGCCGGCGCGAAGGCATGAAGCTGTTCCTGAAGGGCGCGAAGTGCTTCGGCGACAAGTGTCCCATCGAGAAGCGCAACTTCGCCCCCGGACAGCACGGCAAGGACCGCAAGACCAAGGTCGTCGGCTACGGTCTGCAGCTTCGCGAGAAGCAGAAGACCAAGCGCATCTACTTCACCCAGGAACGCCAGTTCCGCACCTACTTTGAGAAGGCGGCGCGCTCGCAGGGCGTCACCGGCGAGCGGCTGTTGCAGCAACTGGAGACGCGTCTCGATAACGTCGTTTACCGGCTGGGCTTTGCCATGTCGCGGCGGCAGGCGCGCCAGTTCGTGCGCCACGGCCACATCCAGGTGAACGGCAAGAAGGTCAACGTGCCTTCGTTCCAGGTGCCGGCCCAGGCGGAGATCACGGTGAAGGAAGCGAGCCGCAATCTGCCGGCGGTGCAGCAGGCGAAGGAATTTGCCAGCCATGCGCCGGTGCCGTCGTGGTTCCAGGTGGACCGCGAGGCGATGAAGGGCCGCATCCTGGCCCTGCCCAAGCGTGACGAGATCAACCTGCCCGTCAATGAGCAGCTGATCGTCGAGTTGTACAGCAAGTAAGTCGGTCAGTCGGTCAGTCTTTCAGTCGGTCAGCCGCGCTGGTTTTGCTGACTGACGGAACGACTGACTGACTGAGAGACTGTTTTCCGGCCCCGTTCCATCGCGCCCGTTCTGCCATGCGCGTGTTCCACGCCAGCCTGGGGCGGCTGGCGGTGCGCATGAGCCGCAGGGCCCGAGAGGAGAAAGTCGCAATGGCAATGTGGAGAGGTTTTCAGAAACCCAAGCGTCTGGCCACCGATAGTGAGAGCCTGACCGACAAATACGGCCGCTTCTGGGCGCAGCCCTTCGAGCGCGGCTTCGGCACCACCATCGGCAATGCGCTGCGGCGCGTGCTGCTCTCGTCCATCGAGGGCGCCGCGGTCAGCGCGGTGAAGATTGAGGGCGTGCTGCACGAGTTCCAGTCGATCGCCGGCGTGGTCGAGGATGCGACCGACATCATCCTCAACCTGAAGCAGGTGCCGTTCAAGCTGAACGGCGACGGTCCGAAGGCGATCTACCTGAAGACCGACCAGGCGGGCGTGATTACCAGCGCGATGATCGAAGCGGACGCCGACGTCGAAGTGCTCGATAAGACCGTCTACATCGCGACGGTGAGCGAAGGCGGCAAGCTCGACATGGAGATGCGGCTGAAGCGCGGCCGTGGCTACGTCAGCGCCGACAAGAATTTCGATGAGGACCTCGGCCTCGGGTTCATCCCCATCGATTCGGTCCACTCGCCCGTGCGCAAAGTGAACTACACGGTGGAAGCGGCGCGTCTTGGCCAGATCACCGACTACGACAAGCTCACGGTCGAGATCTGGACCAACGGCTCCATCGCTCCGGCCGATGCCCTCGGCCTCAGCGCCAAACTGCTCAAAGACCACATGAACCTCTTCATCAACTTCGAGGAGGAGATGGAGCAGGTCGGCGGTGGCGACGAAGCGAAGCCGCAGATCCGCAACGAGAACCTGAACCGCTCGGTGGAAGAGCTCGAGCTCTCGGTCCGCAGCTACAACTGCCTGAAGAACGCCAATATCCAGACCATCGGCGAGCTCGTGCAGAAAAGCGAATCCGAGATGCTGAAGACCAAGAACTTCGGCCGCAAGTCGCTCAACGAGA
>CAYWSH010000079.1:0-15197 GCA_964460655.1 uncultured Terriglobales bacterium | reverse complement strand
GCTGGCCGGCCTCGGCTTTCAAGCGCTGGCCACGTCGAGCGCGGCGGCCGCGTGTAGCGCTGGCAAGAGCGACCACCAACTGACGCGCGACGAGGCCCTGGCGCACGGCCGCGCGATCGCCGGCGCGGTCAGCGTGCCGGTGTCGGCCGACCTGGAGAACGGCTTCGGCGACGCACCCGAGGTGGTGGCTGAGACGGTCAGGCTCGCCGGCGCCGCCGGTCTTGTCGGCTGCACCATTGAAGACTCCACTGGCGATCCGCAACATCCTCTTTATGACGAGACGCTCGCGGTCGAGCGCATCGCCGCTGCCGTCGAAGCGGCGCGCGGGCTTGCGTTCCCGTTCATGCTGACGGCGCGCGCTCATAACTTTGTCTATCCGAATCCGAGCTTGAATGACACGATCCACCGCCTGCTGGCTTACGAGAATGTCGGCGCCGATGTCTTGTTCGCGCCCGGCCTCCCGGACATTGTCTCGGTCACCGCGGTGTGCGCTGCGATCGCGAAGCCCTTCAACTTCATGGCCGGGATAAAAGGGAAGTCGTTCCCCGTGCGCGAGCTGGTCGGAGCCGGCGTCAAGCGCATCAGCCTGGCGACATCGCTGTATCGCGCGGCAATGACCGGCCTGCTCGACGCTGCTCGTCAGGTACAGGACGACGGCGTATTCGATTTCCTGGAGCACGTCGTCGCCACTCCTGACCTCGTCAAGCTCATGGAGCGCTGAAAAGGTCTCAGCGATCGGTCACTGGCGAGCACTCTCCAAAAAGACGCTAACGAAAGTCATACCTAGACCGTCTACAATTGTTGATAGGCTAGGCGTATGGCCAAACCGACCGATCTCGTCCAGGGAACGCTCGACCTGCTGATCCTCAAGACCCTCGCTCTTGAGCCCAAGCATGGCTGGGCGATCGCCAAGCGCATTCAGCAGGTCTCGCGCGAAACGCTCCAGATCCAGCAAGGGTCGCTTTACCCGGCACTCCACCGGTTGGAGCAGCAAGGTTGGATCAAGTCTGAGTGGCGCCCCGCCGAATCTGGCCGCATGGCCAAGTTCTACTCGCTCACCCGTGCCGGCCGCAGCCACTTCGAGAAGGAATTGGCGAACTGGAATCGGCTCTCCTACGCCATCAAGCTGGTGATCCAGGAGGCCTGATGCGACAGTTCGACAAACTGCGCCTTCGCCTCCGCTCGCTGCTCCGTCGCCGTGTGGTCGAGCGTGAGTTAGACGACGAACTCCGTTTCCATCTGGACCAACTGATCGAAGAAGAGATCGCCGTCGGCGTGGCGCCCAGCGAAGCCCGCCACTCTGCGCTGCGCAAGCTGGGAGGCATCAGCCAAGTGCAGGAGGCGTGTCGCGATACTCGCCGGGTGAACCTCATCGACGATCTCCTCCGCGACCTGCGCTATGGCGCGCGTGCCTTGCGCCGCAATCCCGGATTCGCCGCCGTCGCTCTGCTCTCCATCGCTCTCGGCATCGGCGCGAACACGGCGATCTTCAGCCTGGTGGAAGCGCTCATCCTGCGTTCACTGCCCGTGCCCGATCCGCAAGGGTTGATCCAGGTCCAGATCAACATCAACGGGACCCAAAGTGACAGCTTTTCCTATCCTGTGATCACCGCTCTCGCGGAACGTAATGATGTGTTCCGCAACCTTGGCGGATTCAGCGGCAACACCTTCGCGGTTGGACCTGCGGATGCGCGGGTGCGTGTCTCCGGCGCCCGCGTAAGCGGCGGATACTTTTCGGCTCTCGAAGTGCAGCCACAGGTGGGCCGCCTGCTTGGCCCCGAGGACGATAAGCCGGGCGCGCCGCTCGTCGCCGTGATCAGTGACGGATATTGGGAGCGCAACTTCGGGCGTGCTCCGCGTGCGGTGGGGCAAGCCATCCTGGTCGAGGGCCAGCCGACCACGATCGTCGGTGTGACGCCCGTGGGATTCACCGGAGCAGAGGTCGGCCGGATCGCCGACCTCACGATGACATTCCAAACCACGCCGCGTCTCTTTCCGGATCGCCCGAACGACCTTGCTGCGGGCAATCAGTACAACCGGATCTTGGCGCGGCGTGCCGCCGGTCTCACGATGGAGCAGGCGCAGGCTCGGCTGAAAGTGATCTGGCCCGCGATGGCGGATGTGTCGGTCACGCCGCAAACCCCCGCCCAGCGTCGCGAAGCGATGCTGAAGTCCGTGCTGACGCTCAATGTCGGCGCCACCGGTTGGTCGCCGCTGCGGAACCAGTTCCGCAAGCCGCTTTATGTGCTGTTGACGATCAGCGGGCTGGTGCTGCTCGTCGCGTGTGCCAACGTGGCGAATCTGTTGCTCGCGCGCGCCACCGCACGCCGGCGCGAGATCGCGGTCCGTCTGGCCATCGGCGCGAATCGCGGACGCATCGTGCGGCAGTTGCTCGTGGAGAGTTTCCTGCTCGCCGCGATGGGCGCGCTGCTCGGCGTGGGTCTCGCTCAATGGGGCAGCCTGCTCTTATTACATTTGGTCTCCAGCGGGCCACAGGCGATCACGCTTCCCACCGGCATCAATGTGACCGTCCTCCTCTTCGCGGCCGCGGTCACCGTCCTCACCGGCACCCTCTTTGGACTTGCCCCAGCGTTCCGCGCTACGTCCGCAGGGGCGGGCGAGGCGCTGAAGACGGGCCGCTCTGCATCGGGTTCGCGCGGACGACTCGCGCAATCGCTGGTGTCCCTGCAGGTCGCGCTGTCGCTCTTGCTGCTCATCGCCGCTGGACTCTTTGTGCGCAGCTTGCGCAATCTGGAGTCGGTCGACCCCGGTTTCCGCCACGCCGGCGTGCTGATGTTCGACGTCGATGCGCGCCGCGCCCTGCATGCCGCTGGTCCCGAGAACGACGCGCGGATCTCTGCGTTCTTCCGCGACGCGTTGAGCTCGATCGCTCAACAACCCGGCGTTACCGCCGTCACCGTCTCCAACTTCACCCCGATCTCCGGCGGCTATTGGTCTCTGCCGGTGATCGTCAACGGCAAGCCGGTGGGAGAAGATCTGCCATTCTTCGGGGTCGCGCCCGGATACTTTGACACCTTGCAGATCCGGCGCACGGCGGGACGCGATTTCACTTTGCACGACGACAACACCGCGCCGCGGGTGGCCATCGTCAACGAGGCCTTTGTGCGGCGTTATCTGCCGGGAGGCTCGGCGGTGGGCCAGATCATCACGACCGATTGGGCGCCCTGGCAGAACATGGAGATCGTGGGTGTGGTCGCGGACACCGTTCCCTACACGCTGCGCCAGGGCGTACGTCCGTGCGTGTTTGTCTCGTTCTTCCAGCAAGCTTCCGGACGAATGTCGTTCGCGACGTTCGAGGTTCGTGTCGCGGGCTCGCTCAGTTCCGCATCGGCCGGAGTTTTGGGCGTGTTGGGCCGCGCGCTCCCCGGCGCCTCGCTCCAGGCACGCGCCTTCAGCGACCAGGTTGAATCTTCCATGCGTCGCGAGCGGCTGATGGCGCAACTCAGCGGATTCTTCGGCAGCCTCGCGCTCGTGCTCTCGGCGATCGGACTTTACGGATTGCTCGCCTACCTGGTCACGCAGCGCACGGGAGAGATCGGCATCCGCATGGCGCTCGGCGCGCGCCGCACGCAGGTGGTGTGGATGGTCTTGCAGGGCGCTCTGCGGCTGGTCCTCGTTGGCGTGCTTCTCGGGCTGCCGGCGGCCTGGTGGGGAGCGCGCTTCATCCGGACGATGCTTTTCGGATTGAGTCCCACGGACCCGCTGACGATCGCCGCCGCCGTTGCGTTGCTCGGCGCCACGGCGCTCCTGGCAGCATTTCTGCCGGCACACCGCGCGGCGCGCGTCGAACCGATGGTCGCGCTCCGGTGTGAGTGACGCGCTGCGATGACGTGCGAGTCTGTATCCTATGGCCATGCAGACCCTGTACGAAGCCGTCGGCGGACGCACAGGTCTTCTCCGCCTGGCCGACGCGTGGCACCACCGCGTAATGGCCGACGAGATCGTCAGCCACGCCTTCAGCCACGGATTCCATCCTGACCACACCGCGCGCCTCGCCGCCTACTGGGCCGAGGCTTTCGGTGGTCCCACCACCTATTCCGAGACCTATGGCGACGAGACCTCGGTGGTGCGGATCCACAGCGGCAACGGCCTGCACGAGGAGATGGATCGCCGGGCCATCGCCTGCTTCGATCAAGCTCTCGCAGACGTGGGCATCACGGCCGACCCGCTGCGCCAGGTGTTACACGACTACTTCGCCTGGGCCACAACCACGACGATGGCGCGCTATCACAAGTCTTCCGATGATGTTCCCTCGGGCCTGACGATCCCCAAGTGGTCGTGGGACGGGCTGCAGCGTTGAACCGTCCTCCTACACGCAACCGGACATTCGCGGCCTGACTACTGGATGGCGGTACGCGGCACGAGCCTGCCCTCGGTGTCAGTAAGCTTCAGTTGTTCGCCAAACGGCTGCATCGCGCCGAGAAGTTGCTTTATTCGGCCCTCGTCGTAAGTGGCCCGCTTTAACCCATGGCCCTCGCGGCAATCGGGGTCTCCCTTAACCGGCGAGGGCATCAAGGTCTTGCAGACAGTCTGAATGGGCAAGAATATGCGCCCTCGTTTTGTGGCCCCCGGCTCGACCAGGAACCCTTCCTTGAATACCTGATCGTCGCCCCATTTTGCTAGATAGCGAATGGTGGTATCTGGGAAAAGGCCTTCGATACCTTTCATGAATGGATCGTTGAACATGTCTGCACTCTGGGAGAATGTACTCTTGGCCGCGGCCGCCTTGAAGAACACTATCGAGCTCGTGCCCAGAGTTCCCAGCATCTTTAGCAACAAGACCGAGCGGTTTCGTACGCCTACTTGTTGGCCCTTTTCGATCGAGCCCTTGACAAGATCAGGGTCTGTATTCAACGAGGGGTCGCCATTCTTTGAAAGGCTGCTAAAGACGAAAGCCTTCACGATCAATAGTTGTTGATCGTTTCCGCCACCCCTTTCAGGCGCCCCGGACGTGTTGTGGACCGCGACATCCAGCGCTAGATACTTGTCGCTGACATTGTGACCATAGTTGTCGCGGACGACATTGAAGGGAAGCACGGTAAAGGCGACTTCGACATTCTTTTTTGCAGCTGGCGTATCCGGCCCAGCAGCAAGTGCCTGCTGATATATTCCGATACTAATCACTAGTACTGCTGCTATCTTAATCGAGCGAAGCATAGTGATATCCCTCCCGGATAGTAGCGGGGACTCTAGCACTAAAATCTACTACGTCAAGAGATTTACGGATTCGATAATGCCTGGCTCTTGCAGCTACATCTGGCCGGCAATCAGCCGGAGTGTGTATGGAAAACAGCAGTCGTATGTTTGAGCGAGTGATGATGAGCTGCAATGTTGGCGCACGGTAGAATTGGGGATCGCTCTCGCCGGCGGTCCGAGGCTGAACTGAAGGTACATGCCCGATGACGCTCGCCGAATTCCGTGCTTCGCTCGCGCAATCCGCGCCGCCGCCCGCGCTCGGCTTCGCTCTCGCCGGCTTGTGGTGGGACGCCAAGGGCGACTGGGCCCGCGCCCACGAACTCGCCGGCAAAGATGAAGGCCCTGACGGCGCCTGGGTGCACGCTTACTTGCATCGCAAGGAAGGCGACGCCTCGAACGCCGCCTATTGGTATGGCCGCGCCGGGAAGTCGCCCGCAGGCTCTTCGCTTGAGACCGAATGGCAGCAGATCACGGAAGCACTGCTCGCCTGACTCCCTCCCATCCTCCTTGGCGGGTTTTTTCCTCTTTGTT
The DNA here is from genome assembly GCA_964460655.1 of uncultured Terriglobales bacterium. Lineage (GTDB taxonomy): Bacteria > Acidobacteriota > Terriglobia > Terriglobales > Acidobacteriaceae > CAVUAF01. The sequence goes on along the minus strand of CAYWSH010000079.1, from coordinate 9,449 downwards.
CCGATTTCGGAACATTTTTCGACCCTCGTAAAAAAGCGCTTGCCTTGGGGTATCTCTGACGACCATGCTGCGCGTTCTGTTGGTTGTCGAACCCGGTTTTGCGACGGCTCGTTTACGGAAGTTGTTCACCGGTCCCGGATGGAAGGCATGTGGCGCGGCCCGCAACGGCCGCGAAGCGGTGACGCGCGCCCACGCGTTGCAACCCGATGCCGTCGTCCTCGATGCTTCCATGCTCGAACTGAATGGCGTGGCCGCGGCGCGCCAGATCCTCGCGTCGAGACCGTGCGTCCTCGTCGCCCTGCTCCCGGAAGATTCCCCGCAGCTCATCGCTGAGCTGTATCGCGCGGGCGTGCGCGGCTGCGTGCTTAAGACGGAGGCCGAGCGTGCCCTCAAGCCCGCCATCCTCGCCGGCCGTAAAGGCCGTAACTTCGCCTCCTCCGGGATCACCGGCATCGTGCTGGCGGATGCCGACCTGCACGTCGCCGACGTCTTGGTCAGGTTGACGCCGCGCGAGCTCGAGATCCTGCGGCTCATCGCAGCAGGGAGGAGCAATCGCGAAGTGGCCGAGATCCTCGGCGTCAGCGTCGGCACGGTGGAGACGCATCGCGCCAACATGATGGACAAGCTCGACGTGCACTCCATCGCCGAGCTGGTGCGCTTTGCCATCCGCAACCATTTGATAACGCCGTAGCCATTGTTGCGCGCGCTATTGCCATCCCGGATGCATGTCCCCCGCAGCCCTAGCGTAGTTTCATACTCCATTAACAATCCGTGGATAAAATAGTCAGTCTCGATGGCCCGCATCGCGCTCGACAAGCCGGCCTATTACCTGAATCGCGAACTCTCCTGGCTCGCTTTCAACCGGCGTGTGCTGGAGGAAGCCAGCGACGACCGCAATCCCGTCCTGGAGCGCGTCAAGTTCCTGGCCATCAGCGCGTCGAACCTCGACGAATTCTTCGAGATCCGCGTAGCCGGCATCCTGCAGCAGGAGGATGATGCCGAGCTCGGCCCCGATGGCCTATCGCCTTCCGAACTCCTGCCGCGGCTCGCCGAAGAGGCCCATGCGCTGACGGCGGAGCAATACCGCTGCTGGAACCAGGAACTCAAACCGGCGCTCGCGAACAACGGCATCCTGGTGCGGACGGTCGAGGAACTCGACCGCGCCGGCCGCGAATTCCTCGACGATTTCTGCGAGCGCGAGCTCGACCCGCTCCTCACGCCCATCACCGTCGATCCCGCGCACCCGTTCCCGCGTGTCATCAACAAGGCGCTCTGCCAGGCGTTGTTGCTGCAAAAGCGGCGGCGCAGCGCGGAGTATCTCGGCGTCATCACCGTGCCGCGCGCCCTGCCGCGGGTGTTGCGCGTGCCCGCGAGCGGCGACGCCATCGAGTATGTGTTCCTCGCCGACCTGGTCGGCTCGCACGCCGCCCGGCTCTATCGCGGTTACGACATTCTTTCCGAGGCGGCCTTCCGCATCACGCGCAACAGCAATCTGTACCTGCAGGAAGAAGAATCGCGCGGCCTGCTGGAAAACGTCCGCACCCAGCTGCAGCACCGCCACCGCGGTGACGCGGTCCGGCTGGAGATCGAGGCCGACGCCGGCCCGGCCATCGTCGAGCAGTTGCGCAGTAACTTCGCTCTCGGCGAGTGGCAGGTCTTCCGCACCGAGGGACCGGTCAGCCTTTCGCGCGTGCTGCACATCTACGAGCTCACCGACCGGCCCGACCTGAAATTCAAACCGTTCACGCCGCGCGAAGTGTCCTTGCCTGCGGGCACGCCCAACATCTTCGCCGAGCTGAAGCATCGCGACGTGCTGATGCACCATCCGTTCGATTCCTATGCGCCGGTGGTGCGTTTTCTCGAGACGGCGGTCGACGACCCGAGCGTCCTCTCCATCCGCCAGACGCTGTATCGCACGAACGAGGACTCGCCGTTCATTCAGGCGCTCTTGCGCGCCGCCGGGAAAAAAGAGGTCAGCGTCGTCGTCGAACTCAAAGCGCGCTTCGACGAGGCTTCGAACATCCGCTGGGCGCGCAGCCTCGAAGACGCGGGCGTACAGGTCTTCCACGGCCTGGTCGGCCTGAAGACGCATTGCAAGCTCACGCTCCTGGTGCGGCGCGAAGAAGATGGCAGCACGCGCCGCTATCTGCACCTCGGGACCGGGAACTACAATCCCTCGACCGCCCGCTTTTACACCGACCTCAGTCTCTTGACGGCCGACGTCGAGATGACGGGCGCCGCGCACGAGGTGTTCAACTACCTCACCGCCTACGCCGAGCAGCCCGACTACGAACCGCTGCTCGTGGCGCCGAGCAATCTCGCCGAGCAGATGGCCTCGCTGATCGCGCGCGAGGCCGCACACGCGCAAGCGGGGCGGCCGGCGCGCATCATCGCCAAGGTCAACGGACTGCTCGACAAAGCGCTCATCGAGGAGCTGTACCGGGCCTCGCTGGCCGGCGTGGAGATCGATCTCATCGTGCGCGGCATGTGCGCCTTGCGTCCCGGGCTGCGGCAGGTGAGCAGCCGCATCCGCGTGCGCTCCCTCGTGGGCCGCTTCCTCGAGCACAGCCGCATCTTCCACTTCGAGAACGGCGGCCACCCCGAGGTCTTCCTTGGCAGTGCCGACTGGATGCCGCGCAATCTCTATGAGCGCGTCGAGCTCGTTTTTCCGGTGCGCGATCCCGCGTTGCGCGATCGTTTGCGCTTCGAGATCCTCGACGCTTATCTGGCCGACAATCTCAAGGCGCGCACGCTGCGCTCCGACGGAACCTACACGCGGCCGCCCCGTGGCCCGCGCGGTGGTTTCTCCGCCCAGGATTTCTTCATCCAACTAGCGGAAGGGAAGGCCGGTCCGGATTCCATTCCCCGACCGGCTGCAGCTCGTGTCCGCACGCGCCGCGCCACGCCTAAGGCCAGATGATCGTTTACTTCCTCCGCCATGCCAGTGCCGGTCAGCGCAAGAGTTCCGGCGCCGCCGACGACAAGCGGGCGCTCGACTCCGACGGCATCGAACAGTGCCGCTATGTCGGCCGGCTGCTCGCCGGGCTCGACGTCCAGCCCGATGTCATCATCAGCAGCCCGCTGAAGCGCGCACTCCAGACCGCGGCCTTCGTCGCCAATGAATTGGGGCACGAGACCAAGATCCAACAATCACCGGCGCTCAAACCCGGCGCTACGAACGACGCCTTCCGCCGCCTACTGGCCGAGAATGATGGCCGCGAATACTTGATGGTCGTCGGGCACAATCCGAGCCTGACCGAGTTTGCCAGCCTGCTGGTCAGTGATGGCGCTTCCAGTGACGCGCTGGAGCTGAAGAAGGGCGCGGTCGCCAAGATCGAATTACAGGGCACACGCTCCGGCACGCTGCAGTGGTGCTTCACGCCCAAGATCGCGCGCGCGGCTCACGAACTCGCCAGGTCCAGCTCGCGTCCGAAGACGTCGCGGAAATAGCCCGCCTCCCGCGCTGCCGCCCACAGGTCAAGGTCAGCCCGGCCGCGCGTCGTCAGGCGCAAGGCCACTTCTTCGCGGGTCACGCGCGTGGTGATGGCCGTCACGCTGCCGGTGCGCGAGCGGTCCAGCGCTACCGCCAGCCGCAACAGCGCCACCGCTTGCGGGACCAAGTCCCGGTCCTTGCGCGGGAGCAGGCGCAGTGCCCGGTCGCCCGCTGCCGGAAGCGACTTTCCCATGTAACGCGCCATCGCCGCCACACGCTGTCGCTCGGCGGCGGAGAAGCCGAGCATCTCCGAGTGCGCGATGATGTAGTACGCGTGCCGGTGGCGGCCCGCGCGATTCACGAACGCTCCCACCTCGTACAACATGGCCGCGGCCGTGAGCGATTCCAGGTAATCCGGCGGCATGCCGTGGAGCTTGCGCAAGCCGCTGAACAGCCGCTCCACGATGTGGCGCGCGTGGTTCGCGTGCTTCATGTCCACGCCATAGTGCCGCGCCAGTTCTTGCACGGCATCGCGGCGCTCCACCGCGATCTGCTCCTGCGCGGCAGCGTGGCCGTAACGCGCCGCCATCTGCGCGAGCAAGCCGTCGCGCAAGCCAAGGGGCAGGTAGCGGAAGCTCGGCAGCTCGCAGCGGCTGAGGAGTTCGGCGAACACGAACGCGCCGGCAATGATGATCTCCGCCCGTCGCGGCCCCACGCCCGGCATGGCGCGCCGCTGCCGCAGCGACGCACGGCCGAGCTTCTTGCACGCATCCACCACGGCCGCTGTCGGCACGGTGCGGGCTTCGGGCGCGACGCGCCGGTTCTTCGCCATCCACAGGTCGTTCAATGCCGCTGCCGTGCCCGACGTCGCTACCGTCGCCTGCACATCGAAGGCGAGGACACGCCGCTCCACGCGCCGCAGCTCGTTGCCGATGAGCTCGCGCATCCGCGCCAGTTCTTTTTTCTTCGGCGGATCGTGTTCCAGGAATTGCTGCGTCAGCCGCACGGCGCCCAGCGGCAGGCTGACCATGTATTGAATGTGGCCGCGATCGGAGAGCGTGAGTTCGCAACTGCCGCCGCCGAGGTCGAACATCAGGATGCGGCTGGCGGTCAGCTTGCCGTCAGCCATCAGGCCCAGGTGGATGAGGCGCCCTTCCTCCACGCCCGAGATGATCTCCACCGGCCAGCCGGTCGCCGACCGTACCCACTCCACGAAGACTGCGCCGTTGCGCGCATCGCGCAGCGCGCTGGTCGCGGCCACGCGCACGCGATCGGCGGCGTAACGCTGCACGCTGCGATGGAAGCGCCGCAGCACCTCCACGGTGTGCTCCATCGCCTCGGGCGCCAGCGCGCCCGTGGCGAACACGGCCTCGCCCAGGCGGGTGATCTCGCGGTCTTCGTGCACCACCCGCAAGCGGTTGCGCAACAGTTGCGCGATCTTCAAGCGGACGGAATTCGCGCCGATGTCGACCGCGGCAAAGGTGGGCATACCGGAGGTTCAGTTCACGCCGTGGCAGCGTGTTCTTCGTCCGCCTGGCGACGTACGGCCTTGCGCGGCGGTGTCCCCAAAGTCCGGGAGGCAAGGCGCGCGTTGAGCTCGGCGACGGTGCGCAGCGCCTGCGTCAGCAGCGACCGCCGATGCGCGCGCAGCGCCGCGAGAAATGTGGCTCGCCCCGCGCCGGTGACGATCTCTTCCGCCGATTCGGTCAGCACGAGGGTGTCATGCCATGCGCCGATCGCGTCTTGCACCCGCTTCAGCTCGGTGACGATCGTCTGCGCGGCCCGTTCGTGGCTGGCTTCGGCGAGGTAGCGGGCGCGCTTGCTGGCAAGGCGGAACGCGTGCAGGTTGCTCTCCGTCACCCCGCTGGCGGTGACGCGGAGCGCTGCCAATTCCCGTGGCAGGGCATCCGCTGCCGACTTGGCCAACACTTCGGCCTGGGGCTTCCAGGTGCTGCGCGCATCGTTGAGCCGGCGCAGGAAGCCCTTGTCGGCGTGTTCCTTCACTTGTTTTCGCAGCCGCTCGTAGCGCTCGCGCCGCTGTTTCCGGAGCGTCAGCAGCAGGCGCGCCTGCTCGCGTTTGCCCACGGCCAGGTCGAGTTCCTCAGCCGCCTTGATCTGCACATCCAGGTCACGCACTTTGCCCGCCGCCTTGCGCAGCTTGCGCAGGCGTCGCGCCAGCTTGCGGTGCTCATCGTTAAGCCCCAGCAACGCTTCCACGCGGCGCGCCGACGTGCGCAGGTCGTGGACCAGCTTCGCATCGGGATCGCGGAGGATCTTTCCGGGAAGGGCCTGCAGCTGGCGGAAAAGCTTGTCGGTTCGGTCCCGCGTTGCTTTCACGGCTTATGCACTATAGGCAGTGCGACGCGAGAACGCAACCGGCACTTCAGGAGCGTTGCGCAGCGTGCAGCAGCACGGCGAGTTGGCGAGCGGTGGTGCGTAAGGCAGCCGCACCCTCGGTGCGGCCGGCCTTATCGCAGGCCTCGGCGGCGGCGATCACCCGCTTCGACTCCTGGTCCACGGTAGCGCGCGCGGGACCGAGCCCGGCCTTATCGCCGCTCTTGGCCCGCTCCATCGCGTCGATCAGCAGCACCCGTGCCGCCGCGCCACGCCGCAGGGCGTTCGTCTCGTCCGTGGGCTTATCGAAGAAGGCGTTGATCTCCGCTTCCGCCAGCAACACAACCGTGGCCGGCAGCCGGATCCCCACGTTGCGCTTCTTGACGCCGCCGGACGAACCACGGCTCAACTCTTCCGCGATCAGTTTGAGCCCTTGTTCGATGCTCGTACACGCCCCGGCAGGCGCGGGCGCAGTTGCCGCTGCAGCCGCGGGAGCGGACACGGCCGCATCCGCGACGGGCGCCGGCGGCGCAGGAGCCGGTTTAGGCGGCGCAGCTACCGCAGCGGGTACAGATGGCGCGGGTGCAGGGGGTGTCGGCGAAGCGGCTTGCGGCGCCGGCGATGGCAGGATTTCAAACTCGAGTTCCAACGGGTCAGATTCCTCTGCCGCGGGCGCCGCGGCGGGCGCAGTCGTTGCCGGCACGGATGCTGCCGCGACCGGCGGTGCCGGTGCAGCCACGGCCTCGGCGGCTACGGCAGCACCACGCGCCAGCCGGGCCAGGACGACATTCTGGTGCTCGACCGTGGCACGCAACTGCTGCACGGTGGCCGTCAGCTCACGGACCTGCTCTTCCAATTTCGTTACGCGGCCATCGTTCGCCATGACGACGGCGCGCTCCAGGATGGCGCGCAACGCCATGACGCGCCGGATCGAATCATCGATGGCGTATTCGCCGAAGGGACGCGTCTGGTAATTGCGCAGCATCTCGTTGATGCTGACCACGCTCTGCTCCGCGTCCATGTGCGCGGGCGTGCAATTCACCGTGGTGACGCCGGCACTCTGCAGTTGCGTCAGCGAACGATGCGCCGCCGTGATATCGGCATTCATCAGCCGGTAGGCATTGCGCCGGACGAGGTAGTTGAAGCGCGTGAAGGCCACGCGCGCGCTCGAGCCGAAATACATCTGTCCGCACGAGATCTTCATCTGCCGGCCGCGCGGGATGATGCGCGCCTCTTCGAACGCCGCCAGCGACGTGCAGGCACGCAGCGCTTGCACCAGTTCCTCCAGCGCCGCCAGCCAGTCCGGCAGCACCGTGGATGCCTCTCCCAGCAGCGGCTCGAGCACGTCGGCCACATCCTCCAGCCGCACTTCGCGGTCGTGGAAGCTCGGCGGCGCGCAGATGGAAAAATAATGAGCCAGCAGAAAATCCAGCTTGTCGCGCTCGTTGTCGCCGCGCTCCTGCAGGTGCAGGTAGCGGTCCACCAGCGCATTGAGCTTCTGCTCGGTGCGCGCCACATCGCTCGATTGCAGCAGATAACGCAGGTGGTGGGCCTGGATGCGCTGGTCCAGACCGCTCAGCCAGCGCTCGACCGATTGCAGGACGTCCGGCTCGGCGCGCGTCTCGATGTTCTGCAGGTCGTCGCCGTAGGGCGCCGTATCGAGATTGAACTGGACGGCCAGCGCCGCGTAGATGGGGTACAGGCGCCGCACCGCGCGCCAGCGCGACGCAACGCTCGCGGATGCACTTTCAACAGGCATCGTACTGCCGGTCGTTACCGAGTGCTGTGTTCCCACGAATTAGATGCGCTCCGCGGTCATTCGGCGTGCCCAATTCGATGTGATTCTGGCAGAAAGGAGCTGTTAAACACTAGTAGAAATTAGGTGACGAAGGTCATGGGAGCGTTACCGGAAGCCGCTTCCGGACGCCGCCGCGGCTCCAGCGGATAGCAGCGCGCGCAGAATTCATCCACCACGTCGTACGCGAAGCTTGCCGGATGCGTGCCTGCAGACGCGGCTGCGACCGCCATGGCAGCGGGTTTTTCGGGCAACGCCGGCGGTTCCATCGCCGGCAACACGGGCGCATCGGCCAGTAGCTTCTCGATAGTCGGCCGCAGCGTGGTGAGCAGGCGCAACGAGTCATTCGAGAGCGACTGTTTCGCTGCGCAGATCGCGCGCATGCGCATCAGCACGGGCATGAGCGGCTCGTGCTCACCGCGGCCGGCAGCGCGGCAGTCCAGCGTCACCACTCCCATCTTGGCGAGCCGGGGCGCAGCCCGCAGGATGAACTCCGCATCCGCCTTCGCCAGCCGTGCGCGCGTCAGGTGCGCCACGTGGTGGAATTCGGTGAACGCGATCAGCGTGTTGCGCTCGAAGCACGTCCGCGCGTCGGCCAGGCGCAGCGTGCGCGCCTCCTTCAGCACCGGCGACGCCGCCAGTTCCGGCAGCGACTGGATCGCTCCCAACCGCTCGGCCAGTTGCGCCAGGCCGCGCGGTGCGCCACCGCCCGGATGCGCGTGCACCAGCACCGCCGCCAGCACCGTACCGATCTCGTTCGCGCTCGCGCGCCGGTCAAGGAATTCCGGGGGCGCGTGCAGGCAGAAGTAATCGAAGCACGCTTCGTCGACTTTCTGCACCAGCTCTGGGTTGTGTTCGCGGCTGGTCAGCAGCCGATCGAGGATAAGTTCCAAAACGTCGCCCAGGTGATTGCCGGTGGCGAGCCGCAGCCGGCGCCGAAATTCTGCCGGCTTCACCTGCGCATCCACCTGGTCGAACCAGTTGGTGATCTCGCGCCACCGCGCGCCCGTGGTATCCGCTTCGATGGCTTGCAGCGTGCACGGCGGCGGCAACTCCGGCGGCGCCAGTTCGATATAGATGGGAACAAGTTCGCGCGCGAGGCGCCACGAATCTACGGCGCGTGTCTCGGGGGTAGACATGGCCCGAGTCTACGGCGCTCGTGGCGCGTCCCGCAGTGCCAAGCGTGGTACGGCTCTAGTAGCTGACCGCGCCGTCGAACTTCATCTCGCCGACCGCCGGATAGTGCAGCGTGATGCGCTCCTTGGGATCATCGCCCAGCGCCGGATGCTCGAACTCGAACAGGATGGAGCGCTTCATGTCGATGCCGCCGCCCGGCTTCCGCGGGAACGCGAACTGGATCTCGCGCGACGCGCCCTTACCCGCCCAGAACGCGATCGGCTCCACGCGCTCGCCGTCGGGGCCGGTCAGGTACACGGTATTCGCCAGCGTGGTCAGGCTCGCGGATTGCCAGTAATTCGCCAGCGCGCGGTCGGTGGCGATCACGTTCGCTTCGTACGTCACCTGGATGATGATCTTGTCGTCGAACTTCTGCGCCAGGTATTTCGCGTCCATCTGGCCCAGGCGCACGATCGCCTGTCGCACCGGTGTGGCCGTGCGGAAGCTGGCCTGATACGTAACGCTCGGCTCCGTCACGCCTTCCGTGTTGTCGTTGGACGTGGCTGCCGGCATCGCATCCACCGGCGTCTGGTAGCTCGGTCGTACCGTTGGTCCGCCCGGATCGCGCGGCGCCTGGCCGAACGCGTCGCGATTCAGTTGCTTCAACTGCGCTTTCTTGATGGTGTGCGACCTCGCCCACGGTGAGTTCGAGAGCAACTGCCGGCACTCTTTCTCCGACCAGTCTTTATATTGCTTCTTCTCCCAGAACTC
>CAYWSH010000078.1:0-15449 GCA_964460655.1 uncultured Terriglobales bacterium | reverse complement strand
AGCCCTCGATTGGCGCGAGATTTCGCGTAGTTAACGTAATATCCGTTATCGGACGTTATTTATGTCTGACGAACACATCCTTTGCGAAGAGCACGGCGAGCGCGGAAAGGCCTTCGTTTGCAATCACCTGCTAGCGCCGGCCGTGGGCCAAGGGTTTAACCGGAACGACCCCACTCCTGACAATCCCTTTCCTGATGCCTGGTGCGACGACTGCGAGAAGATTCGTGCCGCCTACGACGGCTGGAACGAGGAGTCCGAAAAGCTCACCTCGATATCTCTTCTCTGTTCTGGCTGCTACAGCCGGTCGCGCATTCGGAACACGCGCACTGCAGTTACGCTGGACGACCTCGCTGATATGCGCTGGAAGTGTGGCACCTGTGAAGAGTGGCATACGGGTGCTTGCTTTGACTTCGGCCACGACTTTCCGGCCGCATGGACTGAGGAACACCGCGCCGGTTCGAGGAAGAACCTCCTCATGCCATGGCGCAAATCCCGCTCGATGCTCGACGCGGACCGCTGCACCATCGACGACGAGTACTTCTTCGTGCGCGGCAACATCCATCTTCCCATCCTTGGCACCGACGAAACATTTCGTTGGGGCGTTTGGGGATCTCTAAGCCGCGAGAACTTCAAGACGCTGCAGTCGGTGTGGGACGATGAGCGTAGGAAAGATCTTCCGCCCATGTTCTCCTGGCTGACAACCAACATCGCCGACTACCGCGACACCCTCAACCTCAAAATGTACGCTCACATCCAAGCGCCAGGCGAGCGACCGCACTTTGAACTCGAGGACACCGATCATTCCCTTTCGCAGGAGTTCCACCACGGAATCACCCCCGCGCGGATCAAGGAGATAATGCTTCGCCGCTTGAAGCAATAGGTTCGCTAGCGACGTTCCCGCCTTGTACACTCCCGGTGCTGGCAGCGGAGCAAAGAGGACGTCACTGTGATACCGGCTGATCACGCAGCGTCCTGCGAATCCGCGCGCGTGTATAGCGCTGCAGCATGATCGGGTAGACGTTCAGAACGATGTTCACTGCCACCATATAGGCGGCGAACCTGGGCCAACCTGATTCCATCGCGTACACCGTAGCCGGCACGCCTGACAGCCCAGCATCAGGACATGGCCGCGCTCGCTCTCCCGTGTGCCGGCCTCGACCCGGCGCATGGAATCACGCCCGCTAAGGAAGCGATAGCCAGGGACAGCCTTCCTGATCCTCCGGTTCATGAATTCGCCATGCATCATGAAACGGCCGAACTGCCGTACGCCCACCGCCTCATAGAACCTTGCAGACTCGAATGACCGTGGCCGGAAATACGATTCCGGCAGAAAGGCCGCAACGAACCCTCCTAACGAGCAGACCAGATAGCCCAACGGTACCAGCGGCCTGCGAGCATCAAACGCCTCGTACCAGAAGACCAGCATCGGTAGCACCCAAAAGGCGCCCAACAACCCAGCCAGCACGTTCTGTGCCTGCTTGACTGCCCTCGCGCGCGCTCGTTCGCGGGTCTCCACTCGAACCGTGATTGTACGGCTCTCCGTAGACCCTGCTAGACTCCGCGGCCATGATTCGCCGCCTGCTTCTCGCGATCCCCTTTCTCCTCGCCGTCGCCCTCGCCGACGACCGCTCCGACAAAGTCGACCAAGCCTTCGCCGCGTTCACCGCGCCCGGATCACCAGGCTGTGCGCTGGGCGTCGTGCAGAACGGTGAGTACATCTATCAGCACGGATACGGGCTCGGCTCCATCGAGCTGAACGTGCCGCTCACGTCGCAGTCGGTGTTCTACATGGGGTCGGTGTCGAAGCAGTTCACGGCGGCGGCCGTGGTGCTGGCGGCCGAGCAAGGCAAGCTCTCGCTCGATGACGACGTCCGCAAGTGGTTCCCTGAGCTGCGGGACTATTCTTCCGGCGGGGGCAAAACGATCACGCTGCGGCACATGCTGCACCACACCAGCGGCATCCGCGATGTGCTGGCGCTGCTCGACCTCGCCGGCGGACACGCTGAGGACGTGCATCCTGTCCCCGAGTTCATTGACCTGATCGCGCGGCAGAAGGCGCTGAACTTCGAGCCCGGCGCCGAGTATCTCTATAGCAATAGCAACTTTGTCCTGCTCGCCGAAGCGGTGCACCGCGCCACCGGCAAGACGTTCGCGCAGTTCACCGAGGAGAACATCTTCCAGCCGCTCGGCATGACGCATACGCGCTTCTTCGACGACCATCGCGTCGTGCTGCCGAACCGCGTGGCGGCGTACTCGCCGCGGCAGAGCGGTGGATTCCAGATCAATTGGTCGACCAATTTCGACAAGGTCGGCGACGGCGGCCTGATGTCGAGCGTCGAAGACCTGTTGCTCTGGGACCGCAACTTCTACGCCAACAAACTCGGCAAGGGCACCCTGCTCACCGAGCTGCAGACGCGCGGTGTGCTGAACAGCGGCAAGCCGATCGACTACGCGCTGGGCCTCGTCATCTCGAAGTATCGCGGCCTGCCGGTCGTCGAGCATGGAGGCGCGCTCTTCGGCTATCGCACCGAGATCCTGCGCTTCCCCGAGCAGAAGTTCAGCGTCATCACGCTGTGCAACCTGGCAACTGCGAATCCTGGCGGACTCGCCTACAAAGTGGCGGACATCTATCTGGAGAAACAGCTCGCGCCGCCGCCGGCGTCGCCGCAGAACAAGAGCGCCAGCGTCGTTGATCTCGCGCCGTACGCAGGTACGTATCGCTACGCCGCGGAGCATGACCTGCTTACGACGCGCGTTCGCGAGGGTGCGTTGGAGACGCGCGGCGGCCGCTACTTCCCTGCCGGTCCGAATCGGCTGATGACCGAGAGCGGCAACGAGCTCACGTTCGATCCCGTTACGAAGCAACTGACGCTGCGCCTGGTGGACACACCGCCACGCACTTTCGAGCGCTACGAGCGCGAGACGCCGAACGACACCCAGCTCGCCGAGTACGCCGGCTCGTACTACAGCGACGAATTGCTCGCTACGTACAAGGTCTCGGCGAAGGACGGCAAGCTCAGCGTGCAGGTCGGCTGGAACGAGCCGCGCACGGCCGAGATGACGGTGCGCGATGAATTCCAAGGCACATCCGGCGGTATGCTCGCCTTCACCCGCGGCGCGAATGGGCAGATCAACGGGATGCAATTGTTCGCCGGACGTGTGCGGAACATCGCGTTCGTGAGGAAGTGAGCAATCCCCCATGGAGCCCGGCAGCCCTCGGCCGGGCCCGCTCGAGGGCGAGCGGGCTCCATAGTCCCAATGACTGCGCACGTCGCAACGCCTAGCTGATCAGCACAACCTGCGGGTGAAAAAGCGTTCCCGCGATGCGGCGGGCGATGGCGATCAGCTCCGCTTGTCCACGGAACACTTTGACGAGCGGCGCGCGCGACAACTCCGGCAAGTTGACTGCCTGTCCGGTGCGGATGCGGCCTGCCTGCTCCTCGTCGGCCGTCACGGAGGGCATGGCGGGGAGAACGCGGCGCGGATGCACGAAAAGTTCCTCCGCGCTTCCCGTCGTCGCGGCCGCCTCGACCGCGTCCAGTGTGTGGGCGGCGGCAATATCGAACTCCGCGACCTGGGTCCGTCGCAGCGAGGCCAGATGCCCGCCGGTCCCCAGAGACTTCCCTAGCTCGTGTGCGATGGAGCGCAGATACGTTCCGGATGAAACCCGCGCGCGGAATGGCACGCGATCGCCGTTGCGGGCTGCGACCAAGAACTCTTCAACCTTTACTTTAACTGGCGCCAACGGCACGTCCTGCTTCTTGCGCGCCAGCTTGTACGCCGGCACACCGGCGATCTTCTTGGCCGAGAACGGCGGTGGCAGCTGTTCGATCTCGCCGACAAACCGCGCGGCCGCCGCTTGGATGTCAGGGTCGCTCACGTTCACCGAGACGGCTTCGCCCATCGCGCCGCCATCGGCGTCGTAGGTAGCGGTGGCAAAGCCGAGGCGGATCTCGCCCTCATAGGCCTTCTCGGCGCCGGTGTAGAACTGCGCGAGGCGGGTGAGGCGGCCGAGCACCAGCGGCAGGACGCCGGTCGCCATCGGGTCGAGCGTGCCGAGATGGCCGACGGAGCGCTCGTCGAGCAGGCGGCGGACGCGGGCGACCACGTCATGCGACGTCATCCCCGCCGGCTTGTCGACCACCAGAACGCCGTTCATAACCGTTTCGTGATTTTGTGATTTACTGACTGGGCGATTTGGCGAATCGTAATCGCGCGCCGAGCATCCTAAATCGCCAAATCACCCAATCGTAAATCACCCAACGGCATGATCCCGCTGCGCGACGACACTCCGCGATACACCACGCCGTTCGTGACGTACCTCATCATCACGCTGAACGTGCTGGTGTTCCTGTTCGAGATAGTGCTCGATCCGCGCAGCCGCGCCGACTTCATCTTCCAGTTCGGCTTCGTTCCTTCGCATGTGAGCGCGCTGCTGGCGGGGGCGCAGGGCATCACGCTGGCGGGCGCGCTGCTTCCCTTCTTTTCGTCGATGTTCCTGCACGGTTCCTGGCTGCACCTGATCGCCAATATGTGGGCACTGTGGATCTTCGGTGACAACATCGAAGACCATCTCGGCCATGCGCGCTACCTGGTGCTGTATCTGCTGAGCGGACTGGCGGGCTCGCTGGTGCATTGGTTCTTCAACGTGAACTCGAACATCCCGAGCGTGGGCGCCAGCGGCGCCATCGCCGGCGTGATGGGCGCGTACTTCCTGCTCTTCCCCGCGGCGCGCGTCCTTACGCTGGTGCCGTTCTTCTTCGTTTACTTCATCTGGCTGCCGGCGTGGCTGGTGCTCGGCTACTGGTTCATCGCGCAGTTCCTGAGCGGCGCGGCGACGGCCGTTGCCTACACGCAGCAAAGCGGAGGCGGCGTGGCCTTCTGGGCGCACGTCGGCGGATTCGTGGCGGGGATCGTGATGATCAAGGTGTTCCCGGTGCGGCCGAGAAGGTACAAGTATTCCGTGTGGGAGTGAAGACGCGGGCGAGTCGCCCGCGCCCACCCAAACAAGAAGCCCGGTCGAGGGCGACCGGGCTCCACTGATTCAGGTTGACGCACTAGCGCGCGACTTCGGTCGGCGCAGGCGCGCCCTTTGGTGTGCTGAGGTAGCCGGTCACCTTGTCCTTGGCGACGGTGAACACAACCAGCTCGAACAGCTGACGATCACGCCCCGAGTAGAACTGGACCGGCTCGTTGACGTTGCGGTCCTTCTTCTCGATGGTGCGATCGTCGGCCATGACGTTCAGGGTGTACTTGCCCCGCTTCTGGTCGACTTTCGTCAGCTGCAGGCTCACCGTACCGACGGGCGACGGCTTCTTGGCTTTGCTGAGCGAGAACTCGTAGTAGTTGCGGTCACCTTTGTGCTTCAGGACCTCGAGGTCGTCGCGGGTATGCGCGATCAGGCCACTCTGCACGCCGAGGTCACCGATAGCAGTCTCCAGTTTCCGGCGCGTCGCTTCCAGATCAGCGCGGGTGGTGGCAACATCGCTTTTCACGCCGCCCACGTCCGTCTTCACGCCCGCCACTTCTCCGCTGACGGCGCTCAGGCCCGCCTTCTGCGATTCGCTCAGGCGCGCTTCCGAGGCCTGCTGCTCTTTCTCCAAGGCGGCAGCACGGGCGCTGATCTTGGAGCCTAACTGCGACGTTAGCGCCGTCGAGTTCGCTTTCAGATCGGAAGACAGCTTGGTAGCCGTGCCGGCCAGCCGCTTCTCCAGGTCAGACTGGGCGGCTTCCGCGGCCGTGGCGCGCTGCTCGAGCCGGTCGACCCGCTGACGCGCTTCGACGATCAAGTACAACGAGACCAAAACATAGACCGCGGCCACGGCAAGGATCGCGTAGCGCAGGCCATTGCCGCTCGTCTGCGGCTGCATTTCCTCAGACATCGGTATCACCTCTAGATTGTTGGGAGCCTGACTCCATTGTAAGAACGGCGACGCGCCTGTCAATTGCACAGTACCGAAGGCATCGTCCCGGAGGTGACCGGCCATCGAACTGGTTACGCCATGAGATTGTTTCGCATCGTTCTCATACTGGCCGGTCTGGCGATGCTCGCCTACGTGGGACTGGAGTACGCCGGCATGGTGCGCGCCCAACGACACCTGGCCAGGGAGTGGTCGCGGCAGGAGCAGGCAGCGCAGACCACCCCCAGCGCGCCTGCGACCGACGCCATCACGCGCATCACCATCCCGCGCATTCGGCTCGATGCTTACGTCGTCGAAGGGACAACGAAGAAACAGCTGCTGCTCGGCCCCGCGCACCTGGAACACTCCGCCGAGCCGGGCGCGATGGGCAATGCGGTCATCACCGCGCATCGCGACACATTCTTTCGCCACATCTACGAGCTCTCCCCAGGCGATGTCGTCGAGCTGCGCCGAGGTGGCGCTCTCTATCGCTACGAGGTCACGGGAAAGAAGGTCGTGGACCCGCAAGATGTCTCGGTGATCCGCGCATCAAGCGACGCGCGCCTGACGCTGATCACTTGCTACCCGACTTACTACATCGGGCCCGCGCCGGAGCGACTCGTGGTGTTTGCGCGGCTCTCGCCGGCCGACGAAGAGGGGCAAAGGGCCGGCGCCCATTGAGCTATCGGGTCTGATTGCTGCTACTGAGCTTGAACTGCACGGTCACCTGGGCGGTGTTCTCGGTGGCGACGCCGTTCACCAGCAGCGGCGAATAGCGCCACTGCTGCACCGCGGCCACGGCGGCAAAGTTCAAGGAGGGTACGCCCTTCACGACCTTCACGTTGCGGACCTTGCCATCGCGGCCGACCAGCACATCGAGCGTGACGTCACCTTCGATGCCCAGGCGGCGCGCCTCCGATGGATACGTCGGCTTGGTCTGCGTGATGATGTCGCCGCCGGAGCGCGAGGAGACCGTGGGTGCGGGTGCGCTCAGCGTCGGCAACCGTGGCGTGGACAATAGCGCGACCGCCGGGATACCGCGTTGCGTCGTCACGTCGGAAAGCGACGGCGCGGCCGTGGCTGCCGGCTCAACATCGCGCGGCTGGCTCGGCTGCAAAGTGGCTACGGGCTGCGGCGCGCGAGCTACGGGGGCAGTCGTGTCGGGCGCAGTCTTAGACGCCGCCGGGTTGGGCGCGGCATTGGGCGTCGCACGCGGCGCTGGTGTACTCGCTGCGGGCGACGTACTCGGAGCCGACCCGATCGCTGCATTGCTTGCCGGTGGCACTCCCGGCGTTGCCGCGCGCTCGGTGGCCGGAGCTTTCGGCGCCGCCACCTCGGCGCTGGGGTTGGCATTCAGGAACCGCCAGCCCTGGAAGCCTGCCGCGCTCACCGCGACCAGCGTGAGCACGATCAAGGCAGCGAGCTTCATCGTCTGCGTGCGCTGTTCAGCCTGGCCGGTCTTCAACGCTGTGACCGCAGTCTCTTCCGCTGCCTTCATCCGCGCCATCACCGGAACGGTGACCGCCGGGCGAATCGGTGGCGCCACCTGCAGGGCGGTGTGGACGCGCTCTTCTGCCGGCGGCGGCTCCAGCTTGCTGAGGTCCCTCGCGGCCGGCGGTGGCGGCGTCGTCTTCACCGGACGCGGAGCGGGCGGCTCCACCAGGCGCGGCGCCAGTCTTATTTCTTTCTTGGGCTCCGGCTTCAGCTCGGGCTTGGACTCTACGCGCGGCTCAAACTTCGGTTCGGGTTTCGGCATCGTCACCGGTGCCGGCGGTGCCGTGGCGGTCGGGATGACTGCCGGTGGTTCGGCGGGCGGCGGTGCATTCGCGGTGGCGACCATCGCCGCGAGTTCCGCCAGTTGCTCGATGAGGTCAGATTCAGCTTTGCGGAAGGCGAACGGCAGGTCGGAGAAGATCTCGAAGACGCCTATCACCTGTCCCGCTGACTTCACGGGCGCGGCTACGATCGAGCGTACGCCGAGGGAGCGGCAGACGGCGGCATCGACGCGGGCATCGGTCTCGCTGTCATCGCAGCGCAACGCCGTCCCGCTCTGGATGCATTGCCCGGAGAAGCTGGCGGCGGAATCGAGACGCGCGCCGATATCGGGTGCGGTGCCGCCGCTGCGCGCACAGCACGTCATGGCGCCGCCTTCGAGCATGGCGAGGGCAGCGCCCGTGGCGCGCG
Source organism: uncultured Terriglobales bacterium (assembly GCA_964460655.1). Classification (GTDB taxonomy): domain Bacteria; phylum Acidobacteriota; class Terriglobia; order Terriglobales; family Acidobacteriaceae; genus CAVUAF01. Next base: position 7,365 of record CAYWSH010000078.1, on the reverse strand, counting down.
TGCCCTGCTGCGCGCGTTGCGCCAGCTCGTGCAACGCCAACTGCCGGTAGCCGGGCAGGTCGATGGCGAACGCCGGAACGGGCAGCGGCGCGGTCTCAGGTGCGGGCAGCGCAGTCGGAAGAGCGACAGGCCTAGTGACCGGAGCCTGTGCGGGCGCAGCGGCGCCGCGCACATGGCGCGCGAAGCGGAGCGGATCTGGCCCTTCACCGCCGGCGATGAATTGTGGGGGCTTGAACGTCGCTTCCGCTTCGACGGCGGCGGCCAGCGTGTTCGAAAGCAGGAAGTCTTTGATGGTCTGGCGATGCTCGGCGGTGGTGTTGAACTTCACGCCGGCGCGACCGGAAGGGTCGGACCACACGACGACGCCGTTCACGTCCAGCTTATCGTCGCCTAACTGGAGACCGCAGCGCACTGACTGCTTGAGCCCGAGCGGCGCCACGGCATGCACTTCGACGCCGTTCTCGCTCAGATTGAGGGCGATGGCGCCATTACTTCCGTCGATGTCGACGTAAACGAGATTCCTGAGGGTCTGCCGCTGAAATCGGCGCTTTGCTGTCATCAATACTCCGCCGCCAATTCTTACGGCCAGCGCTTGGCCGCAACGCTCGTGACCGGTGCAGGAGCCGCTACTCCGCCGTTCGCCGCGCTACGGACTACCGTAGGGCCGCTCTCGCTTTCCGCCATGATGTTGGCGGCGGCGCGCAACAGCTCTACTTCCTTCTGCAGCTGGTCGATCTGTTGCTCTTTCAGCCGCATTAGCTCATTAATGTCCTTCATACTGCGCACTGTAGGAAATTCCTCCATCAAAAGCAACGAAAAATCTACCTGAGTACGAACAGATTAAGATGTTTCAGGTGAAGACCTGGGACGTCGCCATCGTCGGCGGAGGGGTGATCGGCCTCGCCTTGGCGCGCGAACTGCGCAAGCATGACGTGAGCGTGATCGTGGTCGAGCGCGGCGAGCCCGGCCGCGAAGCCACGCACGCTGCCGCCGGAATGCTGGCCTTCTGTTCGCCGGAGACCGACGCCGGCGTGCGCGATCTCTGCCTGGCTTCCGCACGCATCTATCCGGAGTTCGTGCGCGAAGTCGAAGCCGAGTCGGGCCAGCGCGTCGACTTCCGGCGCGAAGGCACGATCGAGTTCCTCGGCGCCGGTGATCATGTCTCGCCGTGCTCGGGCCGCGAACTCTCTCCTGACGACGTGCGGCGACTCGAGCCCGACCTGGCGCTCGATTCGCCTGCCGTCTTCTTCGAAGAACAGTCCGTTGACAACCGTGCACTCGGGCAGGCGCTGTTCGCGGCTTGCAAGGCACGAGGCGTGGATCTCGCCTCGGGTGCCGCAGTCACCGAGATCGATGTGCGCGAAGGCCGCGCCGCGGGTGTGGTGACGACACGGACCCGTTATGCGGCCGGCAAGGTGGTGAATTGCGCCGGCGCTTGGTCAGGCGCGATCTCGCCGGTGCCGCTGCCCGCGCGACCCGTCAAAGGGCAGATGGTATCGGTGGCGATCTCACACCGGCGCGTGCTGCAACACGTGGTGCGAACGCCCGAAGTCTATCTGGTTCCGCGCAGCGATGGCCGCATCCTCATCGGCGCGACCGTGGAGAACGCCGGCTACGACAAGCACGTTGAGCCGGCCGTGATCCAGCGCTTCCATCAGGCAGCCGCCAACCTTGTCCCGGCGATCGGCGAAGCGCGCATCCTCGAAGCCTGGGCCGGCCTGCGGCCAGCAGTCCCAGACAATCTGCCGGTTCTGGGCGCCACTTCCCTGCCCGGCTACTACGTTGCGACCGGGCATTATCGCAATGGCATCCTGCTCTCGGCCATCACGGCGGAAGTGATGAGCGCGGTCGTGCGCGGGGAGAAGCCGGGCTTTGACATCAAGGCGTTCGGTATCCAGCGGTTCGGAACTTAGCGGACATTTTTTGCGGAACCCATAGTGACCGCGGCGGTATTCATCCGTCATAAGAGGTAGAGATCCCATGCTTGCCCCGCGCCATAACCCGGCCTTAGGCGATTCCGCCTTGAGCGTGACGGCGGCGCAGGTGCGCGAGCACTACGATTCGCTCGCGCTTATCTACCGGACATTCTGGGGCGACCATATCCATCATGGCCTGTTCGCACGGCCCGACGACACACCGGAAGAAGCGCAGCTCGCCATGCTCGAATACTGTGTCGCGGCCGCGGGTGTGGGTGCGGGCGCGCGCGTCCTCGATGTCGGATGCGGGCACGGCGGTACTGCCGTGTATCTGGCTTCGACGCGCGGCTGCCGGGTGAACGGGATCACGCTGAGTGAGAAGCAGTCACATCTGGCGCAGCAGCATGCAGAGCGCTCGGGAGTTGCGCACCTGTGCAGCTTTGAGGTCGCCGACGCCGATACATACCTCTTCCCTACCGCCGCGTACGACGTGGTGTGGGCGATGGAATCGTCAGAACATTTCCGCGACAAGCCACGCTTCATCCGCTCCGCCGCGAATGCGTTGGCTACGGGCGGCGTCTTAATGAGTGCTGGCCTGACGAGTGTTCGAGGCCCTTCGGGAGTGAGGGCGCGAAGGTACCCGACCCTTGAGAGTTCGGACGAATATGTCTTGCACGCCCGAAGTGCTCGCTTGCGAATCACCAGAAACGAAGACCTGTCTCCTCTCGTTAGTCGCACGTGGCAGGTTATTCTTCACAGGGCGCGCGCTTCGTCGACAATCCTGCCGCTTCTGCCTAACGGAGGAGCACTCGTCGGATTAATTGACGACATCCTTCGTGGCTACGACATGCGCCTTATCGCGTACACACTCCTAGTCTGCTCTCGGGCTTAGCCTGGAAGGAGATTCAATTCAAAGGCCTTGACGTGCATAGCGCGGCTCGCGTGTAATTCGCCGAACCATACCAGCGCTGAGAACACCTATGGATAAGGCGATCGTCCTCGACTCAATGCAGTTCGTGTACCTGATGTTCGGCTTTGCTGGTACCCTCGTGATTGTTTGGGGCACTCTGTGGACCGCCGTCATCCGTTCGAAGACGAACGCGTTGGAAGTGATTGACAATAGTGGCTTCTTGCGAATCGTCACCGTCGGTTTTGCACTTTCCGCCGTTGTGATCCTGTCGTTAGCGCGCATCCTCACAGGCGAAATGGCGGGAACGATTGTGAGTGGAATAGCGGGCTATGTCCTCGGTAGCGCCAAGAAATCGTCGGATCGACTCGCGGCCAAACGCGGCGATGCTGAGCCAACCATCCGATAGCGGACATCTCCTCTGCCAGTGGATCAATGACATGCCCCGCACCTCCACCGAGTGGATCGCGCAATACGCCAGCAGCCACCAGCATCCGGTCAACCGACTCTGCCACACCTTCGGCATTCCGCTGATCGTTGTCTCCATCGCTATCGGCATCGCGAACTTTGTCGTACCGGGCGCGTGGAAGTACGGCCTGGCGTTGTTCATCTTCGGCTGGATCCTCCAATTCATCGGACACGCCTTCGAAGGCAAAGAGCCGGAGTTCTTCCATGACTGGCGCTTCCTGTTCGTCGGCGTGCGCTGGTGGTGGGCCAAAATGCGCGGACGCGCATAGGAATTAATGTCGCGCGGCCGCGCGTAGAAAGCATTCAGCGATCAGCTGTCAGCTTTCAGCCAACAAAGAAGCCGCTCATCCTGAGCGCCGCGAGGATGCGTAGCAGCCGCGCGAAGTCGAAGGACCCCACGCACGTTCACACTACGACGCCGTACTTATCTCTCTCGCAGTAGCCGTAGGTGCTGAAGTCTGAGAGCTGACAGCTGAAGGCTTTATACTGAAATGTTTTGCAGGAGCCCGGAATGTCCTCTGCCGCCGTCAGCTACGCTCGCCAGAACCAGCAACGTTTCCTCGCCGAACTCAAGGACCTGCTCCGCATACCCAGCGTGAGCACGCTGCCGCAGCATAAGAATGATGTGGAGCGCGCGGCGCAGTTCGTCGCCGACCAGATGCGCCGCCTCGGCTTGGAGAACGTCGAGGTCATCAAGACGCCCGGGCATCCGCTGGTCTACGGCGATTGGCTCCATGCCGCGGGCAAGCCGACGGTCCTGTGTTACGGCCACTACGATGTCCAACCCGCCGAACCGCTCGACGAGTGGAAGTCACCGCCCTTCGAGCCCACCGAGCGCAACCAGAACCTCTACGCGCGCGGCGCTGTCGACGACAAAGGCCAGATGTACATGCACTTGAAGGCGCTGGAGTCGCTGATGAAAGCGGGCAGCGGCAGATTGCCGGTGAACGTTCGCCTGCTGATCGAGGGTGAAGAAGAAGTCGGCGGCGAACAGATCGCCAAGTTCGTACGCGAGCATCCGGAACGACTGAAGGCTGACGTGGCGCTCATCTCCGACACAGAGATGTTCGCGCCGGGTTTGCCGACGTTGTGTGTCGGCCTGCGCGGCATGTGCTACACCGAGCTCGAGGCTACGGGCGCGATGACCGACCTGCACTCGGGTCTTTACGGCGGCGTGGCGCCGAATCCGTTCGACGCGCTCGCGCGCATGATCGCGAAGCTGAAGGACGACAAGGGCAAGGTCCTGATCCCTGGCTTCTACAAACGCGTGAAGAAGCCGACATCGGCCGAGATGAACGCGTGGAAGAAGTTGCCGTTCAACGTGGAGCGCTATCGCAAGACGGAGGTCGGCTCGAAAGTCTTGACGGGCGAGCCCGGCTTCTCGGTCTTCGAGAAGACGTGGGCGCGCCCGACGCTCGAAGTCCACGGCATGCCGGGCGGCTTTGTCGGCGAAGGCGCCAAGACGGTGATCCCGGCGCGCGCCCGCGCGAAGGTCTCGATGCGTCTGGTTCCCGACCAGCGACCGCAGGAGATCTTCCAGCTCTATTCGAACTACATCAAGAAGATCACGCCCAAGGGCATCGACGTGAAGATCAAGCTGTGGAGCACGGCCGACCCCATCGTCATCTCCACCGACAACGATTTCGTGAAGACCTCAGCCGCGGCGATGCGCCAGGTTTTCGGCAAGGACACCGTGTATATCCGCTCAGGCGGCTCCATCCCCATCGTGGCCGACTTCGAGAAGGAGCTGAAGATACCCAGCGTGATGATGGGCTTTGGCCTGCCCGACGACAACCTGCACGCACCGAATGAGAAGTTCCACATCCCGAACTTCTATTCGGGTATCGAGAGCATCATCGGCTGGTTCCAGCTGTTGGGGTAATAGAACCAGCGGAATCTGCGGGCGGTTTCGGCGGAATCTGCGGTGTAAAGGTTTTGAAGTCCTAAACCGCAGATTTCGCGGACAGGAGCCGCGCAGATTGCGCAGATTTGCATCGGATGAAGGGCGAAAACGCAGCTTTGCACAGCGTTTTGCCTCCAAATCGCCCACTGAACCAAGTTAGTAAATCTCTCGGACACCGGTTGGAGTATGCTTGTCTCGCTCTGCGACAGATTCCTCTGCTTCCCTCCTGGATGTTTCCTCGCCCAAGAACGCAAAATGCGTCTGCTATGCGACAGGAAGGGTTTTGGGCTGAATACCCACAACCTGTAGTGTTTTGATTGTTGACGCCGGGGTGCTCTGCCGGTAAAGTCAGCTTAACGCAGGGTTTGTCCAGCCTTCCCTGCCGAGTTTGAGCTGATTTTGCGACGGCAGACGACGTCGTCGCACACCAGTCCAGCAGCAGACGCACAGGTGAGCAGCCGTGAACGTGAGTGAAACGGCTGCGAGGTCGCAGTCCCGAGACTTCGGGACGGAGCCCTCGGAAAAACGGAGTATGCGTTGCTCAAACTGAAGAAGCTCCAGATCCTTGGTTTCAAGTCTTTCTGCGACCGCACCGAGCTGAAGTTCCACGGCGACGGTGTGGCCGCCATCGTCGGTCCCAACGGCTGCGGCAAATCAAACGTGGCCGACGCGATCTCGTGGGTGCTCGGCGAGCAATCCGCGAAATCGCTGCGCGGTTCGCGGATGGAAGACGTCATCTTCGCCGGCACGCGCGACCGCAAGCCCACCGGCATGGCGGAAGTCTCGCTCACGCTCATCGATCCCGAGGTCTACTCCGGCGCCGACCTGAACGCCGAGACGGAGATCGAGATCCGCGACGACATGCCCTCGCCCGACGATTGGGATGAAGCGGCGGTGCGTGCCGCGTCGGAAAAGGATGCGGAAGACTACGCACGAGAGGTGCAACCGGGCCAGGAAGAAGCGGACGCCGAAGCGATTGCATCGCCTGCTCCAGAAGACAACGCGGGCGAGTCGCCCGCGTCCACACAACCCTCAGGCCCGCCGGCCGTCGTTCTCAAGATCCGCCGCCGCAACTTCAAGACGCGGGAATTCAAGAAGGGCGAACTCGTCGTGACGCGCCGCCTGTTCCGCAGCGGCGATTCCGAATACCTGCTGAACGGCAAGCTCTGCCGCCTGCGCGATATCCAAGACATCTTTATGGGCACGGGGCTCGGACCGGAGTCCTATGCCATCATCGAGCAGGGGCGCATCGGCCAGATCCTGTCGAGCAAGCCGCACGACCGCCGCGCCATCATCGAAGAAGCGGCCGGCATCACCAAGTTCAAGACGCGCAAGCGGCTCGCAGAGCTGCGCCTGGAAGCCGCGCAGCAGAACCTGGCGCGCGTCAACGATATCTTCGACGAAGTGACGCGGCAGATGAATTCCCTCAAGCGCCAGGCATCCAAGGCTGAGCGCTATGCGCGCATGCGCGAGGAGATGCACGCGCGGCTCCGGGTCGTACTGGCGAGCAAGTTCATCGCCTTCACCGGCCAGGCCGCCGAGTTGAATTGCGAACTCGCGGAACTGGGTACGACGATCCACACGCAGACCGAACACGTGACGGAGCTTGAAGCCGAGCAATCCACCGCCACGCAGCGTGGCTATGAACTCGAAGGCGAATCGCGACGCGTCGCCGAGGAGCTGAGCACGCTCGCCCTGGAAGCTGATCGCGCCACGGCACGCCGCACGCACAATCAGGAGCGCTGTTCTGAACTCGTCGCGCGTGCCGCCGCCGCCGCCGCCGAGTCACAGCAGACTTCCGCCCAGTTGGCGACCTTCGCGAAGGAGCGGGAGACGAACCGTGCCACGCTGGAATCCGCCGCTTCTGACGTTGCGACCGCACAGCACGACGTCGCGCACCGCCAAGAGGTGGCGCGCAACAGCACGGATGCTGTCCTCGCTCTGGAGCAGGTCCAGGAGCAGCGCCGGCACGACGCCATCGACGCCATGGCAGCCGCCTCCGGAGTGCGCAACCAGATCACGCAGGCGGAAGAGCGCATCGCCGCGTTCGATCGCGAGGCCCAGCGCTTGCGCCGGGATATTGGCGGAGCGCAGCAGGAGATCGAATCGTTCGGCGGGAAGCGCGGTCAGATCGCACTGGAGTTCGATTCCGCTTCGCAGCACGTCGCTGC
>CAYWSH010000077.1:10025-15781 GCA_964460655.1 uncultured Terriglobales bacterium | reverse complement strand
GTGACCTCAGCTGTGTTCAGCGTGCGCACCGAGCCCACCGCCGAAGCTTCGTTCGCGGCGATGCGCGAGCGCAGCAGGTTCGGAATGGCGATCGCGGCGATGATCAGAATGATCGCGACCACGATCAGCAGTTCGATAAGTGAAAAGCCTTTCTGTTTCCGCATTTGTCCCTCTCTCATGGAATAGGTGTTCAGGTATAGGCCGTGTTTACGACGCCCGTACTAATCGCAAGCCGCGTTCCAATTCCGGCTGATTTCCCACTAGTACACCACCATTGTGCTAGCGTCTTGTTATCAATAAGTTGAGGGTTTCGCCTGAGACAGGCCCTCGCGCCTTCGGAAAAGTCAGCTCCGCTGCCAACCTCAATCTGACAGATTTTGTCAGGTTCTGACCCCAAATAATGTCAGGACGAGAAAAGTAACTTACGGCGCTGGGGCACACCTCAGCCCGCCATACGACGAAGCTGACCGCAGGCGGCATAGATATCGCGGCCGCGCGGACGCCGGATGAACGCTGGCACGCCCGCTGCGATCAGCGTTTGTTGAAACTGCAGCACGCGCGCGTCGGTGGGCGTCGAGAACGGAACATCCGGCCCAGGGTTCCACGCGATCAGGTTCACCTTCGCGCGCAGCGAGCGCACCTGGCGTGCGAGTTCCTGTGCGTGCTCCGGCGCATCGTTCACGCCGCCCAGCAGCACGTATTCGAAGGTAAGGCGCTCACGTGCACGCAGCGGGAAGGCTTTCGCCGCAGCCAGCAGGGAAGCGATGTCCCATTTGCGGTTGATCGGCATGATCGCGGCGCGGATCTCGTCATTCGGCGCGTTGAGCGAGATGGCAAGCTTAGGCCGCACCTTCTCGCGGCCGAGGTCGACGATACGCGGCAGGATGCCCGCCGTCGAGACCGTCATGCGCGACTCCGGAATGCCCGCGCCCTCCACCAACAGACGCACGGCTTTGATCCACTCCTGATAGTTGTGCAGCGGCTCGCCCTGGCCCATGAAGACCAGATTGATGCGGTCGCGTTCGAGGTTCACGCCGTGCTCGTCGAGCACACTGAGCACTTGGCCGGCGATCTCGCCGGCTGCCAGATTGCGGATGATGCCGAGCTTCGCGGTCAGACAGAACTGGCAGTCCACCGCGCAGCCCACCTGACTGGAGACGCAGATCGTCGCCCGTGACCAATCCTTCTCGGCTCGTGTGGACACGGGCGACTCGCCCGTGTCTGCCGCCTTCAACACTACGAAGCGCTGCGCTGCCGCCACCGGCACCACCGACGCCGGTATCTGGTCGCCATCTTCGGTGTCGCCGCGCTCGCCGCCATCGCCCTCCGGCATCCACACGGTCTCGACCGTTTGGCCGTCGCCAAATTCGAAGAGGTAGCGCACCGTGCCGTCCACCGAGGTGAAGCGTGAATGCAGGCGCGGGCGACCGACTGAATAGCCGGCCTCGCTCAGCTGCCGCCGCAATGCGCTCGGCAGGGTCGTGATAGCGTCCACGCTCCCCACGCGTTCGGCATGCAGGGCGGTGAAGAGCTGCCGTGCCCGATAAGGCGCCTCCCCGAGCTTCTGGACGACCTCCGTAAGCTCTTGAAGGGAAAGACTTAAAAGTTGTTTGTCCAACGCGGCAGGCATCGCATCCAATAGACCGTTACCATTATAGATGTTTCGCTGTGCGAAGCACTCTCTGCCGGGAATCGTTGCAGATAAAGGGCGGGACCCACATGGCACCCGAAGGTTCGGTGTGTGAGAATCTAACTGTCCCCACGCTTGCTGCCACGGCGGCAACGCGGGGCCCGAACATCGTGGACGAGCTACGCAACATCAAGCGCGAGGTCCTGCCCAACGGGCTGACCGTTATCTCCGAGGAGATGCAGCACATCCGCTCCGTCTCCATGGGGATCTGGGTGCGGACCGGCTCGCGCCACGAAGAAGCCGACGTCAACGGCATCTCGCACTTCACCGAGCACATGGTGTTCAAGGGCACGACCACGCGCACCGCGGAAGACATTGCGCGCCAGGTGGATTCCATCGGCGGCAACATGGATGCATTCACCGCCAAGGAGTGCATCTGCTTCAACGTGAAGGTGCTCGACGAGCACCTGCCCATCGCCATGGACGTGCTCAGCGATCTCGTCCTCAATCCCGTCTTCGACAAGGACGACATCGCGCGCGAGCGCGGCGTCATCCTGGAAGAGATCAAGATGGATGAGGACAGTCCCGATTACCTCGTCCACGAGATCTTCACCCAGAATTTCTGGAAGGGACATCCGCTCGGCAAACCGATCCTGGGCACGAAGGAGACCGTGCGCGCTTTCGAGCAGTCCACTCTGCGCGACTACTACCAGCATTTCTTCCATCCCGGGAACCTCATCATCAGCGGCGCCGGTAGCCTGAAGCACGAGCAGTTCGTCGCGATGATCACCGCGCGTTTCAGTCAGCTCGCGGCGCGCAAGAACGGCTTCAAAGAATTCCCGCCGAAGACGCAGTCGCGCATCGTCATGCGCAACAAGAAATCGCTGGAGCAGGTGCAGATATGCGTCGGCGTGCCGTCAGACCCGATCTCCGACGAGCGCCGCTACGCCGCCTACATCCTCAACACGATCCTCGGCGGCGGCATGAGCTCGCGCCTGTTCCAGAACATCCGCGAGCGCCAGGGACTGGTCTACGCCATCTACAGCGAACTGAACCCCTATCGCGACACCGGCTGCCTCTCGATCTATGCCGGGACATCGCGGCAATCGGCGCCGAAGGTGGTCGAGTCGATCGTTAAGGAATTCCGCGACCTGAAATCCGGCGCAATACCCGACGAAGAACTGCGCCGTGCCAAAGACCAGCTCAAAGGCAGCTTGATGCTGAGTCTCGAGTCTTCGACCGCGCGCATGTCGAATCTGGCGCGCCAGGAGATGTACTTCAACCGCTTCTTCGGCCTCGACGAGATCATCGAGCGCGTCGAAGCCGTCACGCGCGAAGAACTGATCGCGCTCGCCGAACAGTACTTCCAGCCGGGCAAGATCGCCGTCACCGTTCTCGGTAACCTGAACGGCCTGAAGATCACGCGCGACCAGCTGGCCTGCTGATACCTATTCAGGATGTCATGCTGAGCGGAGCCAGCGCGTTACGCGCGCTGGCGCAGTCGAAGCATCCCTATAGCTACGAAACCGCCGAAATCCAATAGGGATCCTTCGACTCCGCCACGACTGCGCTTCGCACCGTCGCGGCTCCGCTCAGGATGACAGCTTCTCTGTGGTAGGTTTTTGCCCGTGGCCACGCTGCGCACCGTACGCCGCTCCGATTTCGACACGCTGTGGCGCATCGACCAGGCCTGTTTTGAGCCGGGCATCAGTTATTCCCAGGAAGAGCTGGCGTGGTACATGACGCGTCCGCGCACCTTCACTATCGTGGCCGAGGAGAAGGGGAAGATCATTGGGTTCCTCGTTGCCCAGCCGCACGCGCGCGGCAAGGGCCACATCGTCACCATTGACGTGGTTGAGTCGGCGCGCCGCAGCGGATTGGGGTCGAAGTTGCTCCGCGCCGCCGAAGAGCGCCTGGTCAAGCTGGGCTGCGACACCGTCATCCTGGAAGCTTCCGTCAGCAACGCGCCGGCACTGGCGTTCTACCAGCGCCACGGCTATTCCATCCTCCGCACCATCCCGCGCTATTACAAAGACAGCATTGACGCGCTGCAGATGAGCAAGGGCATCGGCGCACGCTGATCCGATGAACCGCTGGTCCGCTGGTCCGATTCAATTACAATCGCGAGCTTCGCCATGACCACGAAAGCTCGCCCAGCACGAGTGCTTCGCGTCGCCGTCGATACCGGTGGCACATTCACCGATTGCCTCGCGTTGATCGGTGGACGCCTGCGGATGACCAAGGTCTTCTCGACGCCGGCGAATCCCGCCGATTCCATCGTCGGCGGCGTGCGCCAACTCGCCGGTAACGCGGCGGTCACGCTGCTGCACGGCACCACGGTCGGCACCAACACGCTCCTGGAGCGCAAGGGTGCGCGCGTTGCGTTCGTGACCACGGCGGGATTCGAAGACAGCATCGAGATCGGCCGCCAGCACCGGCCGCAGCTCTACGATTTCTTTTTCGACCGCATCCCTCCGCTCGTTCCGGGCGAGCTGCGTTTCGGCGTTGCCGAGCGCATCGGACCACAGGGAGAAGTGGTCGACGCGCTCGACCTGACGCAGCTTCCCGCGCTTGCCGAGAAGATCCGCCGCGCCAAGCCCAACGCGATCGCACTCTCACTACTCTTCGGCTTCGCGAATCCGGCCCACGAGAACACTGTTGCCGAAGCCCTGCGCAGTCTCGGCCTGCCGTTGTCGATAGCGCACGAGATCCTGCCCGAGTTCCGCGAGTACGAGCGTGCCAGCACGGTGGTAGTGAACGCGTACTTACAACCCGTGATGCAAAAGTACCTTGCGAGCCTCGCGCAGCGGATCGCGAAGCTGGGCGGCGGCAGCAGGTCGCGCAGCTCCGTTTTCGTCATGCAATCGAGCGGCGGGATCACCGCGCTTGCGGCCGCCGCGCGCGAGCCAGCCCGCACCGTGCTCTCCGGTCCCGCCGGCGGCGTGGTCGGGGCGGCCGCGATGGCCCGGCGCAGCGGGTTCACCCGCATCATCACCTTTGACATGGGCGGCACGTCCACCGACGTCGCGCTGGTCGACGGTGACCCGCGCGCGTCCTCGGAAGGCGAGGTGGCAGGCCTGCCGGTGCGCGTCCCTATGCTTGATATCCACACCGTCGGCGCGGGCGGCGGCTCCATCGCACGCTTCGACGCTGCCGGCGCGCTGCGCGTGGGCCCGGAATCCGCGGGCGCCGATCCCGGCCCCATCTGCTACGGTCGTGGCACGCAGCCCACCGTGACCGACGCGAACCTGCTGCTCGGCCGTCTTCCCGCCGGGCGCTTCTTGGGCGGCGATTTCGAACTCGACGCCGAGCGCACGCAGAAGATCACGACCGCATGGTTGCGCCGCAGCGGCACGCGGCTTTCGCTCACGCAATTTGCGGCCGGTGTAGTGCGCGTAGTGAATGCGACCATGGAGAAGGCCATCCGCGTGGTCTCGATCGAGCGCGGCTACGATCCGCGTGACTTCGCGCTCGTCGCCTTCGGCGGCGCCGGCGGCATGCACGCCTGCGACCTGGCGCGCGCGCTCGGCATCCCGCGCGTCATCGTGCCGCAGTATCCCGGTGCGCTCTCTGCCTTCGGCATCCTGGTAAGCGATGTCGTCAAAGACTACTCGCGCACGCTCGTTTGGTCGGTCGAAGGCAAGGCGGTCAGCGAGCTGCAGCGCAAGCTGGCCGCGCGCTTCGCCGGATTGGAGCGCGACGCCCGCCGCGACTTCCGCGCCGAAGGTTGGGGAAGCGGGATCCGCTTTGAGCACTCACTCGATGTGCGCTATCGCGGCCAGGGCTTTGAGTTGAACGTGGCGACACGCCGTGGCGCACCGTTGCAACGCGCACTGGCGGCGTTCCATGCGGAACACTTTCGCCGCTACGGCTACTCGCATCCCGAGCGCGCCGTCGAGATCGTCACGCTACGGTTGCGCGCCCGCCAGCCGGCGGCACGACTACCTAAGCTCGCTGACGAGCGCGTAGCCGGCAGACAAAAGGCTGCCCTTAGCGCGCCCGTAGTGTTTGGCGCGCGCGCCCAGCGCACCGCGATCGTCGATCGTGCGGCACTCGCACCGGGACGCAAACTACGCGGCCCCGCCATCGTGACCGAGTACAGCGCCACGACTGTCGTGCCGCCGGG
>CAYWSH010000077.1:0-9925 GCA_964460655.1 uncultured Terriglobales bacterium | reverse complement strand
TACGCGGCCCCGCCATCGTGACCGAGTACAGCGCCACGACTGTCGTGCCGCCGGGGGTCGTCTACGGCGTCGACCGCGCAGGGAACCTCGTGCTCGAGGTCACGCGCGCTTAGCGCGGTGCTCGCGCGCGCGCGCCCGCTCTGCATCCTGCAGCAAGTAGAAGCGGGTCTGCGTCGCCATGCGTGACTGCTCCAGCGCCTCGCGCACGACCGGTAAGGGCAGCGAGTGCGCGATGGCGATAGCGCGCGCCAGCGGCGTGTGCTCATTGCGCAGGAGCGCTGCCTTCACGTCGCGCCGCAGCGGCCATTTACTGTGCGCGCACACCAGTCGTGCCAACTCGGCAGGGCTCTTGTCGTTGACCAGCGCCTTCACGATGGCGGCTTCGTTCAAGTAAGGATTGTCGAGCGCGGCCTCGGCGATGCGGGCTTCGGCGTCGAGCAGCAGCGCGGCGGCCACGCGTCCCGATGCTCGCCGCGCCAGCGACATCCGCTCCCCGGGCGACACCGTCTCCAGCCTGCCGATGATCGCCTCTTCGGCGACGATCTTCAGGTCGGCGGCGAGCGCCGGCACGAGCGCCAGCTGCATCAGCTCGAAGGTGAACAGGCGGCGCGTGAGCGGCAGCGAGACGTGTCGCGGCGTGCGTGGATGCTGCACCACCCCGACGATCACGCGCCGATGCTTCATCGCGGCGGCGTTACGCGCCAGTTCCGCCAGCACGTGTTCGTTCAGGTCGCGACGCTCCAGCAGCGTGAGCGCCAGCTCTTCCGTCATCCGCGGATCGGTAGCCGCGGCACGCACGGAGGCAGGGTCGGAGTCGTGGACCAGTTCCTCGAGTGGCCGCGGCCTCATGGTCAACTGGCTGCGCGCCCCGACGCTGCCTTGCCGCATGCCATGGCCAGTGCGCCGAGCACCGGTTCAGTCAGCTCGGTAGCGACCTGGACGCTCGGGCAACTCTTCTCCAGTGCATCGGTGAAAGCGGCGCGGACCTCGGGGCTGTGATGAAAGACTCCACCCGCGATCGCGACGCGTTGCCCGGCGGGCGCCCGCCACAGCCGACTGAGCACGATGCGCGCCATGTCCGCCAGGCTCTTGCCGGAGCGTTGCAGGATGGCCATGGCTTGTTCATCCCCCTGCCCGGCGCGCCGCATCACCACCGGCGAGAGTGCAGCGAAGTTCGACGCCCGCACCGTGTTGGCGATGCTCGCTACATCTTCCGGCGTGGCCGCGTTCCACGCTGCCATGATGTCGCCCATCAGGGGCGTTTCGACACCGCCATCAGCGGCGTGCATTGCTTCCACGACGGCGATGCGGCCGATCCATGTGCCCGAGCCGACGTCAGAGATCGCGGGACCCCAGCCGCCCGACCGGGCCGATTCGCCCTTCTCGTTGCGGCCGAACGCGATCGATCCCGTCCCGCCGATCACCAGCACGCCCGGTCCGTCACCGAATGCAGCCGTCAGCGCGACCACGTTGTCGCCCACGATCTCGAGGTTGGCCTCGGTGAGCTCGCGTACCGTTGCCGTTATCTTCTCGCGCACACCCGGGCGCGACACGCCCGAGACTCCGACCACGACCCGCGTCAGTTGTGCCGCCTGGATGCCCGCCTGTGAGCAGGCATCCTGGATCGCTTGTTGCAGTGCGGCACGCGCTCGCTCTTCGCCGACCACCTGGATCTTGCACGTGGCGGCGGTGGCGCGCTCCAGCAGCTTGTTCTCGTCGGCGAGTGCGGCTTCCGTCTTCGACCCGCCGCCATCGATGCCGAGAAAGTAGGCCACGATGCGGCTAGTTGTACCACGAAAAGGAAAGGCCCCGGCAACTTACGCCGGGGCCGAGGGGTGCATCGATCACATGCCGGCATGGCCTCCATGCTCGGCATGCGCGGCGTGGTCGCCGCCGCAGCAGCCGGCGCAACCGGCATGGGCCGCCTTGTCCGACTTGGACATCTTCGACATCATCGGACACTTGCCGTCCTTGCAGGCTTTCGCTTTGGCCATGTCGCCGCAGCAGCCGGCCTTGGCGTCCTTGCGGGCGCACATCCTGCCGTCTTTGCAGTCGCCGCCTTTGCAACACTCGGCGCCGTCCTTGCAGCAATCGGCCGTGCAGGCGGCTTTGCTGTCGGCCTGCGGCGCCGGAGCCGCCGTCTGCGCCAGCATGGTGACCGCCAGCGCTAGGATCGTCAGACACACTTTGAATCGCATATTTCCTCCAAATCTCGGTTGGGCCACGCGCACGTGGCGGGTTGACGTGACATCAAGCAGCCGAGCAGAGGAGGCTCTAGATACGCATATCCGTCTTCAGGTCGAAGACGGGCTTGGGATGAGGGGCGACCTGGCCGACGAAAACAAGTGCGCGCGGAGAGGCGTTGGCCACCACGATGGAAAGCGACTGCGGCAGTGCGACCGACTTCGCCGTGACGGTGGCATCGCTCGTGGGCTCGGGCAGATCGCGCGCTTGGCCCACGCTCTCGCACGCGGAACCCGCGCAGAGGTTGAGCGGGACGAGCGGCTGCAACGCAACCGCGGTTACTTCCTGCGGGCAGCAGCTATCGTCAGCTTTAGCGACGGGTGCATGCTGTGCGTGGCTGGCGTGGGCGGAGTGTGCTGCCGGCCCCATGGTCGGCGCAGGCACCAGCGCGGTCGCGTGCCGCATCTCCGCACAATGCCGCAGATGCAGCGCCAGCAGGGCCTGCTCAGGCACGTTTGCTGCCCAGGCCGGCGTGCTGAGGACTAATGTCCAGATCAGCAGCCGGCGATGGCGTTGGGGCGTCATCAGTTCGATTTTACTCGCACTCCGCAAGTCCGCTGTGTGGTACGTCACACAAGAGAATGACGTGCGAGCCCGCCAATCTGTTAGCAACGCCTACTTGCGCGCTACGACGGGAGCGCTCGCATTGGTGTCCACCGGCTGCGTCAGCAAGCCGACGCGCATCGCCGGAAAGTCGGCGTGCGTCAGGTCGATCAGCTCGGCGATGCGCTCGAAATGAAGCTCACGATCTGCCTGCAGAAAAATGACTTGTTCGGCGCGCAGCTTGTAGATCTCCTTGAGCCGTGCACGCAGCTCCGCCGGCTCCACCAGCTCTTCGTTCAAGCGCAGCGACGTGATGACGTCATCGTGCCCTGCGGCTTGCAGCACGATCGTCCGGCTCGGAGGCGGGATGGTCGACCCGTCTGGTGCCGGCTGCGGCACCTGCGCTTCCTCGCCGTATTGCTTCAGCGAAGCGCTGACCACCAGGAAGATGATGATCAGGACGAGCAGCACGTCGATCATCGGCGTGATGTTGATCTCGGCGGCGAGTCCGGAACGCCCGCCCGTGCTCATGCCCATGGCTTCCTCCGCGCTCGTGCAGAGGAATGGACACACGCCCGCAAACGCCGGTTCCGTCAGGCGAGGCGTTCAGGAAAAAATAAAGTTGGAACACCGCGGGAAGGCGCGGTGTCTCGCGGCTGGTCCTACTCCATGATCAGGATCGCCGACGCGATGACCGTGGTCCACAGGCCGCGCTTATCGCCGACGGCGGACTGCGTCATGTTCATCGTGCGCACGATCTTGTTGGAGATGCGATAGATCTCTTTCTTCTCGTCCCAGGACTTGTCGGGATCGAATTCCACGTCGAGCGTGGTGGCGAGCATCTCGGCCGCAAGTTCTTCCGCGTAATCGCCGGCAGTGTCGTCGGTCTCGCCGAAACTGTGGTGCTCGCTCAAGTACCCGTACGTGCTGCGGTCCGCGGGAATGGCTAAACCAATGCTTGAAGCCACCAGCCGGTGCGGTTCTCGCGTGGAGTTCTCCGCCACCACCGCGAACACCACTTCGCCCGGGCTCAGGTACTTCAGCCCGGAAGCGCGCGGGATCAGCTTGCAGTTCGGGGGAAAGATGGACGAGACGCGCACCAGGTTCTGCGAGGCAATGCCTGCGTCCCGTAGCGCCAACTCGAATGAGGTGAGACGTTCTTTATGTTTCCCCACTCCCTTGGTCAGGAAGATGCGCTTGGGGACCATGTCTTTGCCCAATTCTTGTGCCTCCGCTGGTCGAGGGAATGAATGTGGAAAAAAGAAAATAACAACAGCGGGGGATTCACGCTAGCGTTTTTTTAACGTCCCGAGGAGCGAAGCGACGAGGGAGCCATATCGCCACGCTGACGCTCGGCGTAGCCATAGGGCTCCCTCGCTCCGCTCGGGATGCAAAAAAAGATTACTTCGCCGCCCCGACCGACGCCACCTGCACCTTGTCGCCCTTCACCGTGCCGGTGACGCTCGCCTTCAGGCCGGCGAGTTTGTCGACCTCGGCCTCGTGGCCTTCGAGCGTGTAGACCTTCTTATCGACCACCAGGATGTACTTGGACCCGCCCTTCACGCACTCGCGCGTGCATTCGGCCGGCGACTGGTTGGGCATCATGTGCTGCACACCGCCGCACATGCTGTCGCTGACGATGCCGGTCAGGGTCTGGCTTGCGTCCTTCTTGTCGGCGGAGATGCCGACCATCACCAGGATGCCGACCACACAGATGACGTTAAGAGTGCGCAGGATAAGGGAACGGTTCATTGGGAGCTGCCTCCAAGCTGATTAATTGATGGCGGTGCGAGGTTTGAAGTTACACGAAATATGCCGTTTTACCAATGCGCTGTCTCTGGTTTGACCAACCGCCAACTGCCAACCGCTAGCGCGTCGGTGTCCCGCGCATCCGGAAAATGAAACCGTCAACCCGGTACTGCACGCGGCCGGGATTCGGATCCGGCTCGGCCGCGATCTTCCCAGCGCGTACTGCCGCGAACGCAGCCACGAGCCGCGAGAGCACCTCGGGACGTGCAACCGGTACGTTATGAGCTCCCAGCACCACCTTCACCTTCGGCTGGAGAGCTGCCAGCCGCCGGATCGACCGGTCATAGGCATCCAAGTCCGTCTCCGGCCGGAAGAGCCAGATGGGCGCTGGATAGTACGTATCGCCGGTGAACAGCAGGCCATTTTGTGGGTCCCACAACGAGGTCGCATCCGGGGTGTGTCCGGGCGTGCTTAGCACTTCGATCGTTCTTCCGCCGAGGGCGATCTTCTCCCCGTCGCGAATGGAGCGCGCGATCTTCCAGGGACGCGTGCGATACGCCTGCGCATCGAATCCCGCTGGCAGTGCGCCGCAGATCTCGCTGGGCGCGATCTCCTGTTGCGCGTCACGCACGGAGCCACGCGCGTTCGCGCGCGTGAAATCAGTGTCCATGCTGTAAACGGTGTCGAACTGCCAGTTCGAGCCCACATGGTCGTTGTGGGTGTGGGAATTGACGACGATGATCGGCAGCTTCGTCAGCTCGCCAGTGACTCTCTTCAGGTCACCGATCCCCATGCCGGTGTCGAACAGCAGGGCTCGCTGGTTGCCGACGACGAGATAACTGATCGTTTCTTCCGACTGGTGCGGCTCGTAGATCGCGAACACGCCCGGCGCCGGCTTGTAGACCTCGAACCAGGAGTCGCTCACGCGCACCCGCTCCAGCGCCTTGTACTCCGCACGTGGGAGCGCGCGACACCAATCGGGGATCGTCGCTTGGGCCCGCAGCCCCATTGCCGCGAGCAACACGAAGCACGCGATGTGGCGCTTCATCGCTTCAGGGGCTGCGGCACCGCCGGCACCTGCTTCAGCGTGACCGCCACGTCGATGAATGCCAGCGCGGCGCGCGAGAGCGCCTTGTCCTTGCGATAAATCATGCCCAGGTCGCGGCGCACGACTTCTTCCGCCAGCGGTAGCGAAACCAGCTCCTTCGCTTTGACTTCTGCTTCGGCGTGCGAGTTCGTGATGAACCCTATCCCCACGTCGGCCGCGACGAAGCGCTTCAACAGCTCGCTGGAGTCGAGCTCCATCGAGATGTTCATCTTCAGTTGGCGCGCATCGAACAGGCGCTCGATGGCGTCGCGCGTCCGGCCGAGCTTCGGTACCAGCAGCGGGAACTTTGCCACCTCGACGATCTGCACCGACTTGTGCTTCGCCAGCGCGTGCTGCGGCGGCACGATCACGACCAGTTCGTCGCGATGGATCATCACAACCGTGAGCCGCGTATCGCTCACCGGCGTGGCGATCACCCCGAAGTCCACCGTGTTCTCGATGACCGATTCCAGGATCTTCGCGCGCTCCGAGCGCTGGATGTTGACCGCGACCTTCGGATAGCGCCGCTTGAACTCGGCAAACACCTCGGGTAGCACGTGCAGGCACGTGCCTTCGTTCGCCGCGACCACGAGTTCGCCGCGCGGCACGCGCTCCATCTCGGCCAGGTGCGCCACCGCGGCGCGCCGCTGCTCGATGGCCTGCTCGCAGTAGGCGAGGAATGCCTTGCCCGCCGCCGTCACCGACACTTTGCCGCCCGAGCGGTCGAGCAGCTTCGCCCCGACCTCTTCTTCGAGCGCGCGTATCTGCGACGAGATCGCCGGCTGCGTGCGAAAACGCTTCTCCGCAGCCCGCGAGAACGAGAGGTTCCGCGCTACCTCGACGAACGTCTCAAGTTGATCGAAATCCACTCA
This sequence comes from uncultured Terriglobales bacterium, assembly GCA_964460655.1. Lineage (GTDB taxonomy): Bacteria > Acidobacteriota > Terriglobia > Terriglobales > Acidobacteriaceae > CAVUAF01. Next base: position 3,430 of record CAYWSH010000077.1, on the reverse strand, counting down.
CTTCTCCCGTTGCAGCGTCATCGCCATTCCGGTCTTCGTGTCCCGCAACTCGGCCGCGTCCTTGCCTTGCACCCGCAGCGTGAACACCTTGATCTCCTGGTCCGCAGGATCCGTCGAGCCGTGCCTCTTAGCGTGCGGCACCTTGAACGTCAGCGTATCGCCGGCGAACTGCGGCTCGAGGATAGTGACACGGTCGTTGCTCGTCACCTTCCAGACCCCGTTCTGCTGTTGCTGGAAGTAGAAGTCGATCACGCCGCTCAGCTTGCCGCCGCTTTGCTTGATTACCATGCGGATGATCGGCAGGTCGTGCGTCTTCGCCGTCCACGTGCCGACCGCGGGCGACGTTGCCGCGAGACTCGCCGTGGCGATGAGCAGCAACATGCCGATCTGTAGGAGACGTTTCATGCGAACCTCGTCCTCACCGCAGCTTAACGCGGATGAGCGCAAGTCTAGAATCAATATGGCACGTGCAAGCATCGCTTCGACACGTCTTTCTTCCAGCGGTCCTTGTAGTACATCTCGTCGGTTAGGTGGTCGTTGATCCACTCTGCGAACGGATTCCCATGAAAGCGAATCGTTATGTGGTACGTGCCGTTCGGATGCTCGCTGTCTGTTCCATACCAAGCTCCGATGGAAAAGCGCGTCCAATATGATTCAGGGGTGCGGGCCGCTTTCGAGATCGAACGCGGCATGTCGTCAGGGGTCTCGATAGCGTCGACGTTATTCCCCCCAGCGAACCTCGTTGCCTTGGCATCGGCTTCAACCCATTCGGAAATCGAGCATGCCCAAACGCGCGCATCCTTTTCCCTGATGACGCGCAACGTGTGACCCGATTCCTTGGCCCATTGAACGACCTTGGTGGCGATTGCCGTCTCCACAGCCCGCAGATTCTTCGGTTCATTCTGTGGGAGTTCCTGCGGCGTATTGGGGTTCTGCGCCGAGGCTACCGGTGCGCTAAGCAGCACACCGATCGCAACAATGACCGTAGATCGTCCGGGCACTGATTCCACCCTGCACCAATAATGCAGCACTATTCGCGTTGAGTACAGCGCCGCAGGCGCGACTGAAGTTAGCCCAGCACGTAGTGCTGGGTAGGCAGGTCAGGTTGGCGAGTCCCGCAGGGACGGCTGAATCAGACAAACACACCCGCGTCGTAAGCCACGCCATGTTTGGAGAAAAGCTCTTTGAGTTCACTGGCAAAGTCCCGTCGCCGATGATGGTGCTCCTGATTGCGAATGTACTTCGCGACCTTTTCCTCATTCGATTTGCTCACGCTGAAGTGGGCGTAGCCTTCTTGCCAGCCGAATCGCGGCCCGTGCTTCTCACGAAACCACTTCGATGAGCCCGCCTTGATCAGCTGCACTGCCTTCGCAACAGGCATGGTGGCTGGCAGAACCAGAAGTAGGTGCGCATGGTCCTCGATGCCACCGATAGCCAGCGCGGACATGCCATTCTTGCGCGCCACGCCACCCATGTAGGAGAACATCGGTCTGATGGTGGCTGGAGTCAGGAATGGGCGGCGCTCCTTCGTGCCAAACACGATGTGTTGCAGATTGCAACCGAATGAATGAGGCATATCAGTCGTCCCTTCGGGACTGCTTCGAATCCCCAATAATACCCAGCACTTCGTGCTGGGCTAACTTCATTCGGCCCTGCGGGCCTCAGCTTAGTCGAACAGCAAGGTGTCCTGGTACTTATGGCTCGGAGTTTAGTTGAGGTGAATTTGTCCGCCCACCGTCGCTGCGCTACGATGCGCGCCATGAAGGGCCTGAAGATCCTCGTTGGCCTGCTCTGCCTTATCGTCGCCGGAGTCGTTTACTGGCGCGAGCGCGGCAAGCCGGAGCCCAAGGTCGGGCCAAAGTCGGGGCCGCAATACGAGTGGGTCAACCTGTTCGAGGACGATGTGGCGATCCGCTCCCCGGAGTTCCAGAGCGTCCTGCTCACGAACGTGCAGAAGGTGCGTTACCGGGTGCGCGGCAGATATCCGGTGGAAGTGGCCGTGCTGTCGTTCGAGCTGAACAACCTTGATCGCGAGCAGATCGACTTCAACGAGCTCGGATGCCACGATTTTGTGAACACCAACGAATTCACGCGCGAATGCAACGTCCCCGGGCACGGCGTTCTGTACATCACGCATGACGGCAGCCCGCCGGCGCTGTCGGTCAACCTCAAGATCGACGCCTGGCAATGCACCAACTGTGAGGCACCCAGAGCACTTCGCCGGTAGCGTCCCACCACATAAGACGCGCTTATCACGCCCATAAAAACAATCGATTTCCCAAATCAAGGCGCAGCTTCTATGGTGGATATCCGGACGGCTGTGTTACGAAGCCGCTAGCACATCCCCAGCAAGTTGCCGCCACCAAGTTTTCCGCGGGCCCAGGCCCGCCAAGGAGAGTTGCGAACATGGCTGAACCGAAAGCGATCATGCAATTCATCAAGGACAACGGGGTGAAGCTGCTCGATCTGCGCTTCACCGACTTGCCCGGCCTGTGGCATCACGTCTCGTATCCGATCAGCGAGGTCAGCGAGTCGTCGTTCGAAGACGGCTTCGGCATGGATGGCTCGTCCATCCGCGGCTGGGCGGCGATCCACGAGTCGGACATGCTGCTCATCCCCGATACGAATCTCTACATCCTCGATCCGTTCACCGAGGTGCCCACTCTCGTCATGGTCGCCGACGTGATCGATCCCGTCACCAAGCAGCGCTACGACCGCGACCCGCGCTATATCGCCAAGAAGGCGGAGATGTATCTCGCCTCCACGGGCCTCGCGGACACGGCCTACTTCGGCGCCGAAGCGGAGTTCTTCATCTTTGACAGCATCCGCTTCGACCAGAACGTGAACGAGGGCTACTACCACATTGACGCGGAAGAAGGCCGCTGGAATTCCGGCCGGCCGACCAACAACCTCGGCTATCGCCCGCGCTACAAGGAAGGTTATTTCCCCGTCCCGCCGACCGACCACTATCAGGACCTGCGCAGCGAGATGGTGCTCGCCATGCAGAACTGCGGCCTGACGGTGGAGTGCCACCATCATGAGGTCGCCACCGGCGGCCAGACCGAGATCGACCTGCGCTTCGACAAGCTCGTACGCTCGGCCGACAACATGATGCTCTACAAGTACATCGTGAAGAACGTAGCCAATCAGTATGGAAAGACCGTTACGTTCATGCCCAAGCCCCTCTTCCAGGACAACGGCTCGGGCATGCACACGCACCAGTCGCTATGGAAGGGCGGCAAACCGCTCTTCGCCGGCGACGGCTACGCCGGACTCTCGCAGATGGCGCTGTGGTACATCGGCGGCTTGATCAAGCACGGGCCGGCGCTGGCGGCGATCATCGCCCCGACCACCAACTCGTATAAGCGCCTTGTCCCGGGCTTTGAAGCGCCGGTCAACCTGGCGTACTCGCGGCGCAATCGCTCGGCGG
>CAYWSH010000076.1:0-16038 GCA_964460655.1 uncultured Terriglobales bacterium | reverse complement strand
CCAAGACCGGCGACCGCGTGGAAGTGCCGGCGAAGAAGATCCCCTTCTTCAAGCCCAGCAAGGAATTGAAGGACCTGGTGAACACCACGGGCGCTGCAGCGCCGCCGGCCGCAAACTAGCTCTTTTTCCCTTGAGTTGTCATTCCGAGGCCGCGCTTGGCCGAGGAATCTGCTTCTTCACAAGAGAGCAGACCGTCTATGGCCTGATCCCGATCGCCGCCATCAGGCGACCGGTCTTGCCCTGCTCGGCGCGATGGGAGAACAGCAACTCGGTGTTGCACGCGGTGCACAGCCCGGTATCGGCGATGTGGCCCTCCGGTATGCCCGCTGCGAGCAGTTGCCGAACGTTCGCTTTCACCAGATCGAGGTGCTGTTGGCAGCTCACCTCGGCGTGTCCGGGCGCGCGCGCAGTGAGAAACAGATTCGGATACTTCTGCCGCACCGGGTCGACGTCGAAATTCTCGACGAACAATTCCTCCGCATAATCGAACTGCGAGCGGAACTGCTCGCGGACCTCGTCGCCCACGGCGTAGCAGCAGTTGCGGATGCACGGCCCGATGGCGGCGATCAGGTCTTGCGGCTCGCTGCCGAACGCGCGCCTCATCGTGCCCACGGCTTTCTCCACGACACGCGCCGCCGTACCACGCCATCCGGCATGTACCGCTGCCACAGCGTGTTGCCGCCGGTCGGCGAGCAGCACTGGAACGCAATCAGCGATCTTTACCACCAGTAGCAGCCCACCAGCTTTCGTGGCCAGCGCATCTCCCGTCAGCAACGTAGCCGGCGCGTCCTTCACCTCATGCGCAATGTCCGAGTGGATCTGTTTCACCTGGACGAGCGTCCAACCCCGGTCGCTACCAGTGACAGCCCGAACGAACTCAGCCCGATTGCGCTCGACCTCCTCACGATCGGCTCCTTCCACGAAGCCAAGATTGAAGCCCGCCTTCCCGCCACGGGGCTGCCGTCTTGTGCTGAAACCATGGACCAACCACTTCTCCCGCAGGAAGGGCTCGACCTGCAAAATGGCGCCTGAACGAGCGGGTGTTTCGCGGGTTCCGACCGGGGTCATTGGCTTGATTCTAAAGGCTGGCGGCGCATGTGGGCGTGCCGGCCTGTGAAAAAGCGGCACTCCCGGGCGAGATTGTGCGTCTAATAGAACGGCTCCGCAGGGTGCAAGCGGCCATCGCCTGCGCGTTCCCTGTCTGCTGGCCGAAACCGCCCGGATGTTGCTGGAACACCGCCACATTCCGGGCTATACTTGGGGCACTTCCGATGTCATCCCCTGCGACCAACCTGGGTAAAGCGCCGCAGGCGCCGGCGAACCAGCCGCCTACCGATATTCTGCCTACGTTATTTGGCGCAGGGTACGGCACTTATGCGGTCAAGCCGGCCACGTTCGTCCTCTCGTTCCTGGCCCACACGGTCGGCGTCGCTCTGCTCCTCGCTTCCAGCCTTTTTGTCGTGACGCACCAGCAAGAGATCAAGAAGACCGTGGTCAGCCTGGTGACCGACATCAGCCCCTACGTGCTTCCCGCGTCATCGACGAAGTCGGGCGGTGGTGGTGGCGGTGGCGATCGTGACCTGCTGGCGGCATCGAAGGGTTCGCCGCCGATGTTCGCGAAGGAGCAGTTCACGCCTCCGATGGTCGTCATTCGCAACGAAGAGCCCAAGCTCGTGATGGCGCCTACCGTTGTCGGCCCGGAGAACGTGAACCTGCAGACCCTGCCCGTCATGGGTGACCCGATGGCGAAGGTGACGGGTCCGCCATCGAACGGTACCGGTAGTGGTGGCGGCATCGGTGATGGCTCTGGCGGCGGCGTCGGTTCCGGACGCGGCCCTGGCGTCGGCCCCGGATGGGGCGGCGGCATCGGTGGCGGTGTGTATCGTGTGGGCGGCGGCGTGAGTGCGCCGCGGCAGCTCTATTCGCCCGATCCTGAGTATTCGGAAGAAGCCCGTAAAGCGAAGTACCAGGGCACCGTGATCCTGACCATCACGGTCGGCCCTGATGGCCGCGTGCACGATCCGCGCGTTACGCGCTCCCTCGGCCTCGGCTTGGATGAGCAAGCGCTGAAGGCCGTGCAGTCGTGGACCTTCGAGCCGGCCAAGAAAGACGGCGTGCCCGTCGCCGTGCTCGTCAGCGTCGAAGTGAATTTCCGGCTCTACTAGCGGATCAGATTTCAGCAAGCAGCCCGGCTAATGCCGGGCTGTTGCTTTGTTGGCTGAAAGCTGACGGCTACTTCCGCATCCGCTGTACCACCGGCGTGACCTTTTCACGCGCGGCGTTGGCCCACTCCGCGCCACGATTCAGGTACTCCGTCGCCTGCTCGCCGAAGTCCTCGATGGATTCGCGCGCATCCTCGTAGCGCCGCCGGATGGCTTTGCGCATCTGCCGTCCCGATGTAGGCGCCAGCAGCAGCGCCGTGAGCGCGCCCAGGCCAAAACCGACGAAGAGGAACGTAAGCATCAGGGTGGTGCGGCCGCGCTCCACCGGCTGATAGTCGCCGAACAATTCGTGATCTGTCATTGCACTGACCCCAATCAATAGGAATTCCTAATCGCCACGTGAGTTGCCCGCAACTTGCTCCGCCGAACGGAACTTCGCGTGCCCCGGCACGGTTCTATGGCGGGTTGGAGCGAAGCGACAGAAATAAAGTACAATCAAATGTTTGCGTCTGCGCCCCATTTGGTCCCGCGGGGGCGCGGTCCGATCCATCAAGCTCAAGGAGAGTTGTTCGAAAATGGCGATTCCAGCCACCCAGATGCGTCCCGGCATGGTCATCATGCATAACAAGGAGCTCCACCTCGTGTTCAGCGTGGAGCACCGCACCCCTGGCAACCTGCGCGCCTTTATCCAGGCGAAACTCCGCAACCTGCGCACCGGTGCCATGTTCGAGTACCGTTTCCGCTCCGGCGACGCCATCGACCGCGTTGTCGTCGACGAGACCGAGATGGAGTTCCTCTACAGCGACGGTGACGATTACCACTTCATGAACACCGAGTCGTATGAGCAGACGCACATCTCGAAGGCCATCCTCGGCGACGCCGTCGATTACCTCACCGCCAACCTGAAGATCAAGGTCGAGTTCCACGAAGGCAAGCCCATCGGCATCGAGCTGCCGCAGACCGTGGACTTGGAGGTCATCGAGACCGAGCCGGGCATCAAGAGCGCTACAGCATCCAGCGTGCTCAAGCCCGCCAAGACCGAGACCGGCCTTGTCGTCCCGGTCCCACCGTTCATCAACGCCGGCGAAAAGATCCGCGTCGACACCGCCGAAGGCACGTACCTGGAGCGCGTGAAGTAACTCTCCCCATGGAGGCACGGCGCTACACAATCCGCGGTCGCGTCCAGGGCGTCGGCTTCCGTTATTTTGTGCAGGCGGCGGCGCAGGAACTCGGCATCGGCGGCTGGGTGCGCAACAATCCTGATGGCGCTGTCGAGATCCTGGCAGCGGGGACGAACGAGCAGTTGAGCGCGCTGCATGCTAAGCTGCGCAGCGGTCCGCGGGCCGCTCGCGTCGACGCTGTCGACGTCGCCCCCGCCGATATGCCGCCGAATCCAAAAGACTTTCGCATCGAGGGAGCTTGGTGAACTCACCGCGTAGCGCCATGGATTGTCGATCGTTGAAGGGCCTCATCCGCGAGGTCCCCGATTTTCCCAAGCCCGGCATCTTGTTCTACGACATCACCACGCTGCTCAAGGACAAGAAGGGCTTTGCCACGCTCATCGACGCGCTTAGCGAGCAGTACATCAACGAAAAGGTCGACCAGGTCCTCGGAGTGGAAGCGCGTGGCTTTATCTTCGCGCCCGCACTCGCCTATCGCCTGAATGCCGGCTTTGTGCCCGTGCGCAAGCCAAAGAAGCTGCCGGCCGAAGTTGCGACCTGGACCTACGACCTCGAGTACGGCACCGACACGCTCGCCATCCATAAAGATGCCATCCAGCCCGGCCAGCGCGTCCTGATCGTGGACGACCTGCTGGCGACCGGCGGCACAGCCAACGCCACAACGCAGCTGGTCAAGTCACTGGGCGGGGAGATCGCGGGTCTCGGCTTCGTGGTGGAATTGACGTTCCTCGGCGGTCGTCAGAAGCTGGCCGGGCACAATGTCTTTTCGCTCCTGCAATACGATAAGTAAACTGGCGCCGCAGATTCTGCTGCTTGGCGCGATGACAGCGCCCGCTCTGGGTGCCCCATCCTTGCGCTTTAGCGGAGCGTGGGAAGCCGACGCTAAGCCCTCCGGCGAAGCCGTCTTCGCCCGTGCCACCGCGCTCTCGAGTCTCGCCGAGCCCACGACGCCCGTGCATCTGCTGATGGAATTCCAGCTGCTCGACGCTCCCAACAAGCCGATCGGTCGCTATGAGTTCTGGCGGGTCAGCGCCGCGAAATGGCGCCGCGAGATCCATGTCTCCGGCTTCAACGAGGTCGAGATCGGCCGTGGCGATCAGCGGTTCGTCCGCAGTGAAGTTCCGCTTGAGCATCCGCGCCTCGCCGATCTACGAAACCTCATCAACACCGTCGCGCTTTTGCGCCCGCCGCACAGCGGCCAGACGGTCAAATCCGTTCGCCAGAAAGGAAGCAAGACTTGTGTTGACGTCGCTGCCGACGGCGACAAGGAGACCTTCTGTTTCGACTCCGCCACCGGGCACCTGCTCACGGCCACGGACCACTCCCGCGAGCTGACCTTCGACACCTATACCGAATCCGCGGGCAAGCACTTCCCGCGACGCCTGCGCCTCCGCTCCGGCGGCGACCGGCTCGTTGAGGCAACGCTGCAGGTGCTCGACGAACTCCCCAAGCCGCTCGAGGCGTTGTTCGATCCCGATGAAGGCACGCGCGTCTGGGATTACTGCGAACCCATGATCCCCGCCAAAGCCATCGACCAGGTCGACCCCATCTATCCCGAGGGCATGCGCAACGAAGGCTTCCAGGGCATGACGACGCTGCACGTCGTCATCAGTCCGGGCGGCCAGGTGGAGGAGGCAGACATCGCTGAATCCTCGGCGCCGGCCTTCGATCACGCCGCGGTCTCGGCCGTCGAGAAATGGCGCTTCCGGCCCGCCATGTGCGGTGCGAAGCCCGTGCGCAGCGAACTCAAAGTCGAAATGAAGTTCCGCTTCGCGCCGTAGTTAGCGAATCGGCTGCCCTGTCCGCTCATTGCGAGATCGGATTCCCACACGTCACACCTCACGGCGTCATCCTGAGGCCGCGCGTTTGCGGCCGAAGGATCTCTGCATTTCGCTCGCACCATCCCATCAATCGCAAGAACAATCTCCCGCCGCAAGCGCCATGTCGGCTCAGCCCGAAGGGCGGCTGATGTTAGCCCAGGATGGAGTCGCGTCCGCCGCAGCGGACGCGACGGAATCGTGGGTAAACCAATAAATGAGGCGAGCCCGCTTTAGCGGGCGGTACAGTTCGATCGGCTCCTATTTACATCTCCGCCAATACCGCACTATAGTTAGCGCCTCTCCGCCTCCCCCGCGGGGGAATCCCATTCGCACGAGGACTTCGGACGTGGGCCGCACCGCTACAGCCGCGCAGCCGGCGGTCGCCAAAGGGCGCATGAACGCCTTTGCCGATTGCCTGGCGCAACTCGCCAAGGCCGCGCCCGAGGCCCGCTTCGCGCTGATCCCTGAGCTGCTCGCCGCTCCACTCGGTGCGGCGCGGGCGGAACTGTGGACTTGGGAAGCCGGCCAGGCTCGGCTGGAAGCGAGCGCTGGCATGGTGGTGAAGTCGGGCGATGCCGCGTTGTCCTTCGTGCAGGATGCCGCTCGCACCCGGCGATCGGCAGACGGGATCCCGCTGGCCTCGCGCAAGAACGAGAACTGGAAGCCGGTGACAACGAAGGGGCTTACCCACGCCTGTGCGTTCCCCTTGAGTGCAGGCGGCGCCTTGAGCGGCGTACTCGTCGCCTACTCCCGCAAAGCTCCGACCGCGGAAGACCTGCGCTGGTGGCGGCTCTACGCCGACGCCTGCGCCGCGCTCGTCGGTAGCGCGCTCACCGATCGCGAACAGCAGAAGTCCATCACGCAGCTTTCGCTGCTGTTTGAAGCGACACGCCTGCTGAACTCCACGCTCGATCTCGCGCAACTACTCGACCTCATCCTCACCATCGCGCGCGACGAAGTGAAGGCCGATCGCGGCACCGTGTTCATGGTCGACGCCAAGCGCAATGAGCTGTGGTCCATCGTCGCCTCCGGTCTTGACCATCAGGAGATCCGCGTACCGCTCGGCGTCGGGGTCGCCGGTCGCGTTGCGGAGACGGGCGAAGCCGTCAACGCCCCGGATGCGTACGCGCTGCCGTTCTTCGAGCAGAGCTTTGACCAGCGCTTCAGCTATCGCACGCGTTCGCTGCTCTGCCTCCCGATCCGCCACCATACCGGCGAGGTCGTTGGCGTCATCCAGTTGCTGAACCGCATCAGCGGTGAGCGCTTCACCGCCGATGACGAAGAGTTCATGAACAAGCTCTCCGCGCATATCGCCATGGCGCTGGAGAATGCGCGGCTGCATCGCGAGATCGTCGAGAAGCAGCGCATGGAGCGCGACCTGGCGCTCGCACGCGGCATCCAGCGCCGCCTGCTGCCGGATGCGCCGCCCGTCATTCCGGGTTATGACATCGCCGTCGTCAACGAGATGTGCTACGAGGTCGGCGGCGATTACTACGACCTTTTGAACCTCGGCCCGCAGACCCTGCTCGTCGTGATCGCCGACGTGGAAGGCAAAGGCGTGTCGTCGGCGCTCGTCATGTCGAACCTGCAGGCCACGCTGCGTGCGCTCGTCATGCATCTGCACTCGCTGGAAGTGCTCGCGCTCTCGCTCAACGACATGATCTGCCAGGACACGAAGAGCGGAAAATTCCTCAGCATCTTCCTCGGCCTGGTGGACACGCGCGGCAACAAGCTGCATTACATCAACGCCGGCCACGTCCCGCCCATGTTGATCAACGGGAAGACCGGGCGCGCCAAACCGCTCGACAAGGGCGGTACCGTCGTCGGTCTGTTCCCGAACGCGGAGTATGTTCGTGGTACCGAGCAGTTACACGCGGGCGACATCCTCGTTTGCTGCACCGATGGCATTCTGGAAGCCAGCAATCGCAGTGGTGAGGAATTCGGCAGCGAGCGCCTTGCCGCCGCCGTCAGCCATGTTTGCCAGCAGCCCGCGCAGGAGATCGTGGATCGTGTGATGCGCGAGGTCCGCGATTTCGGCACCTACGGCGAGAATGTGGATGACAAGGTTCTGCTCGTCGTCAAGATCACGTCCGATGGCGGTGGAAGTAGCAGTGGCAAGATGCCGGCCGTCGTCTGGCAGGCGCCCGAATAGCGTTCTCGATCCGCGCAATCTGCGGCCTTGATCTGCGTGATCTGCGGTTTAAGATTTTGATTTTCTGCCGCTACGATTTCTTCGCCTCGTTGATCACGACTACGCCGTCTTTCGGTAAGTAGCTCTTCCTCCGGAACCAGTCTTCCATCGCGGCTTTCAGCTTATCGAGCGGCACGCGCGAGCCCACTTCCATTGCACCGTCGGCGACCGGCAGCGTGTTGTCGAACATTTCGTCGTTGGTGAAATTGCGCATGCTGAAGCTGTCGAGCCACTTCAGCGGCGCGGGATGGCGCGCGCCGTCCTTCTCGTATTCGATGCGCAGCTTGCGAGCAAACATGTGTCGTTAGGCAGCAGCCCCGGCTGGCTCGGCATCACACTGCATGCCGGATCAGGATGAAGAACCTACTCCTCGCTTCATTATTCCCCTTCACCGTTGCCCTCTTCGGCTGTAGCGGTGGCGGCTATGCTCCATCCTCCAGCTCCACCCCGAATGCCAGCAATCCCGTCTCTGGTCCACGCTTCCAGCACGTCCTGGTCGTCGTCCTCGAGAACCAGGATTACGCCACCGTCAGCAACAGCGGCGCCATGCCGTACCTGAATTCTCTCGCGCGGCAATACGGACTCGCCACGCAGTACTACGCCAACACGCATCCTTCCATCGGTAACTACTTCATGATGACGACCGGCCAGATTATCACCAACGACGATGCCTTCACCGGCTCGGTCGCCGATGACAACGTCGCCCGCGCCCTCGCAAGCGCCGGCAAGAGCTGGAAGGTTTACGCGCAGTCGTTGCCGGCCGCCGGATACGTCGGCGGCGACGTCTATCCGTATATCAAGCACCACAACCCATTCGCGTATTTCAGCGAAGTGGCTGGGACGTCGGCGAGCGCCAATATCGTGCCGCTCAGCGGATTGTCATCTGATGTGGCCGCTGGCAGTCTGCCGAACTTTGGTTTCGTCGTGCCCGACAATCAGCACAACTCGCACGATTGCCCTGCAGGTATGACCACTTGCACGAATGACCAGAAGCTCACCGCCGCCGACCAATGGCTGCAAGGCACGCTCTCGCCCATCATCGCGTCGAGCACGTTCATGAATTCTGGACTGGTGGTGATCACGTTTGATGAATCAGCGACCGACAACGCGAACGGCGGAGGAAGAGTTGTCGCGGTCTTTGTTGGAGGGAAAGTGAAGCCCGTATTCAGCAGCTCGTCGTTGTACCAGCACCAGAACCTGCTCAGCCTGGTGCTGCGCCAGCTCGGCGTGAGCAACGCACCCGGCGCGGCTGCGAACGCCGGTGGGATGGATGAGTTTTTCCAGTAGCGCTTAGCTTTGCCGCTTCGGACCAGCCTTCCGCACCGCGTCGCTGACCTCGAATTTCTCGATGTTCTTCTCGAAGCGGGCGGAAAGATCGGCGGCCATCTTGTCGTAGGCTGCTTTGTCGGCCCAGGCGTTGCGCGGCTTGAGCATCTCGGAAGGCACGTCCGGCACGGCTTTCGGGATGCTGAGGCCGAACGTCGGCTCGGTCTCGAACTGCGCCCCGCTCAGCCGTCCATCGACTGCGGCCCGAACCATCGCGCGTGTGTACGGCAGATCCATGCGTTTGCCCACGCCGAATGCGCCGCCCTGCCAGCCGGTGTTCACCAGCCAGCACTGCGCGTTGTGTTCCTTCAGCCGGCGGCCCAGCATCTCCGCATAGACGCGCGGTGCTAGCGGCAGGAACGGCGAGCCAAAACAGGTGGAGAACGTCGCCTGCGGTTCTTTGCCGACGCCCGCTTCTGTGCCCGCCACCTTCGCCGTGTAGCCGCTCAGGAACTGGAACATCGCCTGCTCGTTGTTCAGCCGTGAGATCGGCGGCAGTACACCGAAGGCGTCGGCAGTGAGGAAGACCACGTGCTTCGGATGCCCCCCGACGCCGGGGATCACGGCATTGTCGATGAAGTCCACCGGATACGCCGCCCGCGTGTTCTCCGTCAGGCTGTCATCGTCGTAGTTCGGGATGTGCGTTTCGGGGTCGAGGACAACGTTTTCCAGCACGCAGCCGAAGCGCAGCGCGTTCCAGATCTGCGGTTCCTTCTCGCGCGAAAGGCGGATGCACTTTGCGTAGCATCCGCCTTCGAAATTGAAGATCCCCGTCGGGCTCCAGCCATGTTCGTCATCGCCGATCAGGTGCCGTGTCGGATCGGCGGAAAGTGTTGTCTTGCCTGTACCGGAAAGCCCGAAGAACAAAGCCGTCGTACCGTCAGCGCCCACGTTCGCCGAACAATGCATCGGGAAGACGTTGCGCTCCGGCAGGATGTAATTCATGACGCCGAAGATGGACTTCTTCATCTCGCCGGCGTAGCGCGTCCCGCCGATCAGCACGATCCCACGGTCGAAGTTGACGATGATGAACGCGTCCGAATTCGTGCCGTCGCGCTGCGGATCGGCCTGGAAGCCCGGCGCGGCGACGATAGTGAATTCCGGCTGGTGGTCGCGCAGCTCGTCCTGCATGGGGCGGACGAACAACTGCCGCACGAACAGGTTGTGCCAGGCAAACTCGTTGATCACCCGGATCGGCAGCCGGTAATTGCGGTCGGCGCCGGCGAACAGGTCCTGTACGAAGATCTCCTTGCCGCGGAGATAGGCCGTCACTCGCTCGAACAGGGCGTCGAACCGGTCGGTGTCGAACGGCTGGTTCACCGCGCCCCAGGCTATCTTGCTCTCGGTCGAGGCATCGCGGACGGCGAACTTGTCTTTGGGCGAGCGGCCGGTGCGCGGGGCCGTGTAACCGACGAAGGCGCCATTCGATGCCAGACGGCCTTCGCCGCGGCGGATAGCGTGCTCCACCAGCGCGCCCTCAAACAGATTGCGATGCACGTTCGGGCGGCTGATGAGCTCCTTCAGCTCACTCAAGACCTCGGTTTGTGTGGCCATGTTGGCTGGTTCTCCTCAGGGCAGAAGCTGTTAATTGTCTCGCAAAGCGGTACACCTGCCAAACACAAACTGGCGGACAAGCGGCTTTGGCGGTTGACCAGCTAGGTTAGGGAAGCGGGCAATCCGCGCAGTGATGGCCGTCACGCGCGTGCCGAGTCAAGCCTCGCTGCGCCAAGGAGTTACGGGCTCCTGCGGCGCGTGTCCGGCTTCGGCCAGGACGGCGTTCAGGTGCTCCAGCGCTTCAGGGACGGTGAGCGTGTACATCTCGCGCCCGCCGTCGAGGCCGGACTCGATGGCGTGCTTGAGGAAGTGGCCCGCGACCTCGATGGCCAGCGGATCGGTGATCACGCGGCCCGTCTGGCGGTTGTACTCGACCCATGCCGGATGAGGCAGCGAGATCCAGACCGGCCGGCTGCCGGCGAGGAACTTGATGTCCACTGCGTCGGCGTGGCGCGTAGCGATAGCGACCACCAGCGCCTGATACAGGCAGCGCACCGGCTGCTTCGTCCAGCGATCGGTAGCCGTAAAGTCGGCGTACATGCGAGTCAGTCAGTCTATCAGTCGGTCAGTCGCTCAGCCAAAACAGGTTTCGCTGACTGACTGACTCACTTGAACACCGCCGCGAAGAAGGCCCGCACCTTGCCGAACCAGTGCTTCTGCTGCGGTTCGGCTGGTGGGGCGGCGGTACGTTCCAGCGAGATCGGAGCGGGCAGGGTGCGTGGCGCGCCGAAGCGGTCGAGCACTGGCGGGTCCGGCTCGCGCGGCAAGCCGGGTGCGCGGAAGACCATGGGCGCGTCGACTTCCACGTGAGGTTGGCTGGCTGCGTTGCCTGGCACCGGCTGCGTCACGCTGGCAGCCAGGACGGGCGCCGTCGCCGTGCTCGGTAACGGATCTGCAATACGCGGCGCAGCTGGTTCCGGAGCTGGCGCAGGTGCTTGTGCCTTCTGCACCGGCGGCGGCGCGGGACATCCGCAGGGCTCAAGGCTATCGTGCTTGTTGCCGGCGACTTTGCCGCCGAGGAACGTCACCGTCTCGTTCGGTTGGACCTGGTAAACGCCGTCGCCCATCAGTTCCGTCACGATCAACGACGTGGAATTGCCCGCGAATGGCTTCACACAAGCGTCGCCGTGCGCGTTGCTGCCGATGGCGAGACGGAAGCGGCCCGGTCCGGCGAGCTGGAGCTTGAAATCGGGCGTATGAAGCACATCGGACGAGCTGCCGAGCTGATAGTCGAGTTCGATCGCGCCCGTGCCAAAGCCGAGTGCGAGGTCGCGCCCGTTCGCTGCGGCAGCCACGCTGAGTTCCGTCTGCGGGCACACGCGGACTTCGCCGCCGCGCGCCAGCCGCAGCGTCGCGGCGCCTTTGCCGGCGTTCACGCTCGAGCCGCTGAGCACGCGCGTTCCGCTGCCGGCCAACTGCACCGCGCCACGCACGCTCGCATCGGAGGCGACGACGTCGCCGATGACGGTCTGGGCGGATGCAATCGCGGGGATCAGCAGCAAGACGGGAAGGAACAGCGGCCGCATGACAGAATCATTCTAATTGCGGAATCGGGTAATTGCGTAATCGCGAAATCGGTCGAGACACCAATTCCGCAATTTCGCAATCACTCAATTCCGCAATGGGTTCTTACTCGCGCTCGCCGAGGAATTCGTAGTGCTCGATGATGGCGGCGATGCCGACCTTGTTGTTCTGGCCGGGCATATCCACGCGCACCACGCGGCCCTGGCAGCGCACGCGGATGCTATCGGTGAGCGTGATCTCCGGCGGCAGCGTCAAGGTGAACTCGAGGCGCGAACCTTCTTCGATGGGCGAATCGACAAAAAAGAAGACGCCGCGGGCGCTGACGTCCTTGGTGTGGGCCGGTGTCTCGTGCAGCGTCTCACCGAACTTCACACTCACGGGAAGCCGCAGGGCGAAGCGTCGTGTGCCGCGCTGGTCCTGCTGTGCCGGCGGGTGGGGGATCAAGGGTTTCTCCCGGGGACAGCTAACTGTTTGCGTTCGTAGCATAAACCCAGTGGCAATAGTGTCAAGACTCAACTTTAGTGCAATCGGAATCGCGCGTGCAGTGGCCCGACGGCCAGCCGCGCGTTACTTTTCGGCCAATGGCGGCTCGGGCAGGAAGCGATAGCCGACGCCGCGAACGGTCACGAGGTGGCGTGGACGCGCGGGCTCGTCCTCGATGTAACGCCGCAGCCGGACGATGAAATTGTCGATCGGCCGCGTGTCCGTGTCCACCTGGACGTTCCACACCTGCTCCAGCAGTTCGCGGCGCGAGACCACTTTGCCGGCGTTGCGGACCAGGTACTGCAGCAGCTCGGCCTCCATCTGCGTCAGGCGAAGTAACCGGCCCTGGACGCGCAGCTCGAGTGCGTCGAAGTCGAACGTGCGGCCGTTGAACGTAAAGACTTCGTTCGCCGGAGCGCCGGCATTGTTGCTCCAGGCGCGGCGGCGCAGCAGGCCGCCGAGGCGCGCCAGCAGCACTCCCAGGTCGAACGGCTTGGCCACGTAGTCGTCGGCGCCGGCCGCGAAGCCGCGCATCACGTCTTCGGCGCGGCCGCGGGCGGTCAGCATCAGGACGGGCAGGAATTCACCTGCCGCGCGCAGTTCCGTCGCTACCTCGAAGCCGTCTTTGCCCGGCAGCATGACGTCGAGTACGACCGCGTCGAATCCGTGTCCCGCGCGCAATTGCTGCAGCGCCGCTTCACCGGTCTCGGCCACTTCCACGCTGTGACCTTCCGCCTCCAGGTTGAAGCGCAGGCCCTGCGCGAGGTGTTGCTCGTCTTCGACCACCAGCAGGCGGCTCATGCGGCGCTCGTGCGGCGCAGCTTGATGGTGATGCGTGCGCCGCGGCCCTCGCCTTCGCTTTCGGCAAAGGCGTCGCCACCGTGGCGCCGCGCGATCGAGCGCACGATGAACAGGCCGAGTCCCGAGCCGCGCACCGCGCTCGCCGCCGAGCGCACGCGGTAGAAGCGCTTGAAGACGCGGTTCAGCTCGTGCCGCGGGATGCCGACGCCGCGGTCGGTGACGCGCACGGCGATCTCATCCTCGGGCAGCGGCAGCACCTCTACGTCGACATTCACGGCCGTGTCGGAATACTTCACGGCGTTATCGAGCACGTTGGTGATGGCGGTGCGCAGTTCGTCGGCGTCGCCCAGCACCATCGTGTCGGGCGTTGCCGCTGACCTGTCGTGGCGCGGCAGCGTGAGCCGGAGTGCGTCGTCGCTCAGGTGATGCCGTTGGCGCGTGAGTTCGACACAATCCTGCACCAGCGCGCCTAGATCGACTGGCACGCGCGTCGGCGTCGTGCGCAGTTGGCCGGCCTCGCCGGCGCGCAGCACCTGCTCGACGGTGGCCAGCAGCCGGTCCGTGTCTTCGCGCATGATGCGATAGAAATCGCGGCGCTGCGCGTCGTCCACCTGGCGCTTTTCCAGCGTCTCGAGATAAAGCCGCAGGGAAGCGATAGGCGTCTTCAGTTCGTGCGTGACGGCATTGATGAAGCTGTCGTGCTGCTCGTTGCGCCGCACCTCGCGCACCAGGAAGATGGTGTTGAGGATGAGCCCGGCGATGATCACGATGAACAGGATGGCGCCGGCGATGAGCTTGCCGACCTCGCGCCAGTTCAGGATGATCCAACTGATGTTGAGCGCCACCGCCAGCACTGTCAGACACACGCCCAGGATGATGAAGAAGGCGATGGTCCCGCGGCGGCTGGTGATGCGCATGCCGGGATTCTAACGCGAGCCAAGCAATCCGTTCAGTTCTAGGGTGGCAGGTGGCCGACACGAACAAGCCAGTACTTGGGCGCCCCAGACGTGCGCTCTTTGCTCGTCTAGGTCTTGAAACGTGGGGTCCTCCCAACCGTCAGTTCTTGGGTGCCCCAGACGAGCGTTGTGTGCTCGTCTGGGTGATGGCGTCTGCTAAACTCCCGCCCGTGAAACCGCATCCCGTGCGCTATTACGGCGGCGGTGAGGTGCACTTCATCACCTTCAGCTGCTATCGTCGCTTGCCGTTGCTGAATTCTGCCGCACGGCGCGACCTGTTCCTCCGTGCGTTGGAAATCGTCCGGCAGAAGTATCAGTTCACAGTCGTCGGCTATGTCGTCATGCCGGAACACGTACATTTACTGGTGAGCGAACCGTTGATCGGGAACCTCTCCACCGTCTTGAAGGCGCTGAAACAGGGCGTGGCGCGCCAGGTGTCGACTCGGGCACGCAAGCAGAAGAACGCCGACACACCGATGTACTTCTGGCAGGCGCGTTTCTATGATTTCAACGTGTACACAGCGAAGAAACGCATTGAGAAGCTGCGTTACATGCATCGCAATCCGGTGACGCGAGGACTGATTGAAGCGCCCGAAGACTGGCGCTGGAGCAGTTATCGTTTCTACGCCTTCGGGGAAGAGAGCTTGGTAAAGGTCAATGAGTGGTTCCCAGCACCGCTCGTCCTCAAGCGCAGTGCCGGCAGCTGACACCCAGACGAGCAAAGAACGCTCGTCTGGGGCACCCCGTGCGTATGTGGCCGCGCGCGTTCCGGCTTATGGACGCTAGGTGCGTAGAATCGGCGGCCTGAGGTGATCACGGATGCCGGACGATCTCGGCTCAGGCCCTCCCATGCGCAGCAATCACATCCGTCGCGTGCGCTTGCTGTTCTGGCTGGATTCCGGACTGCTGCTGACGGTGGCTGTTCTGCAGACGCCGCGGGCCACCGGCATCACGGCGCATGAGTGGCTGGGACTCGGGATCGGCGCGGTAGCGATGGCGCACTTGCTGGTCAACTGGGGTTGGATCGTGGCCGCGCTGCGTGGCGTGGGCGGCCGTCGTGCGGGGCGCACACGAGTCAGTGTGTTCATCAATAGCACGCTGTTTGTTCTCTTCGTGCTCAGCGTTTTCTCGGGGCTGGTGATTTCCGAGGTCGTGCTGCCTCTTGCTGGACTGCGGCAGAGCCTCTTGGCTGCTTGGCGGCAATTGCACAGCGTGGTCGCGACGTTGACCATCTTCGTCGTCGGCCTTCATCTCGCATTGAACTGGGACTGGATCGCCGGTGTTCTCCGCTCTCGGTCCCTCATTCGCTCAGTCAACCACGAGGCTGAGCTGCCCGAACTGGGAATCGTGGAAGCGAACCGGCAGATCGCGGCCGATGAGGAAGGCCGAACAACCGGCCTCGGCCGAGCGCTGCGAGTGCTTGGTCTGCGCGACCTGCCGACCGCAGGCCGGAGCCTCGCGGCACTCGTGCTTGCGTTCGCGGCGCTGTCCGCAGTCTGTTTCGTGGTTATCGAGGCGATGGCACACAAAACGATTCCCGGCGCCCACGAGCGGATGTGGGCAACGCCTAGCCTCTTGTCTCTGCCCCAGGAGGTCGGGATGCAGATCTTGCTCATGGCTATCGTTGCTGTTGTGGGCAAGAAGATCTTTCGGCTGCGGCTGTGACCACAACGCACAAGTTCAGGTCCGTGCCATGAGGTCGCTGGAGGTCGAGCAAAAAAGCCCGGTCGAGGGTGACCGGGCTGCATTGTTTGAGATCCGCAGACGAGGGCGTCCGTGCTACGTGAGTTTGCTGTTACGCCGAGAGGAGCTCGACCTGCGCATTCGCGCTGGGCACCGGCCGCGCTTCTTCTTTCGGTGGCAGCTTGGCCATCTGGATCTTTTTTGCCAGGCCGAGCGCGCGCAGGATGGAGATGCCGTACCAGTTCAGGTCGACTTCCCACCAGGCGAGGCCGTGGCGCGCGGACGTCGGCACGGCGTGGTGGTTGTTGTGCCAGCCTTCGCCGAAGGTCATGAGCGCGATGAGGAAGTTGTTGGTGG
>CAYWSH010000075.1:8163-16206 GCA_964460655.1 uncultured Terriglobales bacterium | reverse complement strand
TTGTTTTGCCACGGGCTGTAGCCCACTTCGTCGCGTTGCTCCTGCTGGCGGCCGCACTGACCGCGACCGGCGTATGCGGCAATCCGCCTGCCCCGTGGCCGGCCATCGGCCCTGACGGCGGCGATGCGCGCTCGCTGGCGGTCGATCCTGCCGATCCCGACCACATCTTCCTTGGTACCAGCGCCGGTGAGCTGTTCGCCTCGCACGATGGCGGCGCGACCTGGTCGCGACTGGCGCACCTTGGCGGCGGCGACGACTACGTCCTCGACCACATCCTGATCGCGCCCAGTGGCACGATCTATGTCGGTGCATGGAGCGCCGACGACAATTACGGCGACATCTTCCGCAGTGACGATGGTGGCGAGACCTGGCGCGTGTTGCAAGGTATGCACGGCAAGAGCGTCCGCTCGCTTGCGATGGCGCCGACCGACGACCAGACGCTGGTCGCCGGCGCACTCGATGGCATCTATCGCACGCACGACGGCGGCCAGACGTGGGAGCGCATCTCGCCGCTCGGCCACCTCGAGATCAAGAACATCGAGTCGCTGGCCATCGATCCGCGCGACACTGACGTTATCTACGCCGGCACCTGGCACCTGCCGTGGAAGACCACCGATGGCGGCGCCACGTGGCAGTCCATCAAGCAAGGCATCATCGACGATTCCGACGTCTTCTCCATCATCATCGACCGCAACGACCCGCGCATCGTCTATGCCAGCGCGTGCTCCGGTATCTACAAGAGCCAGACGGCGGGCGCAGCGTTCGTGAAGGTGCAGGGCATGCCCTTCTCCGCGCGCCGCACGCGCGTGCTGCAGCAGGACACCCTGCATCCCGAAGTCGTCTACGCCGGTACCACGGAAGGCTTGTGGCGGACACAAGACGCGGGCGCGACGTGGCAGCGCATCAGCGCTGCGAATGCGATCGTGAACGATGTGCTGCTCGATCCTCGCCGTCCCGGCCGCGTGCTGGTGGCAACGGACCGCGGCGGCGTGCTCGCCAGCTCGAATGGCGGTGCCACATTTGCCGCGTCGAATCGTGGCTTCGCGCACCGGCAGGTGCATACGCTGATCGCCGACGCGAGCGTTCCCGCCGTACTCTACGCCGGCGTGATCAACGACAAGGAATTCGGTGGCGTCTTCACCTCGCGCGATAACGGGGCCAGCTGGAGTCAGATGAGCGCCGGCCTCGGCGCACGCGATGTGTTTGTCCTGCAGCAGCTATCCTCCGGGACGCTCCTTGCCGGCACGAATACCGGCATCTTTGCCTGGACGCGCGGCGCGAAGGCGTGGCAGCTCCGGGGTGTACTGGCGACTGCGACGGAGGAACCCCCACGTCCTCGCCCGCGACGGCGTGCGGAGGCGGCGCCTGATCAGTTCCACGCTCGTATCTACGACTTCGAGCTCGCCGGCACGAGGCTATGGACGGCGACCAGCGAAGGCCTCTACAGCAGCGACGATGAAGGCAAGACCTGGCGCGGCGGACCGATCCTGGGCGCGCACGACGTGATCGCTATTCGCATCGAGGGCGAGACGATTGCCGCCGTTACTCCGCAGCAACTGCTGCTGTCGAGCGACAGCGGGACCACCTGGTCACCGGCAGCGCTGCCGGAATACGTCACCGCACTGCATAGCATCGAGTTCGCGCCCGGCGCGATGTGGATCGCGACGCGTGAAGGTGCCCTGCGCAGCTTCGATCACGGTGAATCGTGGGAGCACGTGCTCAACGGCCTGCCGCACCGCGACGTACTCGCCGTCACCTATGATGCCGAAGCGCGCCGGCTGCTCGTGACCGCAGCGGGTGCAGTCGATGTTTTCGAAAGCACCGATAGCGGCCGCAACTTCCATCCGCTCGGAGCGGGTTGGCGCGTGCGCGGCGTGTTGACGAACAACGGTCGCGTCTTCGGCCGCACGGCACACAACGGCGTCATCATCCAACCCGCAGAGGGCACGATGGCCGCTGGCGCGGGCACAGGCGCGGGCCAGAAGTAACCCGAAAAAACCTGCCCTGAAGCCGGTAATAACTACCCAAACCTGAAGGCCATTGTCCCGCTATCCCATTGATATTAAAGGGCGAGTTTGGAATGGCAGGTGCTCCTTATCCAGTAGTGGAAAAGGAGAAATCTATGAAACGCATGATGCTGTTTGGCTTTATGCCTCTGCTGCTGGCGCTGGCGCTGGTTGCCGGATGCAGCCATCAGCAGATCGCCGATAACGCCGCCGGGACGAATCCCGATGCGGCGTCGAGCGCGCCCCCATTCCAGGGCGCGGAGGCGAAGAAGGACGAGGGCTTGCTGGCGAAGCTGCTGCCTTCGTCGACCGTGAATATTCCGTCGGGCACGCCGATCGCTGTGCGCTTGCAGACTTCCGTCTCGAGTGCGAGCGCGGCCTCGGGGCAGCAGTTCGACGCAGTCCTCGATGACCCGCTCGTGATCGACGGCAAGACTGTTGCCCCGCGCGGCGCGCCGGTCGTGGGTCGCGTAGTGGCGGCGAAGGAGTCGGGCCGCCTGCACGACTCGGGTTATCTGCGGCTCGCGCTCGCCTCGGTGAGCGTGAACGGCAAGCTGGTGCCGGTGCAAACGTCGAGCGTGTTCTTCAGCGGCGGCTCGCACAAGGACCGCAACCTGGCCATGATCGGCGGCGGCGCGGCGGGCGGAGCACTCATCGGCGCCATCGCCGGCGGCGGCAAGGGTGCACTGATCGGCAGCATGGTCGGCGCAGGCGCCGGTACGGGCACGGCGTACGCCACCGGTAAGAAGGATGTTGCTCTTGGCGCGGAGCGTCGCCTGATGTTCCGCCTGCTCCAGCCTGTCAACGTACGCGGTTGAGTCACAGCTGTTCTCGATGAGGAGGGCGCCTGCGGGTGCCCTTCCTCTTTGGGCAGAAATGGAACTACTTCGGCGCTTGGTTTCATTTTGGGAACGGCTCAAGGCGCTCTTCAAATCGCTGAAACGACACTTATCTGCATGACTGTTAATGCTTTAGCACATCGATGCCCGAATTGGGCCACCGTTTGCAATCGGTAATTGTCACATGCAAGTTGGACGCAAATTCCAGAATGGGACGTACAATGCCGACTGCCATGATGGAAGCCACTGCTCCTGCAACGGCGGCGCCCGCCTCGGGCCGGCTGCTGGTCCTATGCGCCGATGCGACTCTCGCGACCGCCTACTCTGACTTGGCCACACAGCAAGGCCTGCTAGTGGCGCGCGGCTCGCGTCCCGGGCAAGCGCTCGACGCGGCCGACGCAGCGAGCTTCGACGCGTTGCTGGTCGACCTGGCGCTGAACGAACCTGCACTGCTCGACCTGGTGCGCGAAATGAAGTTGCGCCGGCCGCGCGGGCAGGTGATCGTGATGAGCGGCTCCGACTCGGTGACGACCGCGGTCGAAGTGATGAAGCTCGGCGCCTTCGACTACATCGTAAAGCCGTATGGGATCGAAGACCTCACCACGCTGTTCGAGCGGCTGGCGTCGCACCTGCGTATGGCGGGTCAGGCACGGCTATTGCGTGACACGGCACGCTCGCGCGCCGGTTGGGGAAACCTGGTCGGCAACACGCCGGAGATGGAAAAGCTGTACCGCATGATCTCCAAGGCGGCGTACAGCACGCACCCGGTGCTGATCCTGGGCGAGAGCGGGACCGGCAAGGAACTCGTCGCGCGTTCCATCCACTACTCCGGTCCCCACCGCGACCGGCCCTTCATCCCGGTGGATTGCGGATCGTTGGTGCCGACGCTGATCGAATCGGAACTCTTCGGCTACGTGAAGGGCGCGTTCACGGGAGCGAACCGCGCGAAAGAGGGCCTGCTGTCCATCGCGAACGGCGGCACGGTGTTCCTCGACGAGATCGGCGAGTTGCCGATCGAGCTGCAGGCAAAGTTGCTGCGCGCGCTGCAAGAGAAGGAGATCAGGCCGGTGGGCGGGACGCAGCCGGTCAAGATCGAGGTGCGCATCCTGGCAGCGACGAATCGCGACCTGGAACTCGCGGTCACCGCGGGCCACTTCCGCAAAGACCTGTTCTATCGCCTGAATGTACTGGCGCTGCGCATCCCGTCGCTGCGGGAGCGGCGGCACGACATCCCGCTCCTCGTGGACCACTTTCTCGAGCGGCTCGGCCGCGCGGGCACGGCGGTGCGCGAGGTCAGCGACGAAGCGATGCACCTGCTCATGCAGTACGACTGGCCGGGCAACGTGCGCGAGTTGGAGAACTGCCTGGAGCGCGCGGCGGCCATGAGTTCGGGGCCGGCGCTGCACGTGGGTGACTTGTCGTCACCGGTGCGCAACGCGCGTGCTGCGAAGGCGGCCGCGGCGCTCGAGGCCGGAACGATCCTGCCGATCGCCGAACTGGAAAAGCGCGCTATCTTCTCCACGCTCGAACAACTGCACGGCGACAAGCTGTTGGCGGCGCGCATGCTCGGCATCGGCAAGACGACGCTGTATCGCAAGCTGAAGGAATACGGCCTCAGCTAGTCGCATTCCGGCGCGTCTGGCCCACTTCGGGACTTGTACGCGAGCATAAACATCGCCTTTCCAACGCACCTGCGATGGCACAGCTCGTGCAACGACGAGTCGCATGATCCTACTGGTGAGCGATTCAGCGGGCGCCCATGACTGCGCGGTGGCCGTGCGCGCGGCGTTACACGAAGCCGTGACCGTGTGCGACTCCATCCGCCGCGCCGCGGTGGAGCTGCGCGCGCATCCCTACAGCGTGATCACGGTCGAACAGGCATTGGTGGAAGCCGATGGCTCAGGTGTCGACGCCTTGCTGCAACATGCGGGACTGGCGGTCCCGGTCTTCGTAAACCTTGCCATCCAGAGTGCGGAGCGCGTAGTCCGCGAGGTCCGGGCGGCGCAAGCGCGCGGACAGCAGGAGCAGGTGAATGCCATCCGCGCGGCGCTGGCTTCCCTGCGTAGCGAGCTGAAGGGTGATGCCACCGGCATTCTGGTGTCGTCGCAAATGGCGCTGGCGAGTACTCCGCTGCCTCCGGGCGTCGAAGTGCGGTTGAAGTCGGTGTGCGCGCTCGCAGAACGCATGTGCGCGCGCTTGGCGGACTAGGAAGATCGGGCGCGAGCAACGTCGCAGACGATCTGCGCCACTCGTTCCGCCGGCGATGCTCCTCCCGATGCCAGGCGTTGCCGCACCTCGGCCAAACCGGCCTGCATCTCCGCCCGCGGTCCACCATCGGACAATATCTTGCGCAGCTCGGCGACGACCCGTTCGGGCGCGAAGTCGCCCTGCACGAGTTCGGGAACCACGCGGCGGCCGGCGATCAGGTTCGGCATGGCGAAATGTGGCACGTCCACCATCCAGCGGCCCATCGCCCACGAGAGCGGCGCAACGCGGTACACCATACAGAACGGCGTGCCGAGCACCGCGGCCTCGACCGTTGCGGTACCGCTGGCGACGACGGCGGCGCGTGCGAAAGCCAGCGCAGCGCGCGCATCGCGCGTGACGCGGAGAGTCAACTGGAAGTTCTTCGGTCGGGTGCTGTTGCTGCGCTGCACTTTGCTATACGACAGGGCAAGCGCCAAGTCCTGTTCGTTGAGCGTGGATGCGAGCGGTACGACGAATTCGTACTCATCCCCTAGCATCGCGGCCGCCTGGACCAGCGTTGGGCCGATGAGCGACGTCTCTTTACGTCGGCTGCCGGGCAACAGCGCGATCCACTGCTTCTTCGGATCAAGTCCTGTGTGTTTGGCAAAATCGTCACGCGTGATCGGTGGCGCGCTGAGCGTGGCCAGCGGGTGGCCGACGAACGTCGCGTCCACGCCACGCTCGCGGTACCACGGCTCCTCAAAGGGAAAGATCACCAGCATCTTTTTCACGTAGCAGCGTACCTGTTCGACGCGGCCTGCACGCCACGCCCACAATTGCGGGCTGATGTAGTAGACGACAGGTATGCCCCGGCGATGCAGTTGGCGCGCGAGACGCAGATTGAAGTCCGGCGAATCGATCAGCACGGCGACATCTGGACGCAGCGCATCCACGGCGTCGAGCAGCGTGCGGTAGCGCCGCCATATGCGCGGCAAGTGAGTGACCACCTCGGCGAGCCCTACGACGGCGAGATCGCGCGCATGCACGACCAGATCGCAGCCGGCGCGCTGCATGGCGTCGCCACCCATGCCGAAGGCTTCGAGTGTGGGCTCACGACGATGGATTGCCTGAAACAGCGCAGCGCCGTACTGCTCACTGGAAGCTTCGCCGGCGGAGATAAGGACGCGCACTAGCGGCGTCCCTCACGTTTTTGCGCGACCACGAGCCCACGCGGTGTCGGCAGCAGAAGCACGGATATCAGGCCTTCGTGCTCGAGCTTGAGCGCGGCCTCGCGCACCACGCTGAGGTGCGAGCTGGCATCGTGCATCAGGATGAGGCCATGAGGATTCATCTGCGGCAGGAAGCGCCGCACTTCCTGCTCGCGCACCGGCATATCGCTGTCGCTGTAGAGCAGATCGATGACGCCTTCGACCCGCAGGTCGAGGCTCGATTCGTTGCGCAGCTCGATGCGCGAACGGAATTCCGACTGGGCGACGCGCTCCTGCGCCTTCGCGAACACCAGGGGGTCGAACTCGCAGCTCACGACGCGCCCCACACCGTTCTGCTCCAGTCCTTCCGCGATCCACAGGGTGCTGATGCCCATGAACGTCCCGGTCTCGACCACCAGCTTCGGCTTGATGGTCGTGACGCACGCTCGCAGGAACTCGAGCACTTCGACCTCGGCCGTCATGGAATCGAACATGCTCCAGCGCTGCGGTTCCGGGCACTCGGGTGTGGCGCGGTGGTACTCCGGCTGGAGCACGTCGCCCGTGCGCTCCACGCGCCGGATGATGCGGTGCTCGTTCTTCTCGCGCTTGCCGAACAGCTCTTTGAGCTTCAAGGTGCGACGATTCTAACGCGAGGTTTGGAGAATCCGTCGTCCGCTAGTAAAGTGGAGCTAGCTCCCGCTGGCGGCTCGCGGCCGCCATTCCAAAAAGCATGCGTGCCATCCTTCAACAGCGGCCGTTGCGGCTGGTGTTTGCCGCCAATCTCATCTCCATGCTGGGGAGCGGGATGAATAACGCCGCCGTGATCTGGTACATCCTGCAGGCCACGCACAATGAGACGGCGCTGGGCACGCTGGTCATGCTGACGACGATCCCCGCGGTCCTGATGCTGCCGTTCACCGGCGTCGTCATCGACCGTGAAGACCGCCGCCGGCTCGTCATGCTGCTCGATGCGGGCCGTTTTGTCGTCATCCTCGTCGTGGCCGCGCTCGCACTGCGCCATCAGGTCCAGATCTGGCAGCTCTACGTGATGAACACGCTCGTTGCTGCCGGTTTCTGGATGTTCTGGCCGACGATCACGGCGCTCATTCAGGAGCTGACACCGGAATCCGAGTTCGTGCAGTCGAACACGCTCCTGATGGCCGGCGTGCAGGGCGGATGGCTTATCGCCGGTTCGATCGTGGGATTCGTCTACAACCGCATCGGCCTGGCGGGTGTGCTGTTCATCGATTGCCTGAGCTACGTGGCGTCGTTCTGTTGCTATCTCTTTGTGCGCCGCGGCCGGCACGTCGTGGCGCACCCCGCACACCATCTCGCTGACGATCTACATGCCGCCGAGACCGCGGTCGCACGCTTCTCGCGCGAATTGCGCGATGGGCTGCGATACATTCGCGGCAGCCGGTACCTCATCCTTACTGGCATCAGCTGGAGCCTCTTCCTCGGTGCGATGATGTCGCAGAACGTGCTCACGGCGCCACTGGTTGACCGCGTGCTGCATGCGGGCGCCGTGGGATACGGCTGGCTGAACGCCGCGTGGGGCATCGGCGCATTCATCAGCGCGCTGTTCGCCGCGCGCTTCATCCGTAGCGTAGGTGCGCGGCGCGCCATCGCGATCTGCATGGCGGCTTTGGCAGCCATCATGTATGGCATGCCGGCGTCGCGCTGGCTGGCGCTTTCCGCGCTGGGATACTGGATCATGGGCTCGGCGCGCGGCATGGGCGGTATCGCCGTCTCCACCGCGTTCATGGAAGCGATACCCAAACACTTGATGGGCCGCGTGCAGAA
>CAYWSH010000075.1:0-8063 GCA_964460655.1 uncultured Terriglobales bacterium | reverse complement strand
TCCGGCTTTGCATCAAGCAACCCTTGTGGAGCGCGATGAGGGCCTAAGGAGCCTGGGCCAAAGACTGCAGGCGGGACTGACTGTTGCCACCAGCTGGCGCGCCGAAGACATCGCGCAGTTCGTGCCTGGACAGGCCGACTTGGTGACGATCTCCTACGTCCTCGGTGAACTGGCAGCACCGGCACAACGATCGGTCGTCGGGGCCGCATGGCAGTCGGCACGCAAGCTGCTTGTAATCATTGAACCCGGCACACCGCGTGGCTTCGCGAATTTGCTAAAGGCGCGCGAACAGGTGACGGCTGCTGGAGGATACAGCCTGGCGCCGTGCCCGCGTGCGGAAGCGCATGCGTGCCCCATGCAAGCGAACGACGACTGGTGCCACTTCGCGGTGCGCGTGGAGCGGACGGGCCTGCACCGTCGCGTCAAGGGCGGCGATCTTGGCCATGAGGACGAGAAGTTCTGCTACTTCGTTGCCTCCCACGAACCGTTGACGACCGCGCGGTCGCGCGTCGTCCGGCATCCGCAACAGCACGGCGGGCATGTCCAACTCACGTTGTGCACGTCCGCCGGCATTCAGCAGCGAGCCGTCACGCGCAGCAACAAGACGCTGTATCGCGCCGCGCGCAAAGCCTCGTGGGGCGACGCCTGGCCGGAATCGTGAGTCAAATCCCCAACGTCGCTGCTATTCTTGAACGTTTCCGGAGAGGGCAATGATCGACCTTGCAGGCCGTAACGCTGTTGTCTTCGGCGTAGCGAACAAGCGCAGCATTGCGTGGGGCATCGCGCAGAAACTGCAGCAGGCAGGCGCGAAGCTGGCCATCACGTACCAGAATGAACGCCTCGAGCAGGAAGCCAAGGACCTTATCAACGCCCTGCCCGGCGCCGAAGCCTTCCGCTGCGATGTCACCAACGATGCCGAGATCGATCAACTCTTCGCGACTCTGCGGGAGCGCTACGGGACACTGCACACGCTGGTGCACAGTGTCGCCTTCGCTCCTCCTGAAGAGCTAAAGCGGCCGTTCGTGGAAACGTCGCGCGAGGGCTTTCGCCTCGCCCACGACATCAGTGTGTACTCGCTGATCGCGGTAACGCGGGCAGCCGTGCCCCTTATGACCAACGGTGGCAGCGTCATGACCCTGACTTACTACGGCGCCGAAAAGGTCGTGCCCAACTACAACGTCATGGGAGTCGCCAAAGCTGCGCTGGAGGCCACCGTACGCTATCTGGCAGCCGACGTCGGCAAGCAGAACATCCGCGTGAACGCGATCTCCGCCGGACCCATCAAGACGCTGGCCGCGCGCGGCATCTCCGGCCTGGGCGATATGCTGAAGGCCCACGCCGAGCGCGCTCCGCTCAAGCGCAACATCGAGGTAGAAGAAGTCGGGAGCGCAGCTCTCTTCCTGGCGTCGGACCTTTCGGCCGGCGTCACCGGCGAGACCATCCACGTGGACTGCGGATACAACATCATGGGTTTCTAGCCGTACTGCGAAAGTGCGAAAGTGCGAAATTTAAGGCGCGCAGCGCGGAGTGCTTGCTTCCACTTTCGCAGTTCCGCACTTTCGCACTCAGGTCATCCTGATCCGCCGCTCGCTCTCGCCGCTTCGCTCGATCGCAATCTCGACATCTCGCTCTGCGTTGAGCCGCGGGAACTTCTCTCCCCATTCGATCAAGACGAGCGCTCGTTCGTCGCGGACCATTTCATCAAGACCGAGCGTCGCCAGCTCTCGCTCGGTGTCGATGCGATACAAGTCGATGTGGTACACCGTCGCGCTCGGCCCGCGATACTCGTGGATGAGCGTGAACGTCGGGCTGGTCACATCGTCGCGCGGCGCGGCCTCCAGCCCTTCCGCGATTCCCTTCACCAGCGTGGTCTTGCCCGCGCCCAGTTCGCCACGCAGCAGGACGAGCTGCGGCGGTGCGAGCGTGTGCGCCAACTCGCGCCCCAGCGCGATCGTCTCCTCGGCCGAGGCAGTCGTGAATTCCCGTGTCGTCGTCTTTCGTGCCATCGTGGTCACAGCGACGCCGCGTCCTTGAAGCGCCGCCGGCCGTGGCCTTCGACGATCGGCGTCGAGCGCAGATGCCAATGCGTATCGCGGAAGGCGGCAGGCAGGAAACGCAGGAGATCGGTCGCCAGCATGGCCTGCTCGCCGAGCTCATCGCCTGCCAGGTCGCCCGCGGCGCCGTGCAAGCGCACCGCGGCAAGCACGCGCTGGAGGAGCGAGACGGAAGGCAACGCCGCACTCTGCGCGATCACTCCCGCGATGAGGCCGGTGAGCACGTCGCCGGTGCCGCCGGTCGCCATGCCGGGATTGCCGGTGGTGTTGACCCACACTTCCCCACCCGGTTCTGCCACGAGTGTCCGCCAGCCCTTGAGCACCACGATGCAGTTGTGGTCTTTGGCGAATTTGCGCGCCACGCCGACGCGGTCGCGCTGCACCTCCGCGACGGCGATGCCGGCGAGCCGCGCCATCTCACCAGGATGCGGGGTAAGGATGAGCGGCACGCCGCTGCCATCGAGGCGCTCGTCATGACCGGCGAAGGCGTTGAGTCCATCGGCATCGAGCACGACCGGGACCGCGCGACGGTGCACGACGGTGCGGACGAACTCGGCTGCCTCCGCGTTCCGTGAGATACCGGGGCCAACGGCGATGACGGACTTGCCGCGCGCCAGCTCGTCGGCGCGTCCGTATTCCAAAGCGCGCAACGAGATGGTGCCGGCGTCGGTCTCCGCCAGGTCTTCGGTCATCAGCTCCGCCGCGAAGCCGGCGACTACGCTCTGCACACCCCGTGGCACCGCGACGGTGCACAGCCCGGCCCCGGCGCGCAGAGCCGCCATCCCCGCCATGGCCGCTGCGCCCGCTTTGCCGCGCGAGCCACCGACAACGAGGACGTGGCCAAAATCGCCTTTGTGCGCCGTGCGCGACCGCGGGATCGAGGCGAAGTCGCAATCGAAGCGCGTGATGACTTCCATGCGTTGCGCCGCCACCGCCTTCAGGACCGGGAACGGCGTCCCGATCTGTGCGACGACGATCGGTCCGCTGGTCAGCTCCTGAAAGACGTGCGCGGGCTTGGGCGCCGTGAAGGTCACGATGCCGGAAGATGGCGCTTGCTCAAGGAACGGATCACCGTCGCCCTTGCGCTGCTCCGGCCGCATCGAGTCCGCATCCACGCCCGAAGGGAGGTCGACGGAGATCACCGGAATGCTCCTCCCCGCTCTCCACAAGCACTCGATGGCCTTGCGGTAGAAACCCGTGATCGGCGGCTTGAATCCGGTGCCAAGGATGGCGTCCACCAACAAGTCTGCCGCCAGCACCTCCTGCGCAGTCGCGCCGTTCAGCGCAGCTTCATCCTTGGCAACGACGGGCTGAATCGCCAGCCGCTTAAGCGCAGTCGCCGCATCGCCTTGCAGCTCGTTTGGATCTGCGAGGAGCAGCACACGAACCGCTTTGCCGGCCTCGTGCAGCTTCCGTGCAGTGACGAGGCCGTCACCACCGTTATTGCCCTTGCCGCAGATCACGCCGATGCGTTGCGCGGCGGGATATTGCTCCAGGCAGAAATCGGCAACGGCGCCGCCGGCATTCTCCATCAGCGTGAAAGACGGGATGCCGATCTCTTCGCTCGTGCGGCGGTCGATCTCGCGCATCTCGGCAGCGGTGACGATCTTCATGCGGCGTCCATTGTAGAGACGTAGCGGAGCTACGTCTCTACCGACTACCGACCGGCGTCAGCTCGACTTACCGCGCTGCACCAAGCTATGGCTGCGTCCGTACACGAAGTAAAAGACCAGCCCGATGGCTAACCATACGATCAGGCGCATCCAGTTCGTCCAGCCCAGCCCGTAGATCATGGCGCCACACACCACGACGCCCAGCGTCGAGACCACGGGAACCGCGGGAACACGGAAGGCGCGCTCCAGGTCAGGCCGGCGGCGTCGCAGGATCCACACCCCGATGCACACCAGCACGAAGGCGAACAGCGTGCCGATACTCGTCATCTCGCCGACGATGTCTTCCGGCAGGAACGCGGCAAACGCCGACGTGAACACGAAGAACAGCATGTTCGATTTATAGGGCGTACGGAACCGCGGATGCACATCGGAGAAGATGCGCGGCACCAGCCCGTCCTTCGACATGGAATAGAACACGCGCGACTGGCCCAGCAACATCACCAGGATCACGGACGAGAAGCCGGCCAGGATCGCCACCGTGACGGCGCGCGACAGCCACTCATAGCCGTGCATGTACTTGCTGATGGCGAAGGCGACGGACGCCTCTTTGCCCGCGGTCCGAAAATCCTCGACCGTGGCGACGCCGCTCAGCACGTACGAGAACAGCACGTACAGCACCGTGCAGATCACCAGCGAGCCCAGGATGCCGATCGGCATATCACGCTTGGGATTCCGCGCCTCCTGCGCTGCGGTCGACACCGCGTCGAAACCGATGTAGGCGAAGAACACCACGCCCGCCGCACCCAGAATGCCGAGCAATCCGCCGTAGTTGTGCGTGATGCCCGCCGAAGTCACATACGTGGTAGGTTCCGGAATGAACGGCGTATGGTTGGCCGAGTTGATGAATCCCCAGCCCACCGCGATCACGATCAGCACGATCGTGACCTTGACGACCACGATGATGCCGTTCACCAGGGCCGATTCCTTCGTGCCCTTGATCAGCAAGAGCGTCAGCAGGAACAGGATGAGCACGGCCGGGAAATTAAGGATGCCGCGAGCGCCCGCTTCGGTCTCCAGCGGTGAGTGGCTCCAGGCGAACGGGATGCGCATGTCAAACCATTCGAGGACGCGGTTGAAATACTGGCTCCACGCGATCGAGACGGTCGCGGCGCCCACGGCGTACTCCAGGCACAGGTCCCAGCCGATGATCCAGGCGATAAACTCGCCCATGGTCGCGTAGGAATACGTATAAGCGCTGCCGGCGACCGGGATCATGGACGCGAACTCGGCGTAGCAGAGGCCGGCGAACGCACAGCCCACGCCGGCGAGGATGAACGCCAGCGTGACCGATGGACCCGCGCGCTGCGCGATCGCATCGGCCGTGCGCACGAACAATCCGGCGCCGATGATGGCGCCGATGCCGAGCATGATCAGGTTCACCGGTCCGAGCGTGCGCTTCAGGCTGTGCTCGCCCGTCTCCTGCGCCTCGCGCATCAGCATGTCTAACGGCTTGGTTGCCCACAGATTCGCCATCTGTCTTGTCTCCTGATCAGGCGGTTTCTAATCCTGCACGACGGGCCGCGGCGCCGCGCGACCACAGCAGGTACACCGGGATGCCCAGTAACACGATGATGAGTCCAGGCCACGTGTATCGCGGCTTGTAGAGCAGCAGCACGCCATCAATAAAGAGCGCCAGCAGGATGTAGACCGCCGGCAGCACGGGATATCCGATGGCGCGGTACGGCCGCTCGGCGTTCGGCTGCTTCTTGCGCAGCACGAACAACGAGTAGATCGTCATGATGTAGAACACAAGCACGGCAAAGATGATGTAGTCGAGCAGTTGGCTGTACGAACCGGAGAGCGTGAGCAGGCAGGTCCAGATCGCCTGCACCACCAGCGATACGACGGGCGAGTGGAAGCGTGGATGGATATCCGCCACGCGCTGGAAGAATAGCCCGTCTTTCGCCATCGCGTAGTAAACGCGTGCACCGGCCAGGATGAGGCCGTTGCAGCAACCGAACGTCGAGACCAGGATGGCGGCGGCCATCAGCGACGAGCCGCTCGCACCGAAGATCTGCTGCATCGCGGCCGTCCCCACGCGGTCGTCGGCCGCGAACTTGATGCCGCGCGCCATCACGGTGGCGCCGTTCTGGTCGCCATCGAGCGGCAGCACGTTCAGGTAGACGACGTTCGCCATCACGTACAGCAGGATGACGATACCGGTACCCAGCGCGAGCGAGAGCGGCAGGTTGCGGCTGGGGTTTTTCACTTCCCCGGCCGTGAAGGTGACGTTGTTCCACGCGTCGGCGCTGAAGAGCGACCCCGTCTGCGCCACCGCTACGGAAACTGCAACGCCGATCAGCCCAGTCAGGCCCAGCGCCGGGAAAGTCGCGCCCGAGCCTGTGTTGCGCCAGAAGTTCGTGAAGTTGGCGGCGATGGCGTCGGCATTGCGCCCGACTGCCAGGCCGATCAGGACCAACCCGAGCAGCGCCGACGTCTTGGCGATCGTGAAAATGTTCTGAATGGCTGCACCGGTCTTCAGGCCGAAAATGTTCAGTCCGGTCAGCACCACGACCACCATGATCCCCGCCAAGTTCGCGGTACTGATGCCCAGGTTGCCGAAGCCGGGTACTTGCGGATGCCATATCCAGTTGTCAGCGCGCACTGCGGGAATGAACACGCCCAGGAATTTTCCGAATGCGACAGCGACTGCGGCGATCGTGCCGGTCTGGATCACTAGGAACAGCGTCCAGCCGTAGAGGAAGCCCCACATCGGGCCGAGCGCCTCGCGCAGGTAGACGTACTGGCCCCCGGCCTTGGGCATCATGGCGGCAAGCTCGCCGTAGCTGAGCGCGCCCACGATGGTCATGAATCCGGTGACCAACCAGGCAATGATCAGGAGAGCCGGTGAGTTCGTCAGGCGCGAGATATCGGCTGACACGATGAAGATGCCCGAGCCGATCATCGAGCCGATGACCAGCGTGGTCGCGCTGACCCCACCCAGGCCCTTGACCAGTCCGTCGCCGTGACCAGGGGCAGCGCGTGCGGTTTGTACGTCCGTGCTCAAAGTCGGGACACGATAGCACACAGCATTTGCTATTGGTGATTCGTTATTGGTTATTGTTTCGTTACCATGGGACCGTCACTGCCGAACCTGTGCGACCGCGCATTCATGATTTTCAATGGCCAATAGCCAATAGCGATTAACCAATGAAAAGAACGCTCTGCTCTGCCCTGCTTGCCCTTATTCTCGCCGCCACCTGCCTGGCCCAGACGCCGGCGCAACAGCCGCCGGTCACGCTGTTGGAGCGCAATATCCAGCGCATCATCCAGCACACCAAGGCCGACTGGGCCGTCTACGTGAAGTCGCTCGACACCGGCGAAGAAGTCGCCATCAACGCCGATGCGCCCTTCGACACCATGAGCACCATCAAGGTCCCGCTGCTGGTCGAGGCCTTTCGCCAGGTGGACGCCGGGAAACTCAAGCTCGACGAGCGCTTCACCATGAAGACCGCCGACAAACGCTTCGGCACCGGTGTGCTGCGCACGCTCGACGACGGTTTGTCGCTCACCTTCCGCGATGCGCTGGAGCTGATGATCATCCAGAGCGACAACACTGCCACCGACATGGCCTTTGCCCGCGTCGGCGGGCCCGATCGCGTCACGCAGACGATGCACGAGTTCAACCTGGACTCGATCCGCGCCACCGGCACGGCCTTCGACTGGTTCCGCGCGCTCGGCGCCATCAGCGACCCGGCCTGGTCGAAGCTCACGCCCGAAGAACTCTTCACGCGCGGCTATCCCCAGGTCGCCACGCGCCAGCAAGACGTTGAGCGCTTCCATTTCGACGGCAAGACGGTCTTCGGCTACTCCAGCGCCCGCGACATGGGCCATCTACTGGAAAAGATAGCGAAGAAAGAGGCGGCATCGGCGGCCGCTTGCGACCAAATGCTCAGAATCCTCGGCCAGCAGCAGATGAACTCGCGCATTCCCAAGTACCTGCCCGGCGCGAATACGCCGCATAAGACCGGCGATTTTCCGCCGTACATCGCGAATGACGTGGGCTTGATCGAGACCCCGCGGGCGCGCGTCGTGATCGTGGTGTTCAACGCGCACCATCGCGGTATCTATGCCGACCTGGAGGACGCGGTGGCGCGCGTCAGCGAGCAGGTGTGGGAGTACTTCAATTACCGCGCGGCTGGCGCCGCCAGCCGCCCGCCACAAACCTCGACGCTCAAGAAAAGAAAGCCCTATGAAGCGGGATACGTCCAGTCATCGGTCCGGCCACGGCCGATGTGCCTGATAACACCAGACCTCAATTGTCCGCCCTAAGCCATCTACTCATACCGCAGCGCGATCATCGGATCCACCCGCGTAGCCCGCCGTGCCGGGATGT
>CAYWSH010000074.1:0-16241 GCA_964460655.1 uncultured Terriglobales bacterium | reverse complement strand
GGGTTGGGCGCCGGGTGGTGAGCGTGAAGCTGGTGCGTCTGTTGTTGAACCGCTTGCGGATGTGTTCGATCAGCCCCGCAATGTTCTGGGGGATGTACTCGTGATCCCACGTCTCTCCCTGAATGTCCCACTCGTTGGCGACATCGATGATCACGTTGCGGAACTTGTGGTCGATCAGCCAGTCGGTGATGTTGCGGGCGGCGGCCTCGATCGCCTCCGGCGAGTCGAAGATCTCATCCTGGCCCTGGTAGAAATACATCAGGCAGACGAACATGCTGCGCTCGTCGGCGGCGCGCAGAAGTCTCTCGAGCCGCGCCAGCCACTCAGGCTTGAGCGATCCGTCAGGAAGGAACGCGCTCACCAGCAGGCCACCTTGCGGGCCGTACTTGGCGCCGTTCTGGCGGACGATGCCGTTGGCTTCCTTGGAGTAACCGGGGTTACCGCCCTGCAGGCTGGCGTTGATGGCCAGCACTCCGTGGCGCTTGTAGAAATCGAGCGCCTCGATCACCTGCTGGGTGTTGCGCGCCGGGTCGAATGGACGCTCGGTCAGCCACTCGTCGTGGAACAACGCCTGCGCCAGCCGGATATTCATAAGCTTGCCGCGCGCTTCGCTGCGGTAGCCTTTGTCGGTGTAAGTCTTGCGCCACTTCTGGTTGTCGGGCGTGCGGTAGTAGAACGCCCG
The DNA here is from genome assembly GCA_964460655.1 of uncultured Terriglobales bacterium. GTDB lineage: Bacteria > Acidobacteriota > Terriglobia > Terriglobales > Acidobacteriaceae > CAVUAF01. The sequence goes on along the minus strand of CAYWSH010000074.1, from coordinate 15,559 downwards.
CTGGTCGTAGTGCACGCCCAGCATGGACCCGGTGGCGATTTCAGCGGCCGGCAAGGCGGGCGTCACTGCAAGCAGGAGGAACGTCGAGAGCCACCGGTGCACGGGCATCGTCAGGTCGAGAATCCACGATCATACACTGGAAGCCACCGCGCGCGTTGACGACCCCGCCGCCCCACGCTAGACTAAAGAGAAGCCTCGGAGATCGCCGCACTGCGTTCGCAGCCGTCCCCATCGTCTAGCCCGGCCTAGGACATCGCCCTTTCACGGCGGTAACGCGGGTTCGAATCCCGCTGGGGACGCCATTTCTCTCTATTCCTAACCAGATGCCGTGCGCGACGTGCGAAACAGGACATGACACTCCCGCGTAAGGTTCGTCCCCTTATCTTCGTGCTCATGAGCGCAGCAACGATTGCGCGCGCTGAAGACATGCGCGTGACGCTTCTCGGCACGGGCACGCCAATTCTGAACGTCAATCGATTCGGGATGAGCACGCTGGTGGAAGCGGGAGGGCAAAAGCTTCTGTTCGACGCGGGTCGCGGAGCAGCTATACGGTTGCATCAGGCCAACGTTGCACCAGGGGAGATTGATGCAATATTCATCACGCACTTGCATTCCGATCACATCGCGGGCATTCCAGACATTTACGCGACTGCTCCGCTCTTGCCACCGGGACGAAGCGCGCCGCTCGCGATCTGGGGACCTATGGGCATCGGCGATGTCGCTCGCGGCGTTGAACTGATGCTTGGCGCCAACAACCGCATTCGCCTCGCGGAGAAGGAAGTGACATCGGAAGTCACCAGGATCGTGAGCCACGACATTCCCCCGGAGGGTGGTGTAGTGTTTCAGAACCACGGAGTCATCGTCACTGCGTTCCTCGTAGAGCATGGCGAGGCGAAGCCCGCGTACGGTTATCGCATCGATTACGGCGGGCATGCCGTTGTGCTTTCCGGTGACACGGTCTACACGCCGAGCCTCATTGCGCACGCGAAAGGGGTCGACCTTCTCGTGCAGTGCGTCGCGGTCGGCAGCCGACGATTCGAAGCCGCGGCGCGAGAGCTCGCGCAGCGCCGCTATTCCCACTTGGCGAGCCCGGAGATGGCTGGCCGCATATTGAGCGAGGTTCGTCCGAAGCAGGCCGTCTTTTCACACATTTCGCTGATGAGCCGTCCCGACATTCCGCGCATCACCGATGAGGAGTTGAGGGCGCGGGTCCGAGCGGTATATAAGGGGCAGTTTGAGATCGGCGAGGATCTCATGTCGTTCAGAATCACGGCGACTGGAGTAATCGCCGAGCCGTACGCCGCCGCGAAGCGGCAAGCGGAACCGAAATGACACCCGGTGGCGGACGGAGACGAGGTCGCTTCAGTCGACGGCGGCGGCCCGGACGGCTGGCGGTAAAGATCTCAGGCCACCTGACGCAAGCCCTCGATCTGCCTGAGCCAGGTAGCGATGTGGTTCCAACTGGCAGGCGCTGGGGACGCCATTTCTCTCCATTCCTGACCAGATATCATGCGCACCGCCGAGGGTGGTGCGCGCCCCGCGCAAACCGGCTATACTCGCCGCCTTCCCAACATGCTGTTCAAGACGCTCAGCGCCGCGGTGTTCGGCATTGACGCTTCGATCATCGAGGTCGAAGTGGACGTCAGCCCTATCCGCACGCTCGACGACAAGTTCAACACCGTCGGGTTGCCGGACGCCGCCGTCCGCGAAAGCCGCGAACGCATCCGCGCGGCGCTGAAGAACTGCGGCTACGATATCCCGCCGTCGAACACCACCATCAACCTCGCGCCTGCCGACGTGAAAAAAGAAGGCTCCGGATTCGATCTGCCCATGGCAGTCGGCATCCTGGGCGCTTTTGGCGGGATCACGAAGAAGGACCTCAGCGAATTCGTCTTCGTCGGCGAACTCTCGCTCGATGGTGGCGTGCGCGGCGTGCGCGGCGCGCTACCGATCGCGATCGAAGCGCGCAGCAAGAAGATCCCGCGGCTCATCGTCCCGGCCGTCAATGCTAAAGAAGCCGCCGTCGTAAGTGGCGTTGCGGTGTATCCCGTGAAGTCGCTGCTCGAGGTCGTCAATCTGTTGAATTCGGGCAACGGTGTCGCGCCGCTGGAAGTCGACTCGCAGGCCCTGCTCGCGCACGTGGAATCCACTGGGGTCGATTTCAAAGATGTGCGCGGCCAGCAAACCGCAAAGCGCGCCCTCGAAGTAGCGAGCGCCGGCGGGCACAACATCATCATGATCGGGCCGCCGGGGTCGGGCAAGACGATGCTCGCCAAGCGCATCCCGTCGATCCTGCCTCCGCTGACGTTTGAAGAAGCGCTGGAGACGACGAAGATCCATAGCGTCGCCGGCGTGCTCGACGCCGTCGCGGGACTCGTCGCGGCGCGGCCCTATCGCGCACCGCACCACACCATCAGCGACGCCGGCCTGATCGGCGGCGGCGTAGTGCCGCGCCCGGGCGAAGTGTCGCTCGCGCACAACGGTGTGCTCTTCCTCGACGAGCTGCCCGAGTTCCCGCGCAACGTGCTAGAAGTGATGCGACAACCTTTAGAAGACGGCAGCGTGTCCATCGCGCGCGCTTCGATGTCCCTGACGTTCCCGGCGCGCTTCATGCTGGCGGCAGCGATGAATCCGTGCCCGTGCGGCTACCACAACGACGCGAAACGCGACTGCCACTGCTCCGACCCGATGATCCAACGGTACCTCGCCAAGATCAGCGGACCGCTGCTCGACCGCATCGACATCCACATCGACGTCCCGGCAGTGAATTACAAAGAACTGCGTGGCAGCGCGGCGCCCGAGGGCTCAGCCGAGATCCGCGCGCGCGTGCTGCGCGCGCGCGAGGTCCAGCTCAACCGCTTTGCCGCCGCGAAAGAACGCATCTACTCGAACGCGCAAATGGGCTCACGCCAGATACGCACCTTCTGCGAACTCTCAACGGAAAGCGAACGCCTGCTGGAGCGCGCGATGTTGCAGCAAGGTCTCAGCGCCCGCGCGCACGACCGCATTTTGAAGGTCGCGCGGACGATCGCCGACCTCGAAGGCGCCGCCGACATCCTGCCCAAGCACATCGCCGAGGCGATCCAGTACCGGACGCTGGACAGAACGTATTGGGCTTAGCGGTGCGCTCAGTTCCTGGGTGCCCCACACGAGCCGGTTTTGCTCGTGTGGGTGCCAGTACAAACGACTCCCTCGACTCAAGCGGCACTGATGATGCCCACGCCCAGACGAGCAAACTACGCTCGTCTGGGGCACCCAAGAACCGATCTCATCTCAGCTGCCTTCGTCACCCGCCTTCTGCCCGCTTCTGGATCGCCCGCAGCCAGCTGTAGCGGATGAGCGAGCTGCCGGGATAAATGACCCGCCAGTAGCGGTTGAAGCGCGTCACCGTCGCGGCGTCGGTGGCGAAGACGCGCGTCTCGGTGCGGACGAGGCAGGCGTTGGGGCCGTCGCCGGTGACCTCGAAGTTCATGGCAGCGAGCGCGAAGCCGGGGAGGCGAAGCGTGAAGAAGTCATCGCGCTGCAAACGGCGGTTGGGATCGCGGGGACGGAATCCGGGCGGCGCGGCAACGATAGCGCCATAGACGGCCTCGCGATCAGGGTTGTCGGCGAGCAGGATGAAGCCGCTTGCGGTCGCCACGTCGAGCAGCGGCCGTTTGCCGGGATTCATGAGGCTCTCCGGCGCGTCGGCGCCGGCCCGCCGTATCCACACCAGCGTGCGGAAGAGCCATATCTCGTCGGCGGTGACGAGTTTGATGGCGCGGTAGACCTCCGTGCGCGGCGCGTGCACGCGCAGCGTGTGGACCTCGTTGAATTGATACACCGGCATGAAGTGATCAAGTTCCGTGTTGCCGGCGGCGCGCATCTCGTGCGGCGGCCAGGCAAAGCCGATAAAGATAAGGAGGAGGCAAACGGCCATCATCGCTGCGACGTGCCCGCGCGAGCGCAGGCGCAGCCAGCGCGGAACCAGCCCGATCAGGCACAACAGGAAAGCGCAGGCGCCACCGTAGATCAGCGTACTCAGGAGAAGCACGCCGGCATTCTAGTCGCCATCAACAGCTTGCTCCGCCGTTCGAGTGAGAGGTATCCAAAGCGGAGCGGACCGGTTTAGCCCTGGGTCTTCAGCCCAGGGTCGCGAAGCGATAAGCGCAGCGCGATTGCAGGCCTCACGGGTTATCGGGCGAGCAAGGCTCTACAGCGGTTTTGGAGCCGGAGGCGACAGAAGATGAGGACGTTACGCAAGTTTTCCCGGTCGCGGCGTTCTACCCGTAAGTTACTGTAAAGACTGGGCTTGATTTCCACAGCACGGACAGAAAAACCTTGACGCTGGCGGCGGGAGCGGGTAGCCTAATGAGCCGCTGTTCATCGCTGGCGATGCTGGTAGTGGTTAGTCTTACTAATTAAGGATGCGGATGGGTCCCCCGCATCAGGCAGTGGGAATAATTCTTCCAGTTTTGTGCAACTCACACCGAGGGTGCAGCATCTATCGCGTGTCGAGTTCGCGGGTGACAAGAAAAACAAAAGCTTTGCGAATCGGTTCCCAGGGCCCCGGCCGGACGTACGCGTATCGGCGGAAGGCGATTCGGCTGGCTAAATTATTAGAAGCAGAGGAGATACAATCATGCGTTCAGAACTTGTTTATGATGCCCTGAAGACCGTGCCGAATCGTTACCAGTTGTGCCAGGTGACGTCGAAGGCGACGCGCCGCTTCCATCGTCCGGCGACGCGTATCCAGGAGACGACCAACAATGTGCTTGGCCGGGTTTCTTCGGCTGAGCGTCGCAGCGTGATGGCGGAACGCCAGATCGCGGTTGCAGAACGTACCCGCCGCGCTGCATAATAGGACTTCGCCGCGCTTCCAGGCCCCAGTGCCCCCGTTCAGGAGTGGCACTGGGAGCCGGAACGCCCGATAAGGGCACTCTTCCCCTGGTTTTCTAGGATTCAACCAAGATCGCTGCTGAAGAAACTCCCTCTTTCACACTCTCAACATCCTCGCAGGTGACCTCATGACCATCGCAGAACTCAAAGAAAAGAACATAACCGAACTCACCAAGATCGCCCGCACGCTCGACCTTCCGGGCGCCAGCGGCATGCGCAAGCAGGACCTCATTTTCAAGATCCTGCAGGCGCAGAGCGAAAAAGAAGGCCACATCTTCGCCGAAGGAGTCCTGGAGATCCTGCCCGATGGCTACGGCTTCCTGCGCTCGCCCGACTACAACTACCTGCCGGGCCCCGATGACATCTACGTCTCGCCGTCGCAGATCCGCAAGTTCGACCTGAAGACGGGCGACACCATCAGCGGCAATGTGCGGCCGCCGCACGAGGGCGAGAAGTATTTCGCGCTGGTGAAGATCGAGGCGGTGAACTTCGAATCGCCCGACGAGGCGCGCAACAAGATCCTGTTCGACAACCTCACGCCGCTGTATCCGCAGGAGCGCATCAAGATGGAGACGACGCGCGAGAACATCGGCGCGCGCGTCATGGACCTGCTCACGCCGCTCGGCAAAGGCCAGCGCGGCCTCATCGTTTCCCCGCCGCGCGCCGGCAAGACGATGATCCTGCAGAACATCGCCAACTCCATCACGACGAATCATCCGGAAGTCGTGCTCATCGTGCTGCTCATCGACGAGCGCCCGGAAGAAGTCACCGACATGCAACGGTCGGTGAAAGGCGAGGTTATCAGCTCGACGTTCGATGAACCCGCGGCGCGCCACGTGCAAGTCGCGGAAATGGTCATCGAAAAAGCCAAGCGATTGGTCGAGCACAAGCGCGACGTCGTCATCCTGCTGGATTCGATCACGCGCCTGGCGCGCGCTTACAACACCATCGTTCCGCCCTCAGGTAAAGTGCTCTCCGGCGGCGTGGATTCGAACGCATTGCAGCGCCCGAAGCGCTTCTTCGGCGCCGCGCGCAACATCGAGGAAGGCGGCTCGCTGACCATCGTCGCCACGGCCCTCATCGAGACCGGTTCGCGCATGGACGACGTGATCTTTGAAGAATTCAAAGGCACGGGCAACTGCGAGGTCATCCTCGACCGCAAACTCTCGGACAAGCGCGTCTTCCCCGCCATCGACATTCAGCGCTCGGGCACGCGCAAGGAAGAGCTCATCATCCCGAAGGACGACCTGGCGCGCATCTGGGTGCTGCGCAAGGTGCTGAACCCGCTCTCGCCGGTGGAAGCCATGGAGCTGCTCATCGACAAGCTCAGCAAGACGGCGAGCAACGGACAGTTCTTGTCGAACATGTCGTCACTGTAAGGCGGCCTTCGCCGGGGTGTAGCCCTACCGCCTTCCGCCGGCCTTTGCCTTGCCCTGGTGCCTTGTTCCGATTTCGGAACAAAAACAAAGTCTTGTTCCAGGCACGCTTGTCGGGTCTAGGCTTTCCCACCGAGGTGCTGCGCCATGAGCGACACGGCAGGAATCCCTCCGCGCGTAACGGATGTACGGGTGATAGTGCCGCCCGCTCCTTCTTCCTTGCCCGCCAAGCCGCATGGCATTGTTCTTTGGCTGCGGATCGTGCAATACGTCTACTTCCTGCGGTTCACGATCCTGATCGCGGCGAGCATGGTAGGCATTGTCTACTTATGCATCGCGGGAGCGCCCAGCATGTTCTTTAACATGCTGGTGCTGGACGGACCGGCATCCATTGTACTGGTGTCCTTTTTTGCTTTCCAATGTGCGTTCGCGATCATGGTGGTGTCACGCCTGACGCTGTTCTATGGAGAAGAGCGCTACGAGATACCACCGCCGATCCGGATCAAGCGCAACATGCGGTGGTGGCATCTGTTGCTGTGGTCACTGTTGGCACTGCCAGTGGTGGCGCCCGTCGTGTATTTGTCGCGCATACCGACCAGTCCCGACGTCGACGCGGTCTATCTTCCGCTCTGGCGCAATGCGCTGATGGCAGCCCTGGGATTTGCTCTGAGCCTGGCCTGGCTTTTCTTCCTGGAGATGTTGTACCGGCTGGGATCACCCCCGAACAGCCGAGACCTGTTCTTTCCCTCCAAGCCCACATTCCCGGGAGCCGATCAAACGGCACACGAGACACCTCCTCGCTTCGGTTGGGTACGAGCGAGCGCGGCACGGCTGTTCCGCAATCTGCCTGCCGAAGTGGGCATCGGGTACTTCAACTATCGGACCTCGCAGCCTCGCACTGGCCAGGTGATGTACCTGGCGCTTTTGATCTCACAGTCGATCTTCTATTTGCTGGGATATTTCCTGTTCGACCCGCATACCACCGGCCTGGCCAGCACCGTGCCACCGCTCGTCTTCGTGCTGTTCCTCACGTGTCTGGCGGGGTTGGGGTTGAGCAGCCTTGCCTTTTTCTTTGATCGCTACAGGATCCCGGTGTCGCTCGTGGTCGTGTTCAGCGCGGCACTCCTGGCATTGCCAAAGGACTCTGACCATGTCTTTCCGTTGCTGAACGCCGCCAAGCAGGCTGCCGACACGGTCGGACCCGACGACGTGCTGGCAAGCTGGCAAAGACGGAACCCGAACGGAGGGCCGCTCGTGATCGTGACCGCCAGCGGGGGTGGCATACAAGCCAGTGCCTGGACGACACAGGTGCTTACCGGGATGGAAGAAGGGTGTCCGCAGCGATTCAATCGCAGCATTGCCCTGATCAGTGCGGTCTCCGGCGGGAGCCTGGGCACGGCGCACTTCGTCAACGAGTACGGCAGAGACGGCTTTCCCAGCCAGCATAATGCCCTGCAGAGTATCCGTGACCGCGCCATCACGCCCGCCTTGAGCGAGATTGCCTGGGGGCTGGTATATCCGGACTTCCTACGGGCGGTTGCGGGAGCATTCGTCTGGCAGAGCGACGACCGCGGGGCGGCGATGGAAATGGCTTGGAGGCGCGGCAGCGAGCCTGACCTGCAAAAGGCGACGCGTGGGAAATGGCGCGATGATGTGCGCGACGGGATCAAACCAGGCGTGATGTTCAATGCGACCCTGGCAGAAAGCGGACAGCGCCTGAATCTGGCCACGTTCGATATTGACGCAAAGGAGGACATGCGCAGCTTCAACTCGTACTACGGTAAGCATCGCGACATAGCGATCCTCACGGCGGTGCGGCTTTCGGCCAGCTTCCCCTTCGTCAGCCCCATGGCCCGTCCAGCCGAGGTCGCGGAGGTGCTGAAGATGCACGTTGCCGACGGCGGCTACTACGACAATTTCGGCGTGGTGAGCGCGCTGGCCTGGATCCGCAAAGAAGAGACGCGGATGAAAGCAGCGGGAGTGACGAGACTCGTCCTGTTGCAACTGCGCGCCGAGCCCCCACACCCGCGGATCGAGCCGCGCGACTGGGCGTGGTACACACAGATCGGGGCACCGGTCAGCGCTCTGCTTGGGGTGCGGACAAGCGCCCAAGTCGCGCGCAACGACAGCTCTATCGCGGACACACGCGAGCTGCTGCAGCACCAGGGCCTCACGATGGAGAACATCATCTTCCAACCCAACGCTAACGCCCTGCGCAGCACCACGCCCCTCTCCTGGCAGCTCTCGCCGCCGGAACGTCAACAGATCAGGGTCGACTGGACGGCCCAGGCGCAAACCATAGCGGCCGCGAAGGCGACGCTGGGATGCTCGGCGAACGGCGGTCCTTAAGCTCCGGTCGCTCCGCTCCAAACCGCCAGCAGAACCGGTAACGCGCCAATGCGGACGTGTAGCCTGCGAGGCCCAGCCGGGTGGCTGGGCCTCTTGCCTGGCGGCGCCGGAAGCCGATTCCCATCTCCGGGTGCGTGCATTAGAATCAAGGTTTGGGCTCCGAGCGCCAGTCCCTGCAATCCCGCGTCATTCTTGGCTTACCGAGGCGGCCGGCATGCCTCTGAAGCAGTCTGAGGCCATCGTGCTGCGCAGTTATCCGCTGCGCGAGGCTGACCTGCTGGTGACGTTTTTCACGCGCCAGGAAGGCAAGGTCCGGGGCGTGGCGCGGTCGGCGAAGAGATCGAAGCGGCGCTTCGGGGGCGCGCTCGAGCCGCTGACATATGTGCGGCTGTACTGGGACGACCGCGAGGGCAAGGAGCTGGCACGCATCGATTCGTGCGATGTGCTGGATTCGCCGCTCTCAAGCGCGATCGATTATCCGCGCGCGGTGGGGCTTGGACACGTAGCGGAAGTCATCGACGAGCTGATGCCCGACCGCGAACAGAACGATGCGCTGTTCCGGCTCGCCGTAGCAACACTCGGAGCGCTGCACGCCGGCGCCGTATGGATGCCGGTGACGTATTTCGACCTGTGGATCGCGCGCCTCACGGGCCTGCTGCCGGATTTGAGCGCGTGCATCGTGTGCGGCGAAGTAGTGGACGGCGCGAAGGCGTTTTTTCATCCGCTGGCCGATGGCTTGATGTGCGCGGCGGACAAGCGGCTGGCGTCGGTAGAGATGTCAGCCGAGTCGCGTCGGCTGGCGGCCGAGATGTTCCGCGCGCCGATCGTGAACTTTAACGGCAAGCCGTGGCCGCGGTCGCGCGCGAATGACTTACGGAAATTTTTGCTGCACCTGATCGAGCGGCACATCGAGAAGAAGTTGGTGACGGCCGCGATGTTGGAGAGATTGGATTAGACCCATCTGAGTGAAGACCGTACCTACATATCAGGAGATCATCCTCGCGCTGCAGAAGTTCTGGGCAGAGCGCGGATGCGTGTTGCAGCAGCCGTTCGACGTCGAGGTCGGCGCGGGCACCATGGCGCCCGAAACATTCCTGCGCGTGCTCGGGCCGAAGCCGTACAAAGTCGCGTACGTACAGCCGTCGCGGCGTCCGGCAGACGGACGGTATGGCGAGAATCCGAACCGGCTCTACAAGCACATGCAGCTGCAGGTCATCCTGAAGCCGCCGCCGGAGAACGTGCAGGAGCTGTACCTCGAATCGCTCGCGGCGCTCGGCATCGACCTGCGCCGGCACGACATCAAGTTCGAAGAGGACAACTGGGAAGCACCGACGCTGGGCGCGTGGGGCATCGGGTGGCAGGTGATGCTCGACGGTTTGGAGATCACGCAGTTCACTTACTTCCAGCAATGCGGCGGTGTTGACCTGGACCCGATCTGCGCCGAGCTGACCTACGGCCTCGAACGCATCACCGCGTTCCTGCAGGACGTGGATTCCATCTACGACATCGTGTGGGCACGCGATGGGAAAAGCGTCACGACCTACGGTGACGTGCGCCACGCGGATGAAGTGCAGCTCTCCGCCTACAACTTTGAGTTCGCCGACGTGCAAAAGACATGGAAGCACTTTGAGCTGTACGAAGAGGAATGCAAGGCGTTGCTGGAAGCCTACCGGAACGTTGCGGCGAAGGAGAATGCCGACACCAGTAAGGTCCCGCTCCTCGGCGCATTCGATCTCTGCCTGAAGTGCTCGCACCTGTTCAACATTCTCGATGCACGCGGCGCGGTCAGCGTGACCGAGCGCGTCGGCGTGATGGCGCGTGTACGACAACTCGCGGTCGATGTGGCGAAAGCGTGGGTGGAGCAGCAGGGACGTGGGCAGATCGAAAGCGAGACGAATACCTCAGCGGCTAAAGCCGCTCTGGTTAAGAGAGCTTGACGGCACGGTCGCTTCGCGAGTCAGGGCTTAAGCCCCGACCTCCGAGCCGTGCCCCTTCCAAGGAATCAACGACGTTGATGCAATGACGACGTGGAGTCCCGAAGGGACGATTGAAGTTAGCCCAGGACGAAGTCCTGGGTAGGCACGATTAGGAATTCGAGCCCGCTTTAGCGGGCGACACAGAATGCCCGATTTTCTGCTCGAACTCGGAACGGAAGAGATTCCCGCACGGATGATCCATGCCGCTGCGGAAGAGCTGCGGACACGTGTCGGCAAACTACTGGCCACCGAGCGACTTGGCACACCGCGCCTGCAGTCATTCTCGACACCTCGTCGCATCACGCTGCTCGCGCTAGGCATTGCCGTTGCCCAGGCCGACGTCGAGGAACACGTCACCGGCCCAGCCCTGAAGGTCGCTTACAAAGATGGGGTGCCAACAGCGGCGGCTGAGGCCTTCGCCAAGAAGGTCGGTGTGCCGGTAGCGAAGTTAGAGAAAGCGACGACGCCGAAGGGTGAATACCTCGCCGCCACTGTGAAACGAACAGGGCGCGAGGCCGCCGACATTCTGAGCGAATCGCTCCCCAAAGAGATTGCGAGCCTCTACTGGCCGAAGAACATGTATTGGCGCGCGGGCAAGCCGGAGCGCTTCGTGCGGCCAGTGCGCTGGCTCGTCGCGTTACTCGACGACAAAGTCGTGCCACTGCAGTTCGGTGGTGTCACGTCGCAGAATGAGTCACGCGGGCATCGCGTCCTGAGCCGCGGCGAGATCGCGATCAAAGCGCCGGCGCAATACTCCGCCGCGCTGGAAAAGGCGAGCGTGATCGTCGATCCGGAAGAGCGGCGCCGGCGCATCGTCGCTGGCCTGGAAAGTGCCGCCAAGGCAAAGAGGCTGCGGCTGCGCACCGATGCTTCCCTGTTAGACACGGTCGTTAACCTCACCGAGTTCCCTTCCGTGCTGCTGGGCGGATTCGACCCCGAGTATCTCGCGCTTCCGGAAGAAGTCCTCGTCACCGTGATGCGCGATCATCAGAAGTATTTTGCGGTTGAAGATGCGAACGGCAAGCTCGCTCCCCATTTTCTCGCCGTGCTCAACACCGATGGCGATCCTGACGGCCTGATCCGCCACGGTAACGAACGAGTGCTGCGCGCCCGTTTCAACGATGCCCACTTCTTCTGGCAGACAGACCAGAAGACGCCGCTGCGGGAGCGCATCACCATGCTACGCAGCGTCACCTTCCAGAAAGACCTGGGCAGCTATTACGAGAAGTCGCAGCGCGTGGCGAAGCTCGGATCGGAGCTGGCGCATCAGCTCTCCGCCGGAGCCAAGATGGTGAATGCCCGTGTCGTCCGCGATGCCGCAACGTTCGCCAAAGCGGACCTGACGACTGAACTCGTGAAGGAATTCACTGAGCTGCAAGGCATCGTCGGGGGCCTGTACGCGAAGGCGCAGGGACTCGGCGACGACATCGCAACGGGGATCTACGATCAGTACAAGCCCGAGTCGATGGACGACGCGGTGCCGCGCACCGCGGAAGCCGCAGTGGTCGCGATCGCCGACAAGGCCGATACCATCGCCGGCATGTTCGCCATCGGGCTGGTACCGAGCGGCTCGAAGGACCCGTTCGCGCTGCGCCGCGCGGCGAACGGCATCGTCAAGACGATTGCCGAGCACAAGCTGGCGCTGTCACTGGCACCGATCATGAGCGCGACGCTCGATGGCTACACCGGGTCGGAGGCGCAGAAGAAGTTCCGTAAGACGGAGGACACGAAGACCGCACTGGCTGCGTTCTTCCGCGAGCGTCTTGAGTTCTACTTGCGCGACGTGCGCGGCTTCGCGTACGACGTGGTGAACGCCGTGCTCGCGGTGAATGCCGATGATGTCACCGATGCGATCGCCCGCGCCGAAGCCGTCAGCAAAGTCCGCTCAACACCCGATTTCGAGCCCATCTCGGTCGCCTTCAAGCGCATGAAGAACATCCTGCGGCAGGCGCGCGACGCGGGCAAGATGCCGGCCGGCGGCGCCGGACACGCGCAGATGGAACCCGCCGAACAGGAATTGCTCGACCAAAGCCGCGAAGTCGCGAACCGCGTGCGCCAACTCAAGGCCGAGCACAAATACGAACAGGCGCTGGTGCAGATATCGCGCCTGCGTCCGGCCGTGGACAAGTTCTTCGACAAGATCATGGTGATGGTAGATGATGAAAGCTTGCGCGGCATGCGGCTGGCACTGCTCGACCGCCTGGTGAACGAGTTTTCCACCATCGCCGATTTTTCCGAGATCGTTACCGAATCCAAGGCCTGATTTGGGCCGAAAAAAGGAAAAGCACTTATGGCTACGCAGACGATGGAACAGATGGACGAGAAGCAATCCAAGACTAGCCAGTACGTTTATTTCTTCGGCGGCGGCAAGGCCGATGGCAACGGCAACATGAAGGACGTGCTTGGCGGCAAGGGCGCGGGCCTCGCCGAGATGACCAACGCCGGCCTGCCGGTGCCTCCAGGATTCACCATCCAAACGGAAGCCTGCCGCGAATGGATGCACAACGGCAGCGTGTTGCCGGATGTCGACAAGCAAATGGATGAAGCGCTGCGTCGTCTGGAGCAACTGCAAGGGCAGAAGCTCGGTGCGGGCGAGAATCCGCTGCTCGTCAGCGTGCGCTCGGGCGCGAAGTTCTCCATGCCCGGCATGATGGACACCATCCTCAACCTCGGCCTCAACGACAAGAGCGTGGAAGCGCTGGCGCGCAAGAGCAACAATCCGCGCTTCGCCTACGACAGCTATCGCCGCCTGATCCAGATGTTCGGCAACGTCGTGCTCGAGATCGAGAAGCACGACTTCGACGAGGTGTTCGAGGGCATCAAGAAAAAGAAAAAGGCGAAGCTCGACACCGACCTCGATGCGAAGGCGCTGCAGGAAGTCATCGCCGAGTACAAGAAGGTCGTGAAGAAGCACGCCAAGCGCGACTTCCCGCAGGAGCCGTATGACCAACTCGTGCTCGCGCGCAATGCCGTGTTCCGCTCCTGGGACAACGACCGCGCGAAGCACTACCGGCGCATGAACAACATCAGCGACGAACTCGGCACCGCCGTCAACGTACAGGCGATGGTGTTCGGCAACCTCGGCAATACGAGCGGCACGGGCGTGGGCTTCACGCGCAATCCTTCGACCGGCGCGAAGGAGTTCTACGGTGAGTTCCTGATGAACGCGCAAGGCGAAGACGTAGTGGCGGGCATCCGCACGCCGATGCACATCAGCGAACTCGAGAAGCAGAATCCCAAGGCGTATCGCGAGCTGCGCGACATCACGTCGCGGCTCGAGCGCCACTACCGCGACATGCAGGACTTCGAGTTCACCATCCAGGAAGGCAAGCTGTACATGCTGCAGACGCGCAACGGTAAGCGCACCGGGCGCGCAGCCGTGCGCGTAGCGATCGACATGGTGGATGAAGGCCTCATCAACCAGCAGGAAGCCATTTTCCGTGTCGACCCCAACCAGCTGTACGACTTCCTCGTGCCGAATCTCGACGAGAAGAGCGGCAAGGTGGAAGTGCTGGCGAAGGGCCTGCCGGCGTCGCCCGGAGCCGCCGTGGGACAGATCGTGTTCACGGCGGATGAAGCGGTGAAATGGGTACACGACAAGAAGGGCGCGAGCGTCATCCTCGTGCGCGCGGAAACGACGCCGGAAGACATTCACGGCATGGAAGTCGCGGCGGGCATCCTGACGTCGCGCGGCGGCATGACATCGCACGCCGCCGTGGTGACGCGCGGCATGGGCAAGTGCTGCGTGGCCGGCGCGGGTGACATCGAAGTCGACGAGAAAGCGCGCGTGATGCGGGTGAAAGGCCAGACCTTCAAGGAAGGCGACTGGCTATCACTCGATGGCACCACCGGGCGCGTGATCAAGGGCAAGCTGGGCACCAAGGAAGCGTCGCCCGACAATCCAGACCTGATCAAGATTATGTCGTGGTCGGAGCCGTTCCGCACCATGGGCGTGCGCGCGAATGCCGACATCCCGCGTGACGCCATCCAGGCGCGCGCTTTTGGCGCCGAAGGCATCGGCTTGTGCCGCACCGAGCACATGTTCTTCGCCGCCGATCGCCTGCCGCACATGCGGGCCATGATCCTGGCGAACGATGAGAAGTCACGCCGCGCGGCGCTGAAGAAGCTGCTGCCGATGCAGCGCTCCGACTTCATCGGCGTCTTCCGCGCCATGGACGGCTTCCCGGTCACCATCCGTACGCTCGATCCGCCACTGCACGAGTTCCTGCCGAGCCGTGAGGAGTTGATGGTCGAGATCGGCGTGCTGGAGGCCACCAAGCCGAAATCGCCGAAGCTGAGAGAGCTGCGCACGCTGCTGCGCCGCGTCAACGAACTGCACGAGCTGAACCCGATGCTCGGGCACCGTGGCTGCCGGTTGGGCATCACGTATCCCGAGATCACGGAGATGCAGGCGCGCGCCATCATCGAGGCGGCGGTCGCGGTGAAGAAGGGAGGCGTGAAGGTGCTGCCCGAGATCATGATCCCGCTCACCGGCTCGCTCAAGGAGATGGCGAACCAGGCGGCGATCGTGCGGCGCGTCGCGGACGAGGTCTTCCGTGAAAAGGAAACGAAGGTCGACTACCTCGTGGGCACCATGATCGAGCTGCCGCGCGCGGCGCTCGTGGCGGACGAGATCTCGAAAGAGGCCGAGTTCTTCAGCTTCGGGACCAACGACCTCACCCAGACGACCTACGGCTACTCGCGCGACGATATGTTCAAGTTCCTGCCGTCGTACGTTGAACAAGGCATCCTGAAGCAGGACCCGTTCGCCGTGCTCGATCGCGAGGGCGTAGGTCAGCTGATCAAGATCGCGTGCGAGAAGGGCCGCAAGGCGCGCGCGAAGATCAAGCTGGGCATCTGCGGCGAGCACGGTGGTGAGCCTTCGAGCGTGGAGTTCTGCTACCAGCAGGGCTTCAACTACGTCTCCTGTTCGCCTTTCCGCGTCCTGACGGCGCGGCTGGCAGCGGCCCAGGCAGCGGC